>NZ_SJPO01000008.1 GCF_007859935.1 Posidoniimonas polymericola | reverse complement strand
ATCTTCCACACCGCCTCTAAGGCGACCAAGCCACCGCATCAAGACCAATCTTACTACTGTCAGAGGGTTAACGGCGTAACGTGGCGTGGTGTTCGCCATCATCGGCGGCTTCATTGTCTACGCCGCGGTGACCACCAACCCCGAGAAGGCCGGCGGCCTGCCCGAAGCGCTCCACTGGATCCGAGCCCAGGCGTACGGCCCGTGGCTGATGGCCGCGGTCGCCGCGGGGCTGTTCTGCTACGGCGTGTACAGTATCGTCGAGGCGGTCTACCGACGCGTGCAGACGCCTGCCTAGCAAACTCCCTCAAACAACAAGAGCCCCCCTGGCAAGCGTGCTCAGGGAGGCTCTTTTACGCGAATGAACTCAGCAACGCCTAGCGGCGACGCTTGCGCCCCACGGCGGTTAGGCAGCCGAGCAGCGCCAGCGCGACGCTGGCCGGCTCGGGCGTAACTACCACGTTGTCGATGATGACGCCGTTGGCGCCGTTCGCCGAGTTGAAGACGTCCATGCCGCCCAGCAGGATGTTGCCGCCGCTGTAGAACCCGCCGCTGTTGTCGTAGGTGTCCATCACGACGCCATTGAGCATGTAACTAACAAGGTCACCGTTGACGCGAACGCCGACCTTTACCCACGAGCCACGCGGGTTGGTCGATGCTGGCCCAGCGGAGGCGTCGAAGCCTGCCGGGAGGACCGGCTGGTCGGCGTAGTCGCCAAGGCCGGTGTACCCCGTGCTGGTAGCGTTGCCCTCGGCGTAAATGCCGAGGTCGCCGGTGCCGTCGCCGCCTTCGCCGGAGTAGACCCACGCGAGCGGCCCGCCGGAAGCGCCGAATTCGTAAGGGGCGACTGGGGCGTTGTTGTCGAGGAACAGGCCGGCCATGCCGTGCTCGGTCGATCCGCCACCGCCGTCGTTGTAGACAAACATGTCGGCCAGCAGGGTGTAGTTGCCCGAGAAGCTCATGCCGGTGGGGTAGATGGCGTAGGACTCGCCCTCGTTGACGGGGCCGTCGTCGACTTTGTTGACCTGCACGAACACGCCGGTGGTGTCCGTGCCGCCGCTGGGGTTGGCGATGCCCAGCGTGCTGTAATCGAAGGCGAAGTCAACGCTGCCATCGGGACCAACTTCGCCCTCTTGCTGGCTGACGATCGACCACCGGGTCCCGGCGGCGCCGTCGTTGAAGTCGTCTGAGAAGAGTGCTGCGTTTGCCGCAGCAGCAAACAGGGTCGCCGCGGCCGCGGTGGCCGCGAGCACAGGTAGAGTCCGAGTCATGAGGTCGCTCCTTAGGTGTTCGATCGCCTGTATCGACACGCCGCAAACCGGCGGCAGCGCTTCGGTTGATCGTGTTCGGCTTCCCGGTGGCCGTCAACCAAACAAGTTGTTGCGCAACGACTTCTGCGCGAGGTAAAGAGCCGCTTGCGCAACCGGTAGAGAATTCTCCCTCGGTTAACCGCTCAACGGCCCGGCGACCGTCCGACGAAGCCGTCGCAGAGCTGCAGCGGTCGGATTGGGAACCAGGTCGCCCGCCGCGTCAGGACAGCGGAAGGCACAGCCCCGGGGACTTCTGAACCGACCGGCCCGTCCCCTAACCTTGCCTCGACAGTAGCATGCGATGCCGAGCCTAGCACGGACGCCTCTAGCGCCTGCATAATCGACGGCTGAACGGCTCCGACTCCCTGCCCCAAACCTTTGCCGAGAGATCTCCGAATGATCCACGCCTACGCCGCGTCTGCTCCCGAAGCCGACTTCGAGCCATTCGAGTATGACCCCGGTGAGCTCGCGGCCGACCATGTCGAAGTCGAGGTCGAGTTCTGCGGCGTCTGCCACAGCGATCTCAGCATGAAGAAGAACGACTGGGGCATCTCCCAATACCCGTTTGTCGGCGGGCACGAGGTTGCCGGCCGCGTCGCCGCGGTAGGCGACCGCGTGCGTGGGCTCGAGGTCGGCCAGCGGGTCGGCGTCGGCTGGACGTCGGGCTCCTGCCTGCGGTGCGACCAGTGCCTGTCGGGCTACCAGAACCGCTGCCCCGACGCCGAGGGGACCATCGTCGGCCGCCACGGCGGCTTCGCCGACCGCGTCAGGGCGCAGGCCGCGTGGTGCCTGCCGATCCCCGAGGGCGTCTCGTCGGTCGACTGCGGGCCGCTGTTCTGCGGTGGGCTGACGGTGTTCAACCCGCTAGTTGAGAACGACATCGCCCCGACCGCCCGCGTGGCGGTCGTCGGCATTGGCGGCCTGGGGCATATGGCGTTGCAGTTCGCCAACGCGTGGGGCTGCGAGGTGACCGCGTTCAGCACCTCGCCGGAGAAGGAGGACGAGGCCCGCCAGCTGGGCGCCCACCACTTCCTCAACTCGCGTGACGAGCAGGCGCTCAAGTCGGCCGCCGGCTCCTACGACATGGTGCTGGTGACCGTCAACGCGTCCCTGGACTGGGATGCCTATATCAACACCCTCCGCCCGGGCGGCACGCTGCACCTGGTCGGCGCCGCCGAGAAGATCGAGGCGACCGTGTTCCCGCTGATCGCCGGCCAAAAATCAATCAGCGCGTCGCCAACCGGCGCAATCGTCCGCGCCAAGGAGATGCTCGAGTTCTGCGCCCGCCACGACATCAAACCGCTGACCGAGCAGTACCCGATGAGCCAGATCAACGAGGCCATGGCGCGGCTCGAGTCGGGCGAGGCGCGGTACCGGGTGGTGCTGAAGGCCGGGGAGTAGATGGGGGCTAATAGCTGGTCGCCGCTACCGAGCGGCGGTTGCTGGTTCTTCGGAAGGATCGCCAGCGCGCTGAACCTGCCCCAGACCTTTCCTCGAGCGCCCGCCCAGTCCAGTGCCGCTTAACGGCTACCCGTAGAAATGGTTTGGCTGACCCATATTGTAGAATCTCAATATGCGCTCGAACGTTGCTTTGTCATCGTCCAGTTGGTCAGGCGGAAACAGCTCACCTGACATTCTTTGCCAGTACCACTCTCCGTCCAACTTCTGTCGCACCATATGGTCGTGCGCTATCAACCCCAACACTAGGCGATGATTCAAAAGAGGTCGTAGTATGGGGTCTAAAACCTTCCACTTATCGGCTAATACGCGTCGATAGCCAGTGATGAACTCTCGATCAGATACCGGTTTCGGGAAAATCCGATTCTGTGGATTGAACGCCAAGGCGGTATCGAGAACTACAACACCATGCAGTCCTGATTTCTTCACCTGGCGCACGCCGTCCCGCACGCGTTTGCTCACACTTGCTTCACTCTTTACTCGCATTGCGGCCATTCCGTATCGTACTCCATCCAAACCGAACGTAATGTCTGGCTCCTCATAGCGAACGTCATCGAACGAAGCCGCGATGCAAGCCCCGCCAACATGGAGTTCGAAAACAGCGTCGCGTCCCCTAGAATTGACGCGATCCTTTTGTGGAAGATCCGAATCTTTCACAACGCTGGACAGAAGTCGTTTGAATGCAGGGTCGGCTGCGTTAAGGTCGTGTTGGTCCAGAATGAAGCTAAGAGATTGAAGGTCGCGTACACTCTCAATCGCACGTTCGAAACGAGGATCATCAGGATCGACTCTTCCTTTTCCATTCGCGAAGAGTCGTTGGATATCTCCAATCCTGGAAGTTGAAGCGACTTTGATTCCAGCGGCCTCCAGTTTCTCGATAACGTTCTTAAGTTCGTCGGGGCGGCTTCGCTTCGGAATCCTTGGCGGTACGTAGATTTTCATGGCCATTTCCTAACCGACGCGGACTTCCAAGAAATAGAAAGGTCGACTCCCAGTTAATAGCGAAGTCGCCGCTGCCGAGCCGATCTAGATCCAATTATCAGGTTAAGCAATAGGCCGCTACTGATAGATCCCTGGGACCAGAATAGGTTCATTCTGCGAGAACTTTCGCGATACCCCTAGTAGGCGGCCGCCTCACCCAATTTTTCGAAGACAAAGTTCGTGGTCCGTGCACTACCGGCAAGCGAGGCAAGGAGCGTGCAGCACTTGAGGCGCCGCGGCACGTTCCGCACGAGGGCGCTAAACCAATTGGCGGCGGCAACAGAGGTCGCCCCATCTACGCTGGCCCATCGGGATCGCCGTACAGCAGCTCATCGTGATCTGCGGAGGACCATTGCTGGGCATCCGCCGGCTGCGGAGTCTCGTCGGCGATCTGCCAAAGGTCGCTCTGCGGCGATGGCGATTCGCCTGTAGCATCGGCCTCATCCGTGGCCCGGCCGATGACTACCCGGACGTGCGCACCCTCAGGCAGGTTCAGCGGCGTGCTCGGCCGCAGAATGCCGTTTTCGTAGATCGCGTCGACTTGCTCGTCCATACCGGCAGTATACCACCGCGACTAGCCGCAAGGCAAACCTACTGCCCCCTACATATCCACCTTCACCGCCAGCTCCTTCAGCTGACGCGCGTCGACTGTGCCCGGTGCGCCGGTCATCAGGTCCGACGCCTTCTGGGTCTTCGGGAAGGCGATGACGTCGCGGATGTTGTCGATGCCGCCGAACAGCATCACCATCCGGTCCAGGCCCAACGCGATGCCGCCGTGCGGGGGCGCGCCGTACTGCAGGGCCTCGAGCAGGAAGCCGAAGCGGTCCTGGGCCGTTTCCTTGTCGATGCCCAGCAGCGTGAAGACCTTGCTCTGGGTCTCGGCGTCGTGGATCCGGATGGTGCCGCCGCCTGCCTCCGAGCCGTTGATCACTAGGTCGTATGCCTGGGCGCGGCACTTCTCCGGGTCGGACTCGAGGAACTCCAGGTGCTCGGGCAGCGGCGCCGTGAACGGGTGGTGCATGGCGGACCACTTGCCCTCGGCCTGGGGGTTGTCGGCGTCCTCGGCCCGCTCGAACATCGGGAACTCGACGACCCAGCTGAAGTGCATGTCCTTCGGGTCGTACAGCTTCATCTCCTCACCGATCTTGGTCCGCAGCGCGTGCAGCACCTTGCAGGTGCCGAGCCACTTGTCGGCGGAGAACAGGATCAGGTCGCCCTCCTCGGCGCCGAGCCGCTCGCCCATCTCGGCCAGCAGCTCGTCGGAGAAGAACTTGGCGATGTTGCTGTTCAGCACGGGGTTGCCTTCTGGGCCCTTCTCCCCGCGGAACCAGGCGAGGCCCTTCGCGCCGAAGCCCTTGACGAACTCGGTCAGCGCGTCGATGCCGCGGCGGCTGTAGTGTTCGGCGCCCTTCTTGACGCAGATCGCCCGGACGTGGCCGCCCGACTCGACCACCGACTTGAACACGCCGAAGTCGCTCTGGGGGGCGATGTCGGTCAGGTCGACAATCTCGAGGCCGAACCGCAGGTCGGGCGCGTCGTGCCCGAAGCGGGTCATCGCCTCGTCGTAGGTCATGCAGGGCAGCGGCAGCTGGACGTCGATGTCGAGGACCTCCTTGGCGAGCTTCTCGACCAAGCCGTCGATCATGCCGGTGATGTCTTCCTGCTCGACAAAGGCCATCTCGAGGTCGACCTGGGTGAACTCCGGCTGCCGGTCGGCGCGGAGGTCCTCGTCGCGGAAGCAGCGGGCGACCTGCACGTAGCGGTCGTAGCCGGCCATCATCAGGACCTGCTTGTACAACTGCGGCGACTGCGGCAGCGCGTAGAAGTGGCCGTGGTGCACCCGCGAGGGGACCAGGTAGTCGCGGGCCCCCTCCGGCGTGCTGCGGCCGAGGATCGGGGTCTCGATGTCGATGAAGCCGTGCTCTTCGAAGTAGTCGCGCATCCGCTTGGTGAGCTTGTCGCGGAGCATCATGGCGCGCTGCATCACCGGCCGACGCAAGTCGAGGAAGCGGTGCTCGAGCCGCAGCTCCTCGCCCGGCAGGTCGGTCACCTTGGCCGACGGCGAGACCGGCGGGGTCTTGGCCTTGTTGAGCAGCTTGAACTCGGTGGCGCGGAGCTCGATGTCGCCGGTGGCGAGCTTCGGGTTGTGCTGCCCCTCGGGCCGGGCCGCGACGTTGCCGGTAACCTGGATCACAAATTCTGCGCGCAGGTCCTTGGAGGCCTCGATGAACGCCTCGGGCGTGTCGGGCGGGTTGAACGCAATCTGCGTCAGGCCGTACCGGTCGCGGAGGTCCACGAACAGGCCGCCCCCGTGGTCGCGGTAGCTGTCGACCCAGCCGCAGAGGGTCACGACCGAGCCGGCGTCGGATTCACGGAGTTCACCACAGGTGTGCGTGCGGAGCATCGTCAGAAATGGGAAGGGGGAAAGGCGAAAGGGGAATGGAGGCTCCCCCGGATCGGTTAAAGCGAATCGCTGATTGTACTTGCGCCGGCGGGGGCCGGAAAGTGAGGGAGTCTTCCCAGGGAAAGTGCCGCCATAGCACAGCCCACCCCGCCAGGAGTGGGACAATCCTGCTGCCGGGCTAGTCCCACCCCTGGCGGGGTGGGCTACCGCAGGACTAACCGCTGGGTTGGTTCAGCCACTCCCCGAGCCGTCGCATGCCCTCTTCGGTCGAGACCCGCGGCAGGTAGCCGAAGTCCCGCTTGGCGGCCTCGATATTGAAGTAATGGTGCGTCGAGAGCGACCGGGCCAGGAACCGCGTCATGCGGGGCTCCTCCCAGTTGCGGGTCAGCCGGTGCCAGCGCTCGAGCGTCAGCCCCGCCGCAACCGCCTTGCGGGCCGACACCGCTTTGTCGACCGGCGGCAGGTCGACCAGCGCGAGGATCTCGTCGATCCAGCCCCAGCAGTTGACCGGCTTGCCCTGGCTGACGAAGTACGCGCTGCCGGCCACTGAGCTGTCGGGCTCGGCGAGCGCGTCGGCCGCCAGCAGGTGCGCCTCGGCGGCGTTCTCGACGTAGATCGTGTCGACCAGGTTGTGGCCGTCGCCAACGCGGCGGAGCTGGCCGGAGCGGGCCCGCTGGATCAGCCGCGCGGTGAGGTGGTGATCCCGCGGCCCCCACACCAGGTGGGGCCGCAGAGCGCACACCTTGAACTCCCGCCCGTCGGCCAGCGGCTGGCCGTTCATCGACAGCGCGAAGTTTTCGGCGATCGCCTTGGAGTGCGGGTAGTGGGCAAGCCACTTGGTAGGGTACGGCGCCGACTCGTCGACGTTCTTCTGGTGCCGCCCGTCGAATGTGACGCTCGGGCTGCTGGTGAACACCATCCGGTCGACATTCGAATCCTGGCATGCGCCGAGCAGGTTGAGCGTCCCCTGCACGTTCGACTGAAAGTAGTCGTACCAGCGGCCCCACACGCCGACCTTGCCGGCGACATGAAACACGCAGTCGACCCCCTCCACGGCGCGGTTCACCGCCTCGCGGTCGGCCAGGTCGCCGGCGTGCATCTCAACCCCCGCGGCCGCCAGCTCGGGGTAGTCGCCCCGCGCCAGCCCGCGTACCTGATCGCCGCGGGCGAGCAGTTGTTCGACAATGTACCGGCCAAGGAATCCGCCGGGGCCGGTGACGAGGGCGAGCATCGAAGAGTCGCGGGGAATGGTTTCAAGGAGCCGGCGAGCTACGCCTCGCCGCGGTCGGGGGGACCCATTACCTTCCGCGGAATGGGCCGCGAAGGCAAGGGCCGCCGGCCGAGAGGCGTTCTCGGGTGCCGGGGGCGCTCCCGCCAGGGAAGCCCCCGAGAGGTACTGGCCAGGGGTGAGTACATCTCGGGGGCTTCCGCTAGCGCGGAGCGCCCCCGGCACCCTCCAGTGTTGCCCCCACGCCTGCTCCTGCCCTACTCCCCCAGCGTCCGCTTCCGCCGCAGCAAGTGGTGGTAGTGCTGGGCGAAGCGGTGCGACTCGTCCCGCACGTACTGCAGCAGCCGCAGGGCGAACGAGTTGCGGCTCAGCTCGATCGGCTCGCTCTCGCCGGGGCGGTAGATCAGCTCCTCTTTTTTGGCGAGCGAGATCACGGTCGGCGGCTCGATGCCGAGCGACTCGAACGCCTGCATCGCCCGCGAGAGCTGGCCCTTGCCACCGTCGACTAGCAGCAGGTCGGGGAACGCCTGGTCGGTCTCCTCGAGCCGCTTGAAACGCCGGGCGACTACCTCGCGGATGCTGGCGAAGTCGTCGATTCCCTGCACCTCGCGGATGCGGTACCGGCGGTAGCCCGGCTTGAACGGCAGGCCGTCGATGAACTGCACCAGGCTGGCGACCGTCTCCTGCCCCGCCAGGTGCGCGATGTCCACGCCCTCGATCACGCGGATTGGCTCGGGCAGCTTGAGCACCTTCTGCAGCCCGGCCAGGCCCTTCTTGGGGTCGACGTAGAACACCTCGGGTTGGGCGTCCTTCTCGAGGTCGCCCCGCTCGTCGAGCCGCTCGAGCAGCGTGATCTCGTCGCGAAGCCGAGCCGCCTTCTCGAACCGCAGCTCGGCGGCGGCCTCCTTCATCTCGGCCTGCAGCTCGCGGAGCAGCTTCTTCTTGCCGCCGTCGAGGAAGGTCTTGAGCCGCGCGATGTCGCGGCGGTAGTCCTCCTTGCTGACCCGCAGGTTGCACGGCGCGGTGCACTGGTCGATCGACGCCAGCAGGCAGGGGCGGAACCACCGCCACCGCTCGTCGCCGTCTTCGATGTCGAGGCTGCACGTGCGGAACTTGAAGATCCGCTGCAGCACCTGCAACGCGCCGCGCAGCGCGTACACGCTGGTGAACGGCCCGTACAGCTTGGCCGCCGACGACTTCGGCGTGCGGGTGATCTCGACCCGCGGGAAGTCTTCGTGCGTGGTGATCTGCAGGTACGGGAACGACTTGTCGTCGCGGAGCTCCTTGTTGAACTTCGGCTGGATGTCTTTGATCAGCCGCGCCTCCATCAGCATCGCGTCGACCTCGCTGTCGCACTCGACGCACTCGATGTCGTGCGCCTCGCGGACCAGGTCGCGGGTGCGGGCGTCGGCCGCGGCGGCGGCCAGGAAGTAGCTGCCGGCACGCGCGCGGAGGTTCTTCGCCTTGCCGATGTAGATCACCCGCCCGGCCGAGTCGTGGAACAGGTACACGCCCGGCGTGGTGGGGAACTTGCTCTTGACCTTCTCTGCCGCGCGGGCGAAGAACTCGCCCTGCGTCTTCGGCAGTTCCGGCGCAGCGGCGCCGGTGTCCCCGGCCGGGGTCGACTCGATAACAGCGGGCTCGTCTGGGGCGGCGTCTTCGGGCATGGGCGGAATAAGTAAGCTTAGAACCGCCGCGCCTGGCCGGAAAGTGGCGTTTCCCCTGCTGGCCCCCTGCTAGCGTTGCGGGAATGCCAAGGAATAACACTCCCATTAGCCGGCGAGCTACGCCTCGCCGAGAGTCCTGGGGTTCGCTCTGATCGTCAGGAGTGCGTTCCCTGGGACATCCGCCGAGGCGTAGCTCGCCGGCTATTTTTTGCGGTTCTTTGCCATGCCGCCCTCCCCTGCTCTACGATGAGCGGGCTTTTCCTGATTTCCTCAGATTTCTCGCGCCCGGGGTCACTCTGTCCACGGCACTACGGATGTAGCAACCCAACCGCAGCGAGCACGCCGCCGATGCCCCACGCCCAACCCGCGCTGAAGCTGACGACCGACGAGGACTGTGAGGCGCCCGCCGCCTCCGGTCAGCTCGCCGCCGAGCCGACCGACGCCCAACTGCTCGCCCGGTTCGCCGCCGAGCGGGACGAGCACGCCTTTGGCCAGCTCGTCGAGCGGCACGGCCCGCTGGTGCTGGGGGTCTGCCGCCGCAACACTTTCTGCCCCGAGGACGCCGAGGACGCGTTCCAGGCGACCTTCCTGGTGCTGGCCGAGTCGGTCCGCAAGATCCGCCGACGGGCGTCGCTGTCGGCCTGGCTGTACGGCGTCGCCCTGCGGGTGAGCGGCCGCGTCCGCCGAGCAGGCCCGCACGGCGCCACGCAGAACCTGGAGGGCGATGTGGTCCTGCACGCCGACCCCTTGGACGAGCTGCTCGCCCGGCACGACGGCATGGTCGCCGACGAGGAGCTGACCGCCCTGCCCGACAAGCTCCGCCGCCCGCTGGTGCTGCGGTACCTGGCCGGCAAGAGCAACGTCGAAACGGCCGCCGAGCTCGGCATCTCGGTCGCCGCGCTCGAGGGCCGGCTGAAGCGTGGCAAGAGCGAGCTCCGCGCCCGGCTGCGCCGCCGCGGCGTCACGCTGGCGGCGGTGGTCGCCGTGCTGAAGGCGACCCGCGCCGAGGCCGCGTTGCCCGAATCGCTGATCTCCACCGCCACGGCCGTAGCCTGCGGCGGAACCGGGACAACCGCTGAACTCAATGCCAATCCCACCGTTAACCCCATCGCCGCCGAGGAACTTAGCGCCATGCACGCCTTAGGAATCCCCAAGCTGCTGATCCCGCTCACCGCCGCCGGCGTCGCCGTGCTGGCGTTGGGCGTCCACCTGGCGTACTCGCAAGGTACCGATGAGGGCGGCGGCGCAGTCCCGCTGCAGCACGCGGTTGAGCAAGTGGTCAGCGAAAGCGAGTTCGCGGTCGCCGCGGCGCCGGCCAGCCAAAGCTCCCCGGAACCCGCCATCGCCCCCGTTCAGAATCCTCCGGCGTCTGCGCTCATGAGCCGCCTCAGACCGCAGAGCGAATCAGTCGCCAAAATCGAAGCCGCTCTCAGCAAGCCGCTAACCAGACAGGGTCTCGAATTTCTCGACATCCCGCTGGAAGAGTGCATCGACTTCTTGCGGAACGAGTACGAAATCGAGATTCAGCTTGACGAGAAGGCGTTCGACGACCTAGGAATCGGGACCGACGAGCCAGTCACAATCAACCTGCGAAACATCAGCCTCGAATCCGCCTTGAACCTGATGCTAGCGCGGCTCGACCTGACGCATGTGATCGCAAACGAGGTGCTGCTCATCACGGGGCAAGAAGAGGCTGAAACGCACTCGTCAACCAAGCTCTACCCGACCAGCAGACTCGGCTACGACGCCGAGCAACTGCGGCAGACGTTTATCACGATCGTCGCTCCCCACACCTGGTCCGAGAACAAGGGCGAAGCCGAGATCGAGGCCCTCTCCAATGGCGACCTGCTCGTGCGGCAGACCTACGCCGGGCACCGCGAGCTGGCAAAGGTGCTGGAGCAGCTCGCGGCGGTTCCACCGGGCGAACAGGCCGCGGAGCCTAAGGACCGTGACGATCAGGTGACCACAAGAGTCTACCAAGCTTCCGATCTCGGGATCCCCCCCAAGGAGTTGCAAGAGCTCGTTGCGGCCGTAGTGCAGCCAGACACCTGGGCCGACGAGAGCCGCGCCGGAATCAACGCATCTGGCGAACACGGGCTGGTGGTGAGCCAGTCTGAAAGCACGCACAAGCAGATTAACGCTTTGCTGCAGCTTGTGCGGCGCGCCAAGGGAGCGGCGCCCGCGGCAGAGACAGCCACGACCACGCCAGACAACGCGGCCAGGGAGCGAAGCGACGACCTGTTGCAGTCACTGCTGCGGCGACGCGAGGAAGTGCTGCGAGAGGTTCAACGCAAGCAAGATGCCTACGAAGCGTTGGCACAAGAAAGCGGGTCGATCGTCGATCCACAGAATGCCGTGGAGAACCAGCTCGACGTAGTTCTGCTCACTAAGCTTCAGGACGAGCTGCTCAGCCTACGACGCATGGAGGCCTTGGAAGGCAAGCCGTCGGGCGACTTCCGCCAGGAACTCGAAGCCGAGGTCGACAGTATCGAGCAACGCCTCCGCCAGCGTTCCTCTAACGACACCGAGCTGCAACGGCGCCGCGAAGAGATCGAGCAGCTCCAGCAGGTCGCGGCCGAGCTCTCCAAACAGATCGAGGACCTGAAGACCGAGCAGGCTCTCCGCAACGCCGATGAGTAGCAAGCCTCAGTAGCCGGCGAGCTACGCCTCGGCGGTTGCCCCTGAGCATGCTCTCCTGACGATCGGGCCGTTCACCAGGGCTTCCGCCGAGGCGTAGCTCGCCGGCTGCTTGTCAAACTCCGGCGAACTTCCGCAGGTCGGCTTCCATCTCGTCGAGGCGCGCCTCGAGGTCGGCCTTGGTCTCGTCGAGGTCGTGGAGCTGCTCGGCGGGCGTGTAGGCGAACATGTAGAATTTGATCTTCGGCTCGGTGCCGCTGGGGCGGCAGGCGACGTAAGTCCCTTCTTCCTGCGTGTCGAGGATCACGAGGTCGCCGGTCGGACCCTCAAGCGGCGCCGACGGAGCCGTGCCGCCGACGGCGATCTTGACGTTGTTTAGGTAGTCCCGCACCTGCTTGATTGGCAGGCCGCCGACGGCCTCGAGCGGATCGGTGCGGAAGGCGGCCATCACCTTCTTCATCTCGGCCATGCCCTCGCTGCCCGGCATCTGCACGTTGACCAGCCGCTCGGCGTGGCAGCCGTGCTGCCAGAACAAATCGTCGAGCTTCTCGTGCAGCGACTTGCCGTTGGCCTTCAGCTTGGCGGCCAGCTCGCACGCCAGCATCGACGCGACCGCGCCGTCCTTGTCGCGGGCATAGGTGCCGGTCATGTAGCCGTGCGACTCCTCGCAGCCGTAGAGGAACTTGTCGGGGCCGTTCTCATCGATCGCGCCGGCGATCCACTTGAAGCCGACCAACAGGTCGCCCACCACCTTGGCGCCGTAGCTGTCGGCGATGCGGCGGACCATCTGCGTGGTGACCAGCGTCTGCACGACAAAGTGCTCTTGGGTCAGCGTGCCGGGGTAGGTCTCGACGACGTAGTCGCACAGCAGGGCGCAGATCTGGTTGCCGGTCAGGGTCTTCCAGTCGTTGCCGCCGGAGATTACCGGCGCGGCCAGGCCGATGCGGTCGCAGTCCGGGTCGGTCGCGACGCACAGGTCGGCGCCGCTGGTCTTGGCGTGCTCGATCATCGCGTCGAACACCACCGGCCGCTCGGGGTTCGACACGTGGCCCGGCACGTTGGGAAAGTCGCCCGAGGGCTCGGCGTGCGGGCCGAAGATCTCCACGTCCTTGAAGCCGTCGCCGGAGAGCGCCGGCACAACCGCCGTGGCGCCCACGCCGTGCAGCGGCGAGTACAGCACCTTCAGTTCCCGCGGGCCGGGTCGGCCCTGCGCGACAACGTTCTCGATGAACGCCTTGTCGACCTCGTTCTCGCAGAACACGATGTCGCCGTCCGCGACGGCTTTGTCGAAGTCGACGCGGATGATCTCCTGGCAGTTCATCACCCGCTCGATGATCCCCTTGTCGTGCGGCGGCAGCACCTGGCCGCCGGTGCTCCAGTACACCTTCACCGCGTTGTCGCTGGGAGGGTTATGGCTGGCGGTGACCATGATGCCGGTCGAGCAGTTCTTGTAGCGGACCGCGAACGACAGCTCGGGCGTGCTGCGGTAGCCCTGCAGCATGTAGACCTTGAAGCCGGCGGCGACCATGATCTCGGCGCACAGCTTGGCGAACCGCTCGCCGTTGTGGCGGGTGTCGCGGCAGAGTGCGCATGACAGCTCGGCCCCCTCGCCCAGCGTGTCCTTAATGTAGTTGGCCAGGCCCTGGGCGCTCTCGCCGATAGTGCGGTCGTTGATGGCGTTCGAACCGAACGGGTACATCTTGCCGCGGCGGCCGCCGGTTCCGAACGGGATGATGGTCCAGAACACGTCATCGAGGGTCTGCCAGTCGCCCCGCTCGACGTGCTCGACAATCTGGTCGGCGTACTCGGCGTAGCGGTCCTCGGTGAGCCAGGCGGTTAGGTTCTCGAGGGCGGAGTCGGTCAGCTTGCCGTCGGCGACCGCGCCCTTGGCGGCGGTCAGCGCTTCGTCGATGGTCATACGGGTTCTGCGGGTTTTCGATGGTTCCAACTGCCAGAGCGAACCATAAATTAGCACAGAAGACCCGGGCGGCGTAGCGGGGCCACGTTCGGCGTTCTTACCGCCAGGACGCGAGAGCGATTGCAGCCCGCCGGGCGGCATCTCGACGCCCGATAAAGAAGTGAACCGCCAAGACGCCAAGTCGCCAAGGGGCTAGGGGCAGTCCGCGAACCGACAATCAGTGTGGGCAATCGTGCTGACTCGCGAGCGGGTCGGGCGGGCACTACCCAACCGCCAGGCTTGGCGTCTTGGCGGTTCCCAAGCTTCAGCCAAGAGAGGTGCGGACGCCTGCCCCGCAGACAGGCGAGCGAGGGCCCTTCGACCAGGTGGTGCAAGGCCGCCGCCAGCACGACGGCGACCGCCACCGCGGCGGCGACGCCAAGCCCCGGGGCGATGCCTGCGGCTTCGGCCGAACGCATGATCACGTAGCCGATGTTCTGGTGCACCAGGTAGAGCGGGTACGAAAGCGCGCCGAGGTAGACCAGCCCGCGTTGGTTGAGCCACGGCAGCCGGCCGTGGACGGCGGCGGCCAGCAGCCCCGCCAGCCCGATGCCGACGACGCCAGCGGTCACACCGTGGTGCAGCACGTCGGCCAGCAAACAGAGGGTGACGCCGAGCACGGCCTCGAGGCTGTCGATCCGCCGCTGCTTCAGCGAGTACAGCAGGATGCCGACGCCGAACAGCGGGATGTACTTCAGGCTGCCGAGGGTCATCAGCTTGGTGACGTGCGCGGCGGCGGCCGGCAGCAGGCCGTGCTCGGCGCCCAACGAGATCAGCAGGGCGGCGACCGACACGGCGACCCAAGCGACCACCGCGGTCAGCGGCCGCCGGAACACGCCGCTGCGGAACAGCAGCAGCATGTTGGCGTAGAAGATCACCTCGGCCTGCAGCGACCAGTACGCGCCGTCAACGTGCTCGGCGCCGAGCAGCGACTGGACCATCGTCACGTTCAGCAGCGCGTCCCGCGGCGAGACCTCCTGCCCCGGCAGCCCGAACCAGGCGACCACCGCGAAGGTCAACCCAACCGCGACCCAGTACGCCGGGTACAGCCGGCTGAACCGGCCCCACACGAACGAGAACCAGCCCGTGGTCCGCTCGAGCGTCATCAGGATCACAAAGCCGCTCAGCATAAAGAACAGGTCGACGCCGTACTCGCCGAGGGAGACCGACCAGCCGAGCGGCGTCGCGCGACCAAACAGCGCCTCAAACCGCGTGGTGAAATGGAACAGAACCACTGCGACGGCGGCCAGTCCACGCAGGGCGTCGAGTTCCAGGATGCGGCCCGTCGAGGGAGCAGCGGAGGAGGCGTTCGGCTTCGTCATGCAGGCAGTCGCCGGGCGGGAGGAGGGAGTCCGCCACGGGAGGATGCAATCGAGGCGCCAGCCGCCAGAGCCCGGCAAAACGCCGGCAATCTGCCCGCGACTCTGTTGCGGAAACACAACCACCTTGCGATTTGGCCACAACGAGGCCCGCTACGCGGTCGCTTCGTACGCCGGGAAGTCGGTGTACCCGCTGGCCCCGGTCGGCGAGTACCAATCCTCCATCGGCGCCTCGGGCGCCAGGGGCCAGCCGTTGGCGAACCGCTCGGCCAGATCCGGGTTGCTGATGAACGGGCGGCCGAACGAGATCAGGTCGGCGTCGCCGCTGGCGATCGCCTGGTCGGCCGACTCGCGGTCGTAACCGCAGTTGCCCATCAGCGTGCCGTGGTAGTGCTTGCGGACCTCGGCGAGCGTGACCGGCTCGCCCAGCTCGTGGAAGCCGAAGCCGAGGCCGTCCATCACGTGCAGGTAGGCCAGGTTGAGCTGGTCGAGCTGCTCGAACGCGTGGGTGAACTGCTCGCGGTAGTCGGGCGATCCCATGCCATTGAACGAGCCGTTGGGCGACAGCCGCACGCCGACGCGGGTCGAGTCCCACACCTCGGTGACGGCGGCCATAACCTCGCCGAGCATCCGGTAGCGGTTCTCGATACTGCCGCCGTACCGGTCGTCGCGGTGGTTGGTCTTGGACTGCAGGAACTCGTCGAGCAGGTAGCCGTTGGCCGAGTGCACCTCGACGCCGTCGAAGCCGGCCTCCTTGGCCCGCGCGGCGGCGTTGCGGTAGTCCTCGACGATTTCGGGGATCTCTTCGGTGTCGAGCGCCCGCGGGGTTTCGTAGGGCTGCTTGCCGGTCGGCGTGTGCGCGTGCTCGCCGTCGATCGCGATCGCCGACGGGGCGACCGGCGGGGCGCCGGCGTGGAACTCGCTGTGCGAGGCGCGGCCGGTGTGCCACAGCTGCATGAAGATCCGCCCGCCGGCGTCGTGTACGGCTTCGGTGACCTTGGTCCACCCCAGCTGCATCGGGTTGGTGTAGATGCCGGCCGACTCGTTCCAGCCATTAGCCTGGGGCGAGACGGTAGTCGCCTCGGAGATGATCAGCCCAGCCGACGCCCGCTGCGCGTAGTAGGTCGCGTTTACTGCCTGCGGCACGCGGCCCTTGCCGGCCCGCCCCCGGGTGAGGGGCGCCATCACCACGCGGTTCTTCAGCTGAAGTCCGTGGAGGTCGTAGGGCGAGAGCAGCGAATCGGTGCTGGTGGCTTGAGCCATGCAGATTCCTTGGGGCTAGAGGGCGGGGGCCAGAGCGGCTAGCGCGGGCAGGTCGGCGCGGTGGGGAGTTAATCATAGCGCCAACGCTTGCTTCGGCAACCGGCAAGCTGGAAAGGGGCCCTATCGCTGGCGGACCCGTGTGGCGCTCAATCGGTGGCGGTTGGCGCCGCTGCCAGCAGCTGGCGGGCCCACTGCCGCGTCGGGGTGGTCACGCTCTCATCCGCGGCAACGGCTTCTAGCCGCTCGCGCGCCGCCGAGGATTCGCCCTGCTGGCTCAACGCGATCGCCGCATAGACGCGGGCTGCCTCGCCGAGGCGGCTGGCCCCGTCGAATCGAGAAACCGCATCGCCACCCGACTCGGCGAGGGCGTTGAAGTCGGTCAAGGCGTCGGCGGGCTTGCCCTGATGCAGCAGCAGCTTGCCGTGGAACAGCAAGTAGTCACCTGCGAACTCTGGGGCGCCCTCGAGGTGCGCGAGGTGCTCGGCACACTTGTCGAGCTGTTGCGGCCCGACAGCGCCGAAGTTCAGCAGGCGCAGCGCCTGGAGGTGGTCTTCTTGATGCGTGTGCTCCTGGACCTCGGCGTCGGTGAGCGGCAGGAACCGGCCGGCTGGGATCACCTCAACGCCGTCCGCTCCGGCCAGGTGGTCGACCAAGTAGTAGGCGTGGGCCGCGCCGAAGACCACGGCGATCCGCTGGCCGCGATGCTGCTCGGCCAACTTGCAGACGTTTTCGACGATGTGGTCGTTCCGCGCCTGCCACGGAGACTTGCCGACGGCGAGCCGCTGCAGGTCGGCGTGGTAACGGCGCCACAGCTCGTAGTTGGCGTCGGAGTTCGCGAGCTCGAAGGTCAGCGGCTGAGCGTTCTTCGCTTGGAAGACCGCCTCGATCCGCTGCAGCTCAACGCCGTGCCCGGCGGTGCGGAGCCCGGACAGCCACTGGCCTAGTTGCAGCTGGTAGGTTGGTTCCAACCAGTCGCACTGCTCGACCGCCAGTCCAAGCTGGTCGGCCCACGGCTTGGTCACACGCGATAACTCGTAGGGGGCGTAGCTCCACGGGTCGGGAGCATTGAAGGGCGCCTCGACCGCAAGCAGATCGGGCTCCGCCTTCACCAGAAACGCGCGCAGGTGGCCCGGCGTGAACCCAGCGGGCATGTCGGTGAGAAAATGCTGCGTCCCGACTACGACAACTTGGGTAGGCTCCGCACCGGCGGAGTGGGGGGAGCCAAGCAGCGACAAAGCGAGGACCGAGGCAATCCAGAACACGACGGGCTGCCCCACCGGAGCGTCCCCTAAGCTTCTTCGATGACTTCCTTGACCGGCTGCACGAAGTGCGGCGACTTGCCCTTGGAGGTCAGCTCTTCGGCCTTCTTTTCGGCCTCTTTCTTCTGGCTGTAGTCGTACAGCGCGACCCGCTTGAGCGACTGGTTGAAGACGCCCCAGAACGCCTTGAGGCGGACCTCGGCGGCGGCCTTCTTGGTCTTGCGGGTGGTCTTCTTCTTGGCGGCCTTCTTCTTCTTGGGGGCTTCTTTCTCCAGCTTCTCGGCTGCCTCGGCCTCGGCACGTAATTCCTTGCGACTTACTACTTTACGTGCCATCTAACCGATGCCTGGGAGGGAGGAAAGAATACGACCACCAAAATCCAAGTCCTGAATATACCGGAATTTGCGGCCGCTGACTATCGGCGCCCGCCCACCCGATGGCGGGATGCGGCGCAACCTGCGGCGATCCATTGGTCGACTTGATGGCGGCACAATTTCAAGGCCGCTCAGCCTGAAGGCCGCCCTGAAGGCCGCCCCAACGGCCGTTTAGTCGCGGGCGATCGTGATTCCCAGCTTTTCTGCCTGGATCGTCAGCGCCGGCTGGAAGTAGATGATGGGGCGGTGCGACTTCTTGCCGTTGCGGACCGGCGATCGCTCCCGCGCCCAGAAGTACGTGCGGTCGACCAGCTTGCGTGGCAGGCGGCCGCGCTCGACGGTGTCCACCACGGCGTCGATGAATTCGACCTCCGAGGGGCGCCTCGCCTGGAGGCCCAGCACCAATCGTTCGCGGAAGGTGGGCTCCTTCCCCCCCTGCTGCGCGGCGAACAGCCCCGCGGTCAGGCAGAATACCAGAGCGATGCTCAGAAATGCGGCGGACTTGTGGCGGTAACGGCCCATATTCGTGCGTTGGTTCGGCTTGCGGTTTCCCCCTCGCGAGCGGCGCAGGGGCGGATAATTAGCAGGCCCGCCGCTCGCCGGCAATGCCGATTCGCCACCCGCCACCCCGATAGCGGGGCCCTGTGGGCGCGCGGTTTGCAACAGCGTGAAACGTGAAATAAAAGCTCGCCAGCAAGGTTTCGCGGACTAGGATTATTGTGTAGGTTTGCCCGTCCCACGGCGGCGCCAAACCGGCTCATGTCGCCCGCCGCCGGGAGACGATAACTACACGCACACGCAAGCAACCGCCGGCCGCAAGCAATCGCCTGCGTCGGCGGACACGATTCAAACTTTCCGGTCGCCATTCCGTCGGGAGGACCACTAATTTGATTGGCCCGGGTCGGTAACATGGCAGCGCGCAGCGCTGTTCGACCTGCGTCTTTCTTCAAGCGACTCCACTCCGTCGCAAGCGACCGGGAGTTTGTTACAAGAGAAGGCCGCGTGGGTTCGCCCCACGCGGCCTTTTTGCTGCGCTGTCGCTTTCGCTGCGTCTACTCAACCATCACGCGCGACGCCTCGTCGGCGCTCAGCGTGCGCCGCCCGGCGTCGACCTGGACGACCAACGCGCCCTCGGTCGAGGGCGGGGCCAGCCGACCCTCGGCGCCGATCTCGAGCCCCGCGTCGCTCAGCTTCCGCAGGAACTCAGGCGACTGGTCCACCACACGCGTAACCCGGAACGGCACGCCGGGCGGGTGGTCGGCCAACGGCCCGTCGGACGGCGCGGCGATCGAGCCGTCCGACGCGGGGATCGGCTCGCCGTGCGGGTCGACCGACGGGAAGCCGAGTTGGGCGTCGATGCGGTCGACCAGCCAGTCGCTGACCGCGTGCTCCATGTTCTCGGCCTCGTCGTGGACCTCGTCCCACGAGAGCCCGAGCGTCTGCACCAGGAACAGCTCGATCAACCGGTGCCTGCGGATGACCCGCATCGCGAGCCGCTCGCCGGACGCAGTCAGGTGGACCCCTTCGTACGGCGTGTAAGTCGCCAGGCCGCTGTCGGCCAGGGTCTTGAGCATGCTGGTGACCGTGCCGGGCGACACGCCCAGCGCGGCGGCGATCTGCCCGGTGGCGATGGTCTCCGCCTCGTGCTCCCCGGCGAGGTGCACGATGGTCTTCAGGTAGTTCTCGACAGTAAGGCTAGCCACACGGCGTGCTCCTGGATGATAATCACGGGGCTGAATCACCCTTACCTCGAGGGGCGGATACCCCAGCCACAGCAGTGGGCCCGCCTTCCTCAACCACTAGCACTCCCCAGCGTAATCATGCCAGTCGGCGATGCCAATCTAGCCCCCGCCGCCCGCCCGGCCGACGCCGCGCCGGGTGCTAGACCTGCCGCCGAGCTCCCGCCTGAGGTCCGACGGCACGTCGAGTTTCCCAGCCACTGGCTGTCGACTCCGCAGGGGCGGCTGCACTACGCCGACGAGGGCCCCAAGGGCGCCGAGCAGACGCTGCTGTTCGTGCACGGCAATCCGACCTGGAGCTACCACTGGCGGCGGCTGATCAAGAAGTTCCGCGGCGAGCGGCGGTGCGTCGCGATGGACCACCTCGGCATGGGCGGCAGCGAGCTGCCACCCGAGCCGCTGCGGCTCGCCGACCACATCGACAACGTGGTGCGGTTGATCGACACGCTCGACCTGCGCGGGGTGACGCTGGTCGCGCAGGACTGGGGCGGCTCGATCGGCCTGGGCGCGCTCGAGCAACGCCGCGACCGCTTCGAACGGATCGTGCTGTTCAACACCGGGGCGTTCCCGCCCGAGAAGATCCCGCTGCGGATTGATGTCTGTCGCACGCCGGTGCTCGGGCGGTGGGCCCTGCAGGGGCTCAACGCGTTCTCGTGGGCCGCGCTCCGGATGACGCTCTCCCGCTCGCCCGACCTGCCGCCGGGCGTCGGCGAGGCCTACCTCGCGCCGCACCCCGACTGGCGCCGCCGCCGCGCAGTGTACGACTTTGTCGCCGACATCCCCCGCAACGCGTCGCACCCAACGTGGCAGACGCTGGAGAAGATCGAGGGCGGCCTGCCCGCGCTCGCCGAACTGCCGATCTGCCTGATCTGGGGGATGAAGGACTGGTGCTTCGCGCCGTGGTGCCTGGAGCGGTTTCTTAAATCGTGGCCCGCGGCCGAGACCCACCGCCTGCAGGACGTCGGCCACTGGGTAGTCGAGGACGCGCCGGTCGAGGCCGAGAAGATCGTCGCGCAGTTCTTGGGCTCGACCCCGGCGGCGGGGCGGCAATGAGCCCCGCCGACCCGGCCCGGCCGGGCAGCCTGGGGGCGTGCGCGACGCTCGCCTGCCTGTGGGAGGCAACCGCCCCCAAGCCGGGCAACGTCTACCGCGGCGCCGACTTCGCCGACATGTCCTACGGCGACTTCGTCACGGCGGCGGTCGCGGTGGGTCAGGTGTTCGACAGCGCGGCCGACCAGACGGTGGGCGAGCTGACCCTCAGCGCGGTTCAGGCGATGCGGGCGGCGGTCGCGGTCAACACGCACCTGGGGACCATCCTGCTGCTCGGGCCGCTCGCGAAGGGCGCCGGCCCCGCTGGCGGCATCTGCGGCGCGGCCGCCGCGGTCGCCCGACAAACCACCCGCGACGACGCCCGGCTCGCCTACCAGGCGATCCGCCTGGCCGCCCCCGGCGGGATGGGCGAATCCGCCAAGGCCGACCTCAGCGAGCAGTCGCCCGCGGTCACGCTCTACGAGGCGATGACCCTCGCCGCCGACCGCGACCTGGTCGCCCGCCAGCACGCGGGCGGCTTCGCCGACGTCGCCGCGGTCGCGGCGCAGATCGCCACGCTCCTAGCCGACGGCGCGCCGCTCGCCGACGCGATCGTCCACGCCCACACCGCGCAGATGGCCGCCGCGGCCGACACGCTGATCGCCCGCAAGTGCGGGCCCGGGGTCGCCGCGGAGTCGGCCGCGCGGGCCGGGCGGGTGATCGACGCCGGCCCTCTCGGCAGCGACGCCTACCAGCAGCAGCTGGCCGACCTCGACTTCTGGCTCCGGTCCGACGGCCACCGCCGCAACCCCGGCGCGACCGCCGACGTGGTCGCCGCGGCGTTGTTCTGCCTGCTGGTCGAGGATCGGTTATCCTGGCCGGTGCGGTTCTACGGCGCCCCGAGCTGACCTCCCTCCAGAATCCAATCATGTCCGAGCAATACCACGTGCGGGTCGCCAAGGAGCACTTCGTGTTCTCGGCCGCCCACTTCATCACCTTCGGCGACAACATCTGCGAGCGGCTGCACGGGCACAACTACGCGGTCGCGGCCGAGGTGCACGGCCCGCTGGACGCCAACCAGTATGTGGTCGACTTCATCCTCGTGCGGGACACGCTGGCCAAGCTGACCCAGGAGCTCGACCACCACGTGCTGCTGCCGACCAAGCACCCCACGATCCGCGTCGAGGTCGCGGGTCAAGAGGTGACCGCGACCTTTGAGGAACGCCGGTGGGTGTTCCCGCTCGGCGATTGTGTCCTGCTAGAGGTGGAAAACACTACCGCAGAGCTGCTCGCCCGCGTGCTCGGCGAGCGGTTGCACGAGCGGCTCCGCGAGGGCGGCTACGCAAGCCCTGCCGCCATCACGGTTTCGGTCGACGAGTGCAACGGCCAGGAGGGCGTCTGGAGCTGGACGGCCGATTGACCCGTTCCGGTTGTGCGGGCCCTGCCCTCGGCGCAACCGCTACACCCGGCGCCGAAGTGTGGGCCGTCTGCCGTAAAGCGGGCGCGGTTGGTCCCCGCGTCGCTGTGGGAACCTAGTCTTGGGGTACACACAGCTCCGCACCCGTGCGGCGGCACTCCGTCTGCCCTCTGGGCGCCACCTGAGTCAGTGGATGCACAATGCAAGCCGAACACATTAATCCGTTCCTGAAGGCCGTCTCTAACACGTTCAGCACGATGCTGAATGCCGAGGCCCGCCGCGGCGACCTCACGCTCGGCGACCCCAAGGTGCGCAAGTATCCGATCAGCGGCATCATCGGCCTGTCGGGCCACGCGATCGGCACCGTGGTGATCAACCTCTCCGAGGAGGTAGCGATCAAGGCGGCGTCGGTCATGTTGATGGACGAGATTACTGAGCTGAACGACGACGTCATCGACACCGTCGGCGAGCTGGCCAACATGATCGCCGGCCAGGCGAAGGTCGAGCTCGAGCAGTACGAGCTGTCGGTCAGCCTGCCGAACGTCGTGACCGGCGTCGGCCACGAGGTCCGCTTCCCGTCGTCGTCGCCCCCCGTGAGCGTCAGCTACGACACCGACTTCGGCCCGCTGCTGCTGGAGGTTGGCTTCGAGCCCTCCAAGGTCATCGCCTAGCCAACCCGCACGGCGCGGCGCCAGCACTGCTAGCCGCGCCGGGCGGCCCGCCAGGGCCGCTACAGTCCGCCTAATCGTTACTTCTTCTCATGAGCGCCTCCGCTGGGCGCCGATACCAGACTGCGCGTAGCGCGGAATGGAGCGTCCCCACCGCGCAGGTCTTTGGGCCCCAGGGAAGAGTTTGCGCCGTGTCCGACATCCACAACGCCGCCGTGCTGCTGATGAGCCTCCCCGAGGACGACGCGGCCGATCTGCTGAGCCGACTCGAACCGTCCATGGTGGAGCAAGTCTCGATCGAGATCGCGCGCACCAAGCGGATCCCGGCCGACGAGCAGATGTCGGTGATCCGGTCGTTCGCCGACGCCAACCCCAACACCGGCAGCGGCGCCGGCGGGCTCGACCTCGCCCGCAACCTGGTCCGCAAGGCGCTCGGCTCCGAGGCGGGCGACACGCTCGACAACATCCGCCAGTCGATCGAGGCCCTGCCCTTCGGCTTCCTGCGGAACGTCGACAGCCAGAACATCCTCACCTACGTGATCGACGAGCACCCGCAGACCATCGCGTTGGTGCTGTCGCACCTGCCGGCGGCCTTCGGCGCTCAGATTCTGGCCGGCCTGCCGCAGGAGAAGCAGCTCGCCGTGGTCCGCCGCGTCGCCGGCATGGGTCAGACCAACCCCGAGATTATCCGCGAGGTCGAGCGCGGCCTCGAGCGCCGCATGAGCAGCGTCATGAGCCAGAGCTTCCAGATGGCCGGCGGCATCGAGTCGGTCGCCGCGATGCTGAACGTCTCCGACCGGTCGACCGAGCGGACGCTGCTCGAGAACCTCGCCACCGAGGACCCGCAACTCGTCGAGGAGATCCGGCGGCTGATGTTCGTCTTTGACGATATTGCCAAATTCAACGACCGCGACATCCAGAAGATCCTCAAAACGGTCGAGAACTCGCAGTGGGCGCTCGCCCTCAAGGGCGCCAGCGCGGAGCTCAAGGACAAGGTCCTCGGCAACATGTCCCAGCGGGCCGCCGACATGCTCCGCGAGGAAATGGAGTACATGGGCGCCGTCAAGCTGTCGGCCGTCGAGGCCCAGCAGCAGGAGATCGTCGACCTGGTCCGCGGCATGGAAGACTCCGGCGAGATCGAGATCAACGCCAACGGCGAAGAGGAGATGATGGTGCAGTAGCCCCCTCGGGGCTCGGCAGGGTGTAGACGGCCGCCGCGGCTGGCCGTTTTATGAGGTAGGCTTGGGTAGGTCGCGTAAATTCCGTCTGCCAGCCACCTGCCCTGATCTCCTCCCACGCCGGTTCTCGGCCCTACCACGAGGTCTTACCGCACCCATGCTGACGCCGCTACGCGCCATGACCCTGCTCGGATTCGTTTGGCTGCTGCCTGTCTCGGAGATCGCCGAGGCACGCGGCCCTCGAGGGGGAGGAGGCCGTTCTATCGGCGGCTTCTCTCGTGGCGCTCCGGCAGGCGGGTCGCTCGCGGCCCCCGGCGGCCGGCTCAGCGCCCCCGCGGCGGGACAATTCTCGGCCGGCCAGCGCGGCGGCGGCCAGTTCGCCCCCACCGGCGCCAGATCGCCGGCCGACGTCCAGCAGTTCCTCTCTGGGCAAACGCCACCTGCCGCCGCCGGCCAGCAGTACCGCAATAGCCAGCAGCAACGCAACGGCCAGTACGGCGCCGCCGCGCAGTCGGCCGCCCAGAACTTCCAGAACGGCCCGCAGCCGTTCTCGCCCGCCTGGTACGCCGACCACCCCCAGGCGTGGCAGTACACCCACCCCCACGCCGACGCGGCGGTGGTCGCGTCGGCCGCGGCCGTGACCGGCTGGCTGGCGTACGGAACCTACCCGATGGCCACATCGTCCTCGACCACGGTCGTGTACGAGTCGACCAGCCAGACCGCCATTAGTGAAAACGCACCGCTCAGCTCGCCATCGGACGCCACGCCCCAGTGGCTGCCGCTCGGCGTGTACGGGCTGAGCCCCACGACCGGCGCCCTCAGCGCCCAGTCGGTTCAATTGTCGGTCGCCCAGAACGGCGCGCTGCGGGGCGTCTACTTCGACCAGCTCACCGGCACGACCCAGAACCTCAGCGGCCGCGTCGACAGCTCCAGCGGCCAGGCCGAGTGGTCGCTCGACGGCTCCTCGACGCGGTTCACGACCACCCTTGCCGACCTCACGCAGCCGAGTGGGACCGTGCAGGTCACACTCGCCGGCGGCCAGCAGACGGCCTGGACGCTTACCCGGGCCGACGGCTCGTAGTTCGTCGCAGGGGAGCCGCGGTTGATGGGTGCCGGGGGCGCTCCCGTAGGGAAGCCCCCGAGACGCGCCAACCGGACCTCGAGGACAGTCGGGGGCTTCCGCTAGCGCGGAGCGCCCCCGGCACCCGCTCTCTGGTGTTACCCCGCCAAGTCTCTAAGCCCGCGTGAGCTATCCACGGGCAGCTAGCCGTAGCCATCGCCGAGCCGCTAGAATGCGGGGGAATTCATTCCCCCGGAGGACAGCGGCTCGAGCTATGAAGACGATCAAGGCAGGCGTAATCGGCACCGGTTTCATTGGCCCCGCGCACGTCGAGGCGCTGCGGCGGCTCGGCTTCGTCGAGGTGATCGCGGTCGCCGAGCGCGGCGCCGAGCTCGCCCAGGCCAAGGCCGACGAGCTCTCGATCCCCAAGGCGTACGGCGACTACCACGAGCTGCTCGCCGACCCCGATGTGCAGGTCGTGCACAACTGCACGCCCAACCACCTGCACTTCCAGGTCAACAAGGACATCATGGCCGCCGGCAAGCACGTGGTGAGCGAGAAACCGCTCGCCATGGACTCTGCCGAGTCGCGCGAGCTGGTGAAGCTCGCCAAAGAGTCGGGCGTCGTGAACGCCATCAACTTCAACTACCGCTACAACCCGCTGGTGCAGCAGGCCAGGTTGATGTGCGCCGGCGACCAGGTCGGTCGCGTGCTGGCCGTGCAGGGCAACTACCTGCAGGACTGGCTGCTCGAGGAGACCGACTGGAACTGGCGGCTCGTGCCGGAGATGTCGGGCAAGAGCCGCGCGGTGGCCGACATCGGCTCGCACCTGTGCGACATCGTGCAGTTCGTCACCGGGCTGAAGATCGTCCGCCTGATGGCCGACCTGCAGACCCTCCACCCGACCCGCAAGAAGCCGAAGCAGGAAGTCGCCACGTACTCCGGCCAGGAGCTGAAGCCCGAGGACCTGGAGGACGTGCCGATCAACACCGAGGACTACGGCTCCATCCTGGTCGAGTTCGACTCTGGCGCGCACGGCGTGCTGACGGTCAACCAGTGCGCCGCGGGCCGCAAGAACCGCTTGTTCTACGAGATCGACGGCGCCAAGTGCGCCCTCGCCTGGGACCAGGAACGCCCCAACGAGCTCTGGATCGGCCGCCGCGGCGAGCCCAACCAGATCATGCCGAAGGACGCCAGCCTGATGCTGCCCGGCGCCCAGGAGTACGCCCACTACCCGGGCGGCCACGGCGAGGCCTGGCCCGACGCCGGCAAGAACCTGTTCCGCAACGTCTACGGCTTCATCGCCGGCCAGCGCGCCGGCGGCGACTTCGCCACCTTCATCGACGGCCACAACGAGATCGCCATCTGCGACGCCGTGCTGGCGAGTAATGAACAGAAGCAGTGGGTCGACGTGGCGTACTAGGCTGGCGGGCGGTCCGAGCCGGAACCGCCTCGGCGCTCCCGTTTGCCAATATGTACACGGCCCGGCTACCAGGCCAGGTTCGCATGACTTACGTCGAAACGCCCCCCCACGCAGTCCTTGGAAGCTGATGACAAAGAATTCTGGCGACCATACTCTCGCGATTCTCAAGGCCGGTATCGCTGGAATTCCGCTAGTCGGAGGTTCTATCGCAAGCTTGATCGGCGACTACATTCCAACGGCTACTGAGCGTTCTCGAGAGAGAGAGCTATGGAGCTACTCCGGATACGTGTCGCTGATTTGGGAAAACGGATTGACCCCGAAGCGGTAAACAAGGACGAATTCTCCGAGCTGTTCAAGTCGTGCTACCTGACAATCGCACGCACGCATCAAGAATCCAAGCTAAGAGCAGCGGCGGCACTGATCGCGAACATATTGTTGAAGTCTGGGGACGACGACAAATTGAGCTACACGGAGTTAGATCATTTCGCTCGCTGCGTTGATTCTCTTTCAATCGGTGCTGTGGAGACACTAGGGCGCGTTGTCAGTATTGCAAGAGTCCACGAAAGTTGCAGGTTCGGTCGGGAAAATGTTCGCCTTACCTTCGAGAGTATTCACGCCAAATCCAATGGAATGGCTGCTGATCTGCTGATGAGCCTGCTAGAAGAACTAAACTCCCTTCATCTGGTCCACCTAACCGGCTCCCCGAGTGTTCGAACAGAAAGCTATGGGAACTATCCACTTGAGCTCCCTCCGATCGGTGCCCGTTTCGCTACGCACATATTGCAGGTTGATTCCAAGCCAGGAAGCGGTTAGTAACCTGTGATGCCACCCCAGGACGCCTGCCGCTAGGCGGGCAGAACACCTCTTTCACAATTGGCCCCGACCGGGCGTATTACAGGCGTTAGCGCGGCCCTTGAGGCTTAAGTTTGTTACGGGTGCCGATGCCCCAAGGCAATGCCCTGGGCTATTGTAAATTGCCCCTTCAGGGCAAGGGCACCGGCTGCCTCATCGGGCTGAGCGACCCCTCCCGCATTCGATCGGTCGATCACCGCGAACCTCTTCCCGCGCTCCTGTGTCTACGGCCCTGAACCCACAGGGCCCAGAGTCATGGACACCGAGCGACTTACTGCGATTGGTTGGAAGCCCTGCTTCGAGCGGCAGCTGCCCGCCGATGTGGGAGACGGGCTCGTGGTGGCGCGGGTGTCGGCGCACTACGGGAGTCAGGTGCTGCTGCTCGGTGAGGCGGGCGATCGGCGGGCACCAGCGCAGCTCGCTGAGGCGGCCGGGGAACTCGCGGTTGGCGACTGGCTGATTGTCACCGCCGCCGACGGCCGGGCGGTGCAGCGGCTCGAGCGGCAGACGCTGCTCTACCGCAAGGCGGCCGGCGAGCAGGCGCGGCCGCAGCTCATCGCGGCCAACATCGACACCCTCTTCATCGTCAGCTCGTGCAACGCGGACTTCAACCTGTCGCGGACCGAGCGGTACCTGGCCCTCGCCATCGAGGCGGGCGCCGAGCCGGTCGTGGTGCTGACCAAGGCCGACCTGTGCGAGGACCCAGCCAACGATCCGGCCCACTTGCGCCGGCAGGTCGAGCGGCTCCGCCCCGGCCTCATCGTCGAGACCCTCGACGCCCGCGACCCGGAGCAGGCCAATGTGCTGCGGACCTGGTGCGGGCCGGGGCAGACGGTCGCGCTGCTCGGCTCTTCGGGCGTGGGGAAGTCGACGCTGGCGATGGCGCTCGGCGTGGGCGACCTGGCGACCGCCGCCATCCGCGAGGACGACGCCAAGGGCCGCCACACCACCACCGCCCGCTCGCTATACCTCATGCCGGGCGGCGGCGTGCTGGTCGACAACCCAGGCATCCGCGAGCTGCAGCTGCCGGCCTGCGTGGCGGGCGTCGAGAGCGTGTTCGAGGACGTCGTCCGGATCGCCGAAGGGTGCCGGTTCCGCAACTGCCGCCACGAGGGCGACGCCGGCTGCGCGGTAATCGCCGCGGTGGAGTCGGGCGAGCTCGACCAGCGGCGGTACGCCAACTACCTGAAGCTGCTGGCTGAGCAGGCGCACAACGCACGGACGCTGGTCGAGCGCCGCGAGCAGGACCGGCAGCGGGGGCGGTACATCAAGTCGGTGCTGAAGGACCACCGGCGGCGGCGCGAGGAGACGTGAGCCGCCGAGTGCAGCGTTCTAGGGTGGCATTCGAGAAATCGATCGCCCCGCCGTTTTCTTGTGGCGACGGGCCACTGAGCGCGGTCCAATAGTAGCGCTGGTTGGTAGACGCCGGGAGCCAACGGCGGCTGGGATGACCGGAGGCTTTTGTCCCTGCTGACGTGCAGAAAGGGACAAAAGTCGGAACTCAAGAATGGGGGCCAATCGCGTCGAGGCTGCTATAGCAGGGTGAAATGGGCCTCGGGGCGTGCGGTGGGCGGCGACTTTTGTCCCTATAATTGCGGGTCGGAATTGGGGACAAAAGTCGCGTGGGGAGTAAGAGATGGAGGAGCTACGCTCCACTGTTTCTTGGCCCCCTCTCCTAGCCTCTCCCCCCTTTGGGGAGAGGGATTGTGCTCGCCGCTGCGCGGCATTGCTGCCAACAGCCAACAGCCAACAGCCAACAGCCAACAGCCAACAGCCAACAGCCAACAGCCAACAGCCAACAGCCAACAGCCAACAGACCACAGACCACAGACCACAGACCACAGACCACTGACCACTGACCACTGACCACTGACCACTGACCACTGCTACACGTTGATCTCGTACCCTTCGCGCTGCTCGCGGGCGATGAACGAGTCGGCCTGGGGGTCGTCGACGAACTGCTCGCGGTCGGTGTCGTAGACCAGCTTGCGGCCGAGCCGCATCGCGATGTTGGTCGCGTGGCAGACCGACAGCGCCCGGTGGTGCGAGGCGGCGTCGGAGATCGGCTGGCGGCGGCTGCGGATGCTGTCGACAAAGTCGCCCATGTGCGACTTGGGCGCCGGGCGGCCGTAGAGCTGCTCGAAGTAGTCGTCCGGCAGCGGGTTGTCCTTGAGCTCCTCGACCGGGGCGCCGGTCAGCTTGCCGCGGTTGACGAACAGCCGCTGCTTGTCGCCCTCGAACAGGATGCCGTTGTCGAAACCAAGATCGTCGGCGCGGTCGCGGATGTCCATCACCAGGCCGTCCTCGAAGGTGCACCGCACCTTGAAGCTGGTGGCGCAGTTGAAGCGGTCGTCCTGGGTGGGGTAGCCGTCCTTGAACGGCACGGGGTGGTTGACCTCGAGCGGGTCGATCTCGATCCGGCCGACCGGGCCGCCGCTCTTCTGGGCGGCCCACATCGCGATGTCGACGTGGTGGGCTCCCCAGTCGGTCAGCTTGCCGCCGGAGTACTCGTAGAACCAGCGGAAGGTGTAGTGGGCGCGGCCGTTGGGGTTGTACGGCACCGAGCCGTACGCCGCGTCGGCGCGGAAGTCGGTCAGCGGGGTCTGGCCCTGCCACCTCTCCCAGTTGAGCTGGGCGGGGACGTCGATCACGGGGATCGGCCGTGCGGGGAGCGAGCCGCCGATCGCGCAGGTCAGGTGCTGCAGCTTGCCGACCCGGCCGTGGTGCACCAGGGCCGTGGCCTTGGCAAACATCTGGCCCATCTCGGTCCGCTGCTGGGTGCCGACCTGCAGGACGCGGCCGGTCTTGTCGATGGTCTCGAGGATCTGCTGGCCCTCGCGGATGGTCAGCGTGAGGGGCTTCTCGCAGTAGACGTCCTTGCCGGACTGCATGGCCTCGATGACGATCTTCGAGTGCCAGTGGTCGGGCGTGACAACCATCACGGCGTCGATGTCGTCACGGTCGAGCACGCGGCGGTAGTCTTCGAAGTGCAGCAGGTCGCCGCCGTGCCCGTTGCGGTTGTTCTGGTCGCGTACCGCCTCGTAGGCGCGGCCCCGGTGCACGGCGTCGACGTCGGCCAGGGCGATGGCCGGTCCGAACTGGCACGCGCCGCGGAAGATGCCCATGAATCGGTCGCCGGTGCCGACGAAGCCGAAGCGGATCTTGTCGTTGGGCGCGGGGGGGGTGTCCTCGGCGCTCGCGACGCCGGGCAGCAGACCGCCGGACAGCAGCCCGCCGGCCCCCGCCGTGAGGGCGCCCGCCTTTATGAATCCCCGCCGGTCCAGGTTCGTGTGCTTCATCAATCGACCTTAAAAAAAGAGAAGTGACCGCCGCGTCGCCGAGCCAGGGGCGCCGCTTACCGAAGTAGGATTATGGACGATTGGCGCGCCGGGTTCAAACTTTTCCCTTCACGCGAAAACCCCGCTCCTGCCAACTTAAAACTAGGGAAAAGTAGCACGGCACCAGCAGCGTCCGCACGACGAACGTGTCGAGCACGACGCCGAGCGAGAGCGCGAAGCCGAGCTCGATCATGCCCCGCAGGCTGCCCGCCATCATCGACACGAACGTGCCGGCCATGATCACGCCGCAGCTGGTGATGATGCCGCCGGTCTGGATGATCGCCCGGCGGAGGCCCTCGCGCGGCCCGAGCCGCCGCTGCTCTTCCAGCACGCGGGTGGTGAGGTAGATGTTGTAGTCCTGCCCCACCGCGACGAGGATCACGAACAGGAAGATCGGCGCCTTCCAGTCGAGGCCGTGGTAGGTCGGGCCCCACAGCCAGCCGAAGAACAGGTCGGTCGCGCCGAGGGTGACCCAGTAGCTCAGCAGGACGGTCGCCACCAAGTACAGGCACGCCAGCGGGCGGCGGGTCAGCACGAGCAGCACCGCCAGGACGGCGAGCACGCTGTAGAGCTGGATCGTCCGCTGATCGGTCGCCGCGACCCGCTCGAGGTCGACCAGGCCGGGCGTGGCGCCGGCCAGGCGGAACTCGGCGTCGCGCCACGGGTTGGGCTCGCCGCGCAGCTTGGGGAGGTTGTTGATTTGCCGCAGCGACTCCCGGATCGCCGGGACCATGTCGCGACCCGCCTGGCCAAACGGGTCGCCCGCCAGGATCAGCGACATCTGCAGCACCTCGCCGCTGTAGCCCCGCGCGCTGGAGACGAAAGAGTTGATCGACAGCGGGCTGCCGGCCGCCGCGGAGCTGTACAGCGCCGCAAACGAGAACCGCCGCTGCTGCTTGGGGTCCCCGCCGGTCGGCAGGTAGGGGCTGCGGACGTCCTGCACGCCCGGCAGGTCGTACAGCGCGTTGTGCAGCAGAGCGACGTCATACCGTGCGTCGGGGACGCTGAGGTCGGCGCCCGGCAACCGCACGACGAGCTTCATGGGCGCGAGCCAGCCATCGCCGAAGTACCGGCCCACGAGCTTCGCGCCCTCCAGCGACCGGCTCTGCTGCGGCAGGCTCGCCAGCAGGTTGTGCTCGGTCGGCGCGTGCCAGCCGAACCACACCAGCGGCGACATCACGGCGACGCAGACGAACAGCACGGCGGCCGGGCGGGCGAGGACCGTGTCGGCCACGGTCGCCCAGACGCCCCACGTGTCGTCGACCGGGTCCTCGGTCGGCGCGCCGCCGGGCCAGAATACCCGCGGGCCGAGCGCCCTCAGGAGCGACGGCGCGAAGCTGACGCAGGCCGCCAACGCGACCGCCAGGCAGAGCGCGATGATCGGCCCGCTCGAGGCGAACTTGCCGTACTCCGCGAACGCCATGACCCCGAGGCCCAGGATCGTCGTCAGCGCGCTGCCCGCCAGGGCGCCGCTCACGTTGCGCAGTGCGATGCCGGGCGCCCGGTGGGGCGTCACCCCGCGGCCGAGCTCTTCCCGGTAGCGGGCGATCAGGAACAGGCAGTAGTCGGTCCCCGCGCCAAACAGGATCACAATGACAAACACCCGCGTGGTCGTGAAGACCTTCAGCCCCACGTCCAGCGCGCCGCCCGGCCCGAGGACGTTGGCGAGCAGCACGATCAGGCTCATCGCCACCGACACCGACAAGCCGATGGTCGCCAGCGGCACCAGCACCAACAGCGGCGCCCGGTAGATCAGCACCAGGCAGGCCAGCACCAGCAGCAGCGTCGCTTGGTGGGTCGCCTGCAGGCTCTCGCGGGCGGCGGCGAGCGTCTCCGCGCCGATGGCGGCCGAGCCCGTAAGCGAGAACCGAAGCCCCACGGGGGCGTTCACCATGCGGGCGCCGATCTGGTCTTCGATGCTCTTGAGCACCCGGATATTGTCGACCGACATCAGCGGGTTGCTGAGGCGGAGGATCACCATCTCGGCCGCGCCACCGGGGGCGAGCAGCATGCGGCTCACCAGCGGGCGTTTGGCGTGCCAGACGCCAACGATCGGCAGCTCGCCCCCCTCCCCTTCCAGCAGCAGAGCGACGTCGAGCGCGAACTGGCGGTCGGCGACCGTGAGCGGGTCGCCGTCGCGGTCGAACAGCAGCACGACCTCGCTGTGGCTCGACTCCTCGGGGAACGCTTCCCGCAGGAGCTCGTCGGCCGCCACGCTGGCGGCGGTCCGCGGCAGGTGCTCGAGGTCGCCCTCGTGGGCGACGGTCTCCCAGTCGGGGGCAACCAGCCGCAGCGACACCGCCAGCGCCACCCACGCCAGCAGCACGATCACCCAGTGCTTATTGGCGAGTTGGCGCAGGATTCGGGCGGGCATGCGAACGCGGGCCGGGCGAGAGGGCGGAAAACCGACTGGCTAGTCCTGCAGCGTAGCCGTTGGAAGGCCGGCGGCCAAGGAGCGAGTCGTCGGTCCTGCCCGGCGGCCGGCCGCACCCCGCTAGAACGAATCGTCCCCGCCGTAGCTCGGCAGGTCGTCGTACCGCTGCGGAGCCGCGTTCACGAACCGGGTGTAGTCGTGCAGCCAGGTGAGCTTCACGTCGCCGACCGGGCCGTTACGCTGCTTGCGGATCAGCAGCTCCGCCTCGCCGCGGCAGCGTTCGCGGTCTTCCTCGTTGGTCTGGTAGTACTCCTCGCGGTGCACAAACATGACGACGTCGGCGTCCTGCTCGATGGCGCCGGACTCACGCAGGTTGCTGAGCTGCGGCTTGTTGTCACGAGAGTTCTCTACCTGCCGGTTGAGCTGGCCGAGGCACAGCACCGGCACGTCGAGCTCGCGCGCCAGGCCCTTCAGGCGGCGGGCGATCTTGGCGACCTGCTCCTGCCGCGGGTCGCTCGGCTGGTCCGGGTCGATCAACTGCAGGTAGTCGATGGCGATCAGTCCGAGGCCGTCGCGCCGCTTGATCCGCCGCGCCACGGCCGAGATCTCGGTCATCGTGCGGCTCGGCGAGTCGTCGATGAACAGCGGCGCCGAGCTGATCTCGCCGGCGACCTGGATCAGCTTGCTGCTCTCCTCACCCGTGATCTGACCGTTCCGCAGGCGGTGGCCACTCACCCGGGCGCGGGAGCAGAGCAGCCGGTCGGCCAGCTCGATCGCCGACATTTCGAGGCTGACAAACAGCACGGGCTGGCCGCAGTCGACCGCCACGTGCTCAACGATGTTCATCGCCAACGCTGTTTTGCCCATCGAAGGTCGGGCGGCGAGGATGATCAATTCCGAGCCGTGCATGCCGCCGGTCATCTCGTCGAAGTCGTCGAAGCCGGACTCGACGCCGCCCGCGTCGTGGCCTTCCTGCATGCGGTCGTTCATCCGCGCGAGCGACGCCTGCAGCACGTCGCGGATGGAGTTGACCTGACCCTGCCCCTTCTCCTCGAGGATGCTGAAGACCCGTTCCTCCGCGCGGCTCAGCACGCTGCGGGGGTCCATGCCGGCGTCGAAGGCGTCGGTCAGGATGTCGGCGCCCGCGTGGATCAGCGAGCGGAGGATCGACTTCTCCCGGACGATCTTGGCGTAGTACTCGGCGTGCGCGGCGGTCGGCACCGCCTCGCCGATCTCGGCCAGGTAGGCGCCGCCGCCGATCGATTCGTACTCGCCGGCGTCCTTCAGACGCTGCACCAGCAGCACGACGTCGATCGACACGCCCTCGGAGTGCATGTTCTGGATGTGGCGGTACAGCCGCGCGTTGGCGTCGCCACTGAAGTCCTCGGCCGACACCAAGAGGGCCACGTCGTCGAAGACCTCGGGGAGCAGCAGCAGGCTGCCCAGCACGGCGCGTTCCGCCTCGGGACTCTGCGGCGGGGTGCGGCCCAAGAAGTCCTGGGCGAGCCCGTTCGACTGCGAGTCGCGGGCGCCGCGTCCCTTGCCGTTGCGGCCGTTTTCTCTCCCTGACGCCATGGCTGTTGCTCCGTCAACCAGAAACTAGCTGCGCCGCCGCCCGCACGTGGGCCCCAACAACAGCGCGATGAGAGACAACCCGCCGCCCCCCCCGAAAGCTGGGTGGGGACGGGCATAGCGATTCGCCGCGCAGCCCCAGGGTGGAGCTGCGCGGCGATTCGAATAAGCGTTTTGCAGATGGGAGGCTGGCGTGGCCAGCAGTCGGCTGCCTACTCGGCGCCGACAGCCGGGACGACCCAGACCTTCAGCTCGCCCTCGACGTCGGCCGACAGGCGGAACTTGACGGTGTACAGGCCGAGCTCCTTGAGCACGCCCTCCAGGCGGACCTGGTCGGCGGCCAGGGTGACGCCGCTCTTCTTGAGCGCGGCGACGATCTCGGCGGCGCCGACGCTGCCGTAGAGGTGCCCCTCTTCGGTGGCCTGGGCCTCGATCGTGACGCTCTGCTTGCTGATCTCTGCGGCGCGGCTGCGGAGGTCGGCCTGACGCTGCAGGGCGAGCTGCTGCAGCTTGGCCTTGTGCTTCTCGACCATCCGCTGGTGGTGGTCCGAGGCGACCGTCGCGAGGCCCTGCGGCACCAGGTAGTTGAGTGCGTAGCCCGGCTTCACCTCAACCACCTCGCCCTGCGAACCAAGGTGCTCGACCGACTGGATCAGCAGAACCTGGTACCCGCCGTGCGGGCCCTTCGGCAGGCGCTTGTTGTTGCTGGACTTACGCTTGATCTTCTTCTGCTTGGTCGGCATGGAACGATTCGCTTGAAAAAGGGCCGCTGGACTGATGGAACCGGTCGGCCGGCAGGGCCGGCGGTTGATTTGTCACCGGGCCGCGGCCACGTGGGACCGCCTGCCGGCAGGAATCGAACTCTGAGTATTGAAACTCTGTGTGTGCTGCGATCAGAACGGGATGTCGTCTTCGGGCGGGATGTTGGCGCCCGCGGACGACGACGCCGGGGCGGGTTGGCTGTAGGCGTCGGATCCGCCACGCGGGCCCCCGCCGCCAGAGCCACCGCCGGTGCGGCCGCCGAGCATCTGCATCTTGTCGGCGATCACCTTCAACTTGGAACGCTTCTGACCGTCTTTTTCCCAGGTGTCGAGCTTCAGCCGCCCTTCGATCAGCACCGGGGCGCCCTTGCTCAGGTACTCGTTGGCGACCTCCGCGGTCCGCGACCAAAGCGTCACGTCGACGAAGGTGGTTTCATCGACCCACTGGTCGCCCTTCTTGACGCGGTCGTTGACCGCCAGCCCGATCTCAGCGACCGCGGTGCCGCTCGGGATGTACCGCAACTCAGGGTCGCGGGTCAGGTTGCCGACGAGGATAACTCGGTTGTAGCTGGCCATTATGCTGATCCTTGGAGTGGCGAGGGCCTACTGAACAAGCGTCCAGTACGCCAGTCAGGCTAGCCTAAAGCCCGCGACGAAGCAAGCGAGGCGAAGCCGGTCCTGCCAATACGCCTAGGCGCCGGTGGCGGCGGGCTCGCCGGACTCCTCGGCGGACTCCTCTTCCTCCTCGGGCGACGCGGTGGCGTGGGCCAGGATCGGCTCAACCAGACGCGGGTGGATCTTCAGGACCAGCTGACGCAGCACCTGGTCGTTGAGATCGCACAAGCGGTTGAGCGCCCCAACCTCGGTTCCGGGGAGCTTGAAGTACATCAGCCAGTAGGCGCCCTTGCGCTGCCCGTTGATCGGGTAGGCCAAGCGGCGTTCTTCCCACAAGCGGCTCACCAGCACGTCGCCGCCGAGCTCGCTGATGTGCTGCTCGACGCTGGCCGAGGCAGCCGACTGGTCGCGCGCAAACTTGTTGGCGTCAAAGATAAACAACCCTTCGTAGACGTTGCCGGCCATGCCGCCACCTCCGAAATCACCCGTTAATGCGGCGCCGGAGCGCCGCTTGAAATTCGTTCCACGCTACCCGTTGGGGTGCGTCACTCGCGTTTAGTCGCCGCCCTGGCCTGCCGCACTTGGCCTGCCGCCCGGTCAGCTAGTTGTATTGATTCATCGCGTCGGCGATCCCGCTCTGGGCCCACAGGGCGACCGAGTCGGCTGCCCGACCTACCGCCGCCTGAGCCTCGTCCGCCTCCTCGGCGGTGAAACGCCCCAGCACGAAGTCGGCCGCGTCCCAACGCTCCGGCACCGGGCCGACGCCTATCCGGAGCCGCGGCGCCTCTTCGGAGCCAACCGCCCGGATAATATCCTTCAGCCCGTTTTGGCCCCCGGAGGAGCCGCCCGCCCGGTACCGCAAGCGGCCCAGAGGCAGATTGAAATCGTCGCAGATGATCAGCACGTTTTCCAGAGGCGCCTTGTAGAAGGCAACCGCCTGCTGCACGGCAAATCCGCTGCGGTTCATGTAGGTTTGCGGCCATATCAGCAGCGATTTCTCGCTCCCAATCCGGCACTCCGCGACCCGGCTGTCGAACTTGGCCCGAGGGACCTCGCCGGACCACCGCTCGAAGAGCAGATCCAGCGCCTCGAACCCGACATTGTGCCGCGTTTTGCCGTACTTCTTGCCAGGATTACCCAGCCCAACAATCAACTTCATGGCTTCGACGTTCCCGCCGCCAGAGGCAGGCCCTCCGGCCTCCGGTCCAAACCGTTCCCGGCCCAGACCGACCAACGGGCGTTACGAATCCGACTCTTCGTCCTCTTCCTTCTTCCCGATTACCTCGGGCTCCGAGCCGCCGCCCACGGCGCCCTCTTCATCGTCAGCCGGCTCGCCGGCCGGCGGTACGCAGTGGACGATCACTTCCTGCTCGTCCAGCAGCACCTTGGCGTCCTTCGGCAGGTCGATGATTTTGTCGGCGTGCAGGCTTTCGCCCAGGTGCAGCCCCGAAGCGTCGATGTGCAGCTTCTCGGGGATCTGCGAAGGCGAAACCTCGATGCTGACGGTGTGGTGAATGAATTCGAGCACCCCGCCCTCGTTCTCGCCCGGGGCTTCGCCCTTGAGCTCGACCGGGATCTCAACCGTGACGCGGTCGCCCGCCTGCACGCGGAGCAGGTCGACGTGCAGCAGCCGTTTGCCGAAGGCGTCCCACTGCAGGTCCTGCAGCAGGGCCTGGCCGCTGGCGGCGCCCTGCAGCTCAACCAGCTTGCCGCCGTGCCGCAGCACGGTCCGCAGCTGCTCCTTGGCAAGCGTCAGGCTAACCGAGCCCTCGCCGTGGCCGTACAGCACGGCTGGGATCTTGCCGGTCGCCCGCAAGCGACGGTTGTGTAGTTTGCCGACCTTGTCGCGCGGCTCTGCCTTCAGGATGTCCGACATGACGATGTGACTCCGAGTCAATAAAAGAAACCGGCCTCACGCCCGCTAGGACAACGGTCCCGCGTGACGGCTCCGGTGGTGTTGACGCTTTTCGGCGACGCGTGCCCCAGCGGCCGCAAGCGGGCGGCTGGGAATCCCAGATTGTGACAGGATTCTGGCCGAGATCAAGGGGTATTTGGCGCCGCAAGCGTAGGGTTCACCCCTGCGACTGGCCCAGATCCGCGGATTCCGGGGCCGGATTGGCGTGCGCAAACCTTGCGGCCGTTCCGGCGCCTGCTCCTGCCCGGTGGAAAACCTGTTAGCGGAACAGCTTGCTGACCGACTCGTTGCGGTGGATCGCCTTGATCGCCTCGCCCAGCAGCGGGGCCGCGCTGAGGATCTTGGTCTGGGGCAGGATCTGCTCCGGCTTCAGCGGGATCGAGTTGGTGCAGACCAGGCTGGCGAGTTCGGCCTCGCGGAGGTTGTCGATGGCGGAGCCGCACAGCACGGCGTGCGAGCACGCGACGTGGATCTCCTTCACCCCGTGGTCGTGCAGCACCTTGGCGGCGCCTCGGATCGAGCCCGCGGTGCTGATCATGTCGTCGAACATCAGGGCGACCTTGCCCTTAACCTCGCCGCCCAGGATATTCGCCTGCACTGTCTGCGTGGCGCTGACCCGGCGTTTGTCGATGATCGCCACCGAGCCGCCGAGCCGCTTGGCGTGGCCCAGCGCCCGCTTGATGCTCCCCTCGTCCGGGCTGACGATCACCACCTCTTCGAGGTTGATGTCGGACTGCAGGAAGTACTCATTCAGCACCGGGGCCGCGTACAGGTGGTCGACCGGCACGTCGAAGAAGCCCTGGATCTGCGGGGCGTGCAGGTCCATTGTCAGCACCCGGTCGGCGCCCGCCCGGGCAATCATGTTCGCCACCAGCTTGGCGGTGATCGGCACCCGGCCCTCGTCCTTGCGGTCCTGCCGCGCGTAGCCGTAGTACGGGATGACCGCGGTGATCCGCTCGGCGCTGGCCCGCAGGCAACTGTCGATCATCACCAGCAGCTCGATCAGGTTGTCGTTGACCGGCGGGCAGGTCGGCTGGATAAGGAAGACGTCGCGGCCGCGGACGTCTTCGTCCACCTTGCAAGAGATCTCCCCGTCCGGAAATGTCCCCAGTGAGATCTTGCCGAGCGGCACCCCCAGGTATTCGGCGATTTCGCGGCTCAGCTTCTGGTTGGCGCGGCCGCTGAGGAGCTTCAGATCGTGCATGGGAGGGGCGTTCGGGTAGCGAAAGAAGGCGGGCCCAGCATCATTGCAAGAATCGCGACCGGGTTCCAGTGGCGGCCCGCGGACCTCCTCCACATGGGTGGTGCTAGCAAGGCCCCGCGGCCGCGATGGGCACAACGGAGGCAAAACCGCTCTGGTTGGTTAAGCCCGCACGACCTGTGCGTCCGATACCCAGAGCTGGCGACCACCGCCCGAGACGCCCAACGCACGGGGCCCCTTCCGCAAGGGCCAGGCGACCAGGCGCTCGAACCGCATACTGGAGGAACTGCTGTGGCCCACGACCCATTGGCCCGTATCAGCCGCCAAGCCAGCATTGGCGAGCAAGTTTCCATTGGCCCCTTCTCCGTTATCGAGGCCGGCGTCCGCATCGGCGACCGCTGCCGGATAGCGGCCCACGTCACGGTGAAAACCGGCGTGACCCTCGGCGACGACAACGCCATCGAAGAGGGCGCCGTGCTGGGCGGAGCCCCGCAGCACCTCAACCGCATCCCGCACCCTGGCCCGGTGATCATCGGCGACCGCAATGTGATCCGCGAGCACGTCACGGTCCACCAGGCGATGCACGCCGACGGGCAGACCCGCATCGGCAGCGAGTGCCTGCTGATGGTCGGCTCGCACGTGGCGCACGACTGCCAGATCGGCGACAATGTGGTGCTGACCAACAACGTGCTGCTGGCCGGTCACGTGCAGGTCGGCGACCGGGCATACCTGGGTGGCGGCTCCGCGGTGCACCAGCACTGCCGGATCGGCCGCGTCGCGATGGTGGGAGGCCTGGCCCGCGTGGCCCAGGATGTTCCTCCTTTTGTGATGATCGACGGCGACAGCTCGCTGCTGGTCGGCCTGAACCGGGTCGGGCTGAAGCGGGCCGGTTTCTCCGCCGACGAGATCAACCTCATCAAGGAAGCCTACCGCCTGTACTACCGCAGCGGCCTGAGCTTCAACGAGCGGCTCGAGCTGCTGGCGGAACACTTCGCCGGCGGGGCGGCCGGCGAGTTCAGTGAGTTCTTCCGCGGCGGCTCACGGGGGTTCGTCCGCGAACGCCGCTCGCCGCCCAACGTGGCAATCCGCCCGATGCACGAGGCCGTGGTCGAGCGGCGGGAAGCCCCCGCCCCCGCGATCAAGCGGGCCGGCTAACCACCGCCTGCATCGCGGGGTCCGCCCCGCCGGCAATATTGAGGATCGCCAACGGGGCGGCTCTACAAGGGGTCTGCCCTGGGGCGTAGACTAATGGGCCTTGCGCCGACCGGCGACTGCCGGCCACGCCACTGTTTCTGCCAGGCCTACCACCCATGACCGACGAAAACCGCCCCTCCAGCTACGAGCCGAAGAACGACTTCCAGATCCAGGTCGCCCAGCGGGTGACCCGGCTGCCGCCGTACCTGTTCGGACGCATCAACAAGCGGATCCACCAGAAGCGGACCGCCGGCGACGACGTCATCGAGCTCGGCATGGGCAACCCGACCGACCCGCCCGAGGAGCTGGTCATCGAGAAGCTGGTCGAGGCCGCCCGCGACCCCCGCAACCACCGCTACAGCAAGTCCAACGGCATCGGCAACCTCCGCAAGGAGGTCGGCGCCAAGTACTTCAAGAAGTACGGGGTGCGCCTCGACACCGACGAGGAGGTGATCGTCTGCCTGGGCTCCAAGGAGGGCTTCAGCCACATGTGCCTGGCGATGATGGGCCCCGGCGACACGGCCATCGTCCCCGCCCCGTACTTCCCGGTGCACGTCTACGCCATCGCGCTGGCCAGCGGCAACGTCATCCAGCTCGACGTCACCGACCACGACCGCTTCCTCAAGAACATCGCCTACACCTGCGAGACCCTCTACCCGAAGCCGAAGCTGCTCTGCCTGTGCTACCCCCACAACCCGTCGAGCGTGGTGGTCGAACAGGCGTTCTTCGACGAGGTGGTCAAGCTCGCCAAGAAGTACGGCTTCATGGTAATCAGCGACTTCGCCTACGCTGACGTCGCGTTCGACGGCTACAAGCCGCCCAGCTTCCTCGCCTCGAAGGGGGCGATCGACGTCGGCGTCGAGTTCACCACCATGAGCAAGGGCTACAACATGGCCGGCTGGCGGGTCGGCTTCTGCTGCGGCAACCGCGAGATGGTCTCCGCACTGGCCACCATCAAAGGCTACTACGACTACGGCATGTTCCAGGCGATCCAGGTCGCCGCGATTATGGCCCTCCGCCACACCGACGCCGCGGTCGAGGCCCAGAGCGTCATCTACCAGTCCCGCCGCGACGCATTGTGCGACGGCCTGGCCCGCCTCGGCTGGGAGGACTCCCGCCCCAAGGCCGGCATGTTCGTCTGGCAGCCGATCCCCGAGCCGTGGCGTAGCCGCATGAGCACCATGGACTTCGCCATGATGCTGCTCGAGGAGGGCAACGTCGCGGTGAGCCCCGGCAGCGGCTTCGGCCCCGCCGGAGAGGGTTTCCTGCGGATGAGCCTGGTAGAGAACGAGGAACGCCTCCGCCAGGCGGTCCGCCAGATCAAGGCCTGCCTCAAGGAAGCCGAGACGCGATACTAGCCAACGCCCCTGCCATTCGCTTAGTGGTGGTGATTCACGTGATCGTGCCCGTGCGTCGGCGCGTGGTCGGCTTCGACCGGCAGCGGGGCGTCGAGCAGGTCGCCGTTGGCCTGGAAGCCGCCGCCGTCGACGTCGATGAAGATCGGGTTGCTGACCGCGATCGGCATCGCGGCTCCCTCCGCCTCGCCGTAGACAACGCCCAGCCGGTTCCCCTCGCCCAGCGCGACGACGATCACGTGCGCGTCCTGCTCGAGCGGCAGTTCGAGCTCACACTCGAACCGCACGGCCCCCTCGCCGCGGAACTTGTCGGCGTCGGCCGTCCTCAGGAAGTTCAGCTCGGGGACCGCCCGGCCGTTCAGGATCACCTGCACGCGGTTGATGTCGAGCCAGTTGGGGCACTGCACACGGACATGCAGCGTCGGCTTCGCGTCGACGCTCACCAGGTCGTCGCCGGGTCCGGTGGTCTTGCCGGCGGCGGTCGCCTCGACCTCGAGGTACGGACCGTTGGTCATCACCACCTGGCCGTGCTCGAGCGCGTGGCACACCTCCTGGACGCTGGCCTCGGCCGGGTTGTCGGTCGAGCACCGCACGAAGTTCCGCAGCCAGCCGCTGCCGTAGTAGTTGTAGTGGGCGTCGGTGTTGACCAGGCCCGGCACGCGGTAGCCAAGATTGAGCATCTGCATCCAGCGGAGCATGGCGTTGCCCCGGCCGCCACGGCCCTCCTCGGGCCCGGCGAAGATCGTGTCGAGCGGGTGCACCTCCATCACGTCGGCAAAGTGGAACATCTGGCGGAAGCCGCGGTCGGACTGGCCGTCCTCGTCGCGGTCGCCGAGCATCTGGGCGACGTTCGGGTGGTTGATCTGCACGACCTTGTCGCTGCCGCTGTCCCACATCGCCAGCCGCTCAATCTGCACCTCCGGGTCGGGGTGGGTCGTCGGACCGCCGCCGTTCTGGGTCCGCGGCTTGTGGACCAGGGGGAACGCGTTCTGGTGGTTCAGCGGCAGCGGCGCCCCGGTCAGCTCCATGCCGGTGCAGGTCAGCACACGGTCTTCGGCGTCGAAGTACCGCAGGTCGGCGTCGTAGGAGTCGACCCGCTGGTGCTCCGTGCAGGGGATGAACTCGAGGTGATCGGCCAGCAGGTTCAGCACCCGGCCTTGCTGGCTCGCCGTGTTGTCGCCCGAGGGGGACGAGTGGCTGTGCAGCTCGGCGCTGATCCAGCCGGTGGTGTCGACCGAGCGGGTGAGTCGCTCGTTGAGTTTGGTCGTCTCGTTGGCGGCGACGCTCAACTCCTTGATCACCGCGTCGAACTCCGGGCCGCGACTCACGACCACCTTGTACTCGCCCGGCAGCAGCTGAACGTCGAACCGCCCGTTGGCCGTGTGCCACAGGTTGCGGACGCCGTGCACGGCGCTGTCGGGGCCCCAGCTCGGGTCGGCCACACCCTGGCCGAAGAACGCCAGCCGGCACGGGACGCCCTCGCCGGTGTCGTCGGTGATCTTGCCCGTGATCCGACCGACTGGCGGCAGCGTCACGACTAGGCTCTCGGCCGCCTCGCCGAGCTGCATCACGTGATCCTGGTCCTTGCGGCCGAGCGATTCGACCACCCAGCGGTACTCGCCGGGCGGCAGCGCGGCCTCAACCACGCCTTCGGCGTTGGTGCGGCCGCTCGCCACGACTGCACCGTTGGCCACTGCTTTGACCAGCGCCCCGTCGACCGGCGTTCCGTCGATCGGCTCACGCCCGTCGTTGACGGTCACCTTCACTTGGGTAGTCGACGCGCCTTGGTCGGCCGCTACGCGGGCGAGCAGCTCTAGGGTGTCCTTCGCCGGGTAGACGCGGCGTTCGACCACCAGCGACTCGCCGGGCTGGATCACCGCGTCGCCGCTCTCGGGCCGGTAGGTTAACTCGTACGGCCGACGCCGCTCGCCCTCTTTGGCCGCGATCTTCCAACCGGGCGTGGCCACCGTGACGCCGTAGGCTTGGCGCCAGTAGTCGTCGTGGCACCACCACAGGTTGGCGGCCTTGTTCAGGCCGAACGAGAACTCGTTGTCCGCCCGGACGCCGTCCTCGGGGACGAGCTTGAACGGCTGGTCGCCCTTGTTCTTGAACACGGTCCGCACCGAGAGGTAGTCCACGCCGTCGGCCAGCTCGTAGCCGACCACTGCCTTGATCCCCTTGGCCACGGCGTTCTTGCCCGGCTTCAGCCGGAACGCCTGCCGCGCGGCGCCGTCGACCGGCTCCAACTCCGCGGGCCATTTCGCCGCCTTGCTGCACCTCCAGCCCCGGGCGTGGGGGTACAGGCAGCTGAGCTGATCGCTCGGCTCGTCGACCCGCGTCAGATCGATCAGCGCGCCGCCGACCTGCTTGACGGTGAGGTTCGCGTTGCGGGTCGCGACCGCGTCGGCGATGACGGCCACCAGCCGGTCGCTCTTCAACGCGTAGTCGCCGTAGATGGCGTCGACCTCCTTGCCGGCCGGAACGAACGCGTCCCAGTTCTGCTCGGTGAGCCGGGCCTGTTCAGCCGCAAACGAACACGGCGCCAACGTCAGACCAATCAACAACGCAACCAAGATCCGCCAACGGGTCATTGGGAGTACCCCAGGTAGGAGTGATTTAGGTAGGGATGCACCGGTCAACCTTAACCGGGTCGCCGCGCCCACTCTACCCGCCTCCCGACGCGTTGGAAACGATCTTCCCCGCGGTATCGGGAAAGCCGCCGCGGGCCGCGTGAAGATTTGATGAACAACCCCACAAACGCGCACCGCAACCGCGCGCCTCTTGAACGTACCCGGTGACTTTTGTCCCTAATTCCGACATCGGTTCCTAAGGACAAAAGTCGGGGACGATCTCTCCCATCGCCCTACGCTACCTCTGCAATAGCAGCCTCTGCGAGATCCAACCTCCGCGTTTGCCCCACGACTTTTGTCCGTTCGCGCCCGCCAGCGCGGACAAAAGTCGCACCTAGGCCCGGCGACCCGTCAGTGACTGCCGGCGGGATTGCGGATCGCCAGCAGCCTTTTATTGGACCGCGCTGAGACGGCGATTTCTACAACGAAATGCCATGCAGCCTGTGATTGTGGAGCGGTGATTATCTACCGTGATTGAAGGCAGGGAATCGCGAGGTCGCCTAGAAGCGGAGATATCGTAACCTGCTACAATGATCCGCCTCATCTGTTGTCTCCAATCTTAGTGCGCCCCATGACTAGCCACTCACTCTTAGACGCCGCATCTGCCGGCGACCTGAAGACCGTGAAGTGCCTCTTGGCTGCCGGTCACGACGTCGATCAGCGCGGAACACCGCTTTCGAAGGCAGAGCTAGAGCGGGCCAAGGCCGCGGCCGAACTTGGCGGGCTGGACGTCGCGATGGACTTGATCCGCCGCCACTTCGACTACACGCCGCTAATAGCCGCGGTGAGTGAAGGGCACTTTGAAGTCGCCGCCATGTTGCTTGACGCCGGCGCCGCCCCGGACGCTGACGACAGCCTTGGGCGGACGCCGCTTTCGCTTGCTATCGGCTGGAAGAACGGCGGGCTGGCCGAACGCCTAGTCTCGATGGGCGTGGCGGTGAACGGCAAGGACTCCGATGGCGACACCCTGCTTACCCAGGCAATCCGCGCACAACTGTGGGGCGTCGCCCATGCGTTGCTCGACGCTGGCGCAAATCCGGCGCCCAAAGGTATCGCGGGAAGCAGCCCGATGCACGCGGCCTCCGAACAAGAGGGACCAGTCGCCGAGAAGCTCTTTCTGCGCTTGCTCGAGATGGGGGTGAAGCCTGACGCCCCGGCGATCCTGGCCAACGCGATCGACAAGCACTCTCCGACGGTTGTTAAAAGACTGTGCGACTCGGGTGCAAAGCTTCAAAGCAAGACGTCGTACGGCGATCCCCTGCTGCACGCGTTCCAGCGCGGCGACCTCGATTCGCTGCGACTCTTGTTGAGGTGCGGAGCCAAGGTCGTTGAACGCAAGAGCGACTGGGGGGTGCTTGGGTACGGCGCAATGTCGTCTGCGGATCCAACCGTCATCTTCGAGTGCGCCGAGGTTCTGCTTGCTGAGGGCGCGAACCCGAACCACTCCGACGGCCGCGGATTCACCCCGCTGCACGCCAGTGTGCGTGCGGCGAACCCCGGGTTCGCTGCCTGGCTAATCTCCAAGGGCGCGAAGCCAAGCCCGCTCTTCGACGGCAATCAAACGCCGCTCGATCTCGTCGAGGAGGAACTAAGGTGGGCAAAGCGGGCAGGGGCGGAAGCCAAGCTACAAGAGCTGCGTGAAATACTCGAAGCAGCCGGCGGACGCAAAGGCAGGCAGCGAGTCGAGCGTCCCGACGACAACCCCGTTTTGGACCTGCCGCCTAGCGAGCGGAGGGGCATTTGCGAGATTGGATTCTCAAAAGCCTACCAGATTATGGTCAAGGGAGAGATCGACGCCTTCACGAGTATGCTGCAGAAGGACAAAAAGATCGACAGCGTCGAGCGGGACGCCTACTCCCGCATGGGCACGCTGCAGCGGCCGATCGGCGATTTGCTTTCCATCGTCAAGCTCAAGGGCCAACCGTGGCTGTACGTCAGCGGCTGCCGCCCTCATCACGACAGCCCGATGCAGGCGTGGAGCAAGAAGGCCCGCCTGCCCGTCCTCCTCGTACGGGAGGAAAGCGTATCGGGCACGCTCTCCTACGCGTTGTACGACCGAGGCGAGTGCCAGGAAGCTTTCGAATCGGACGGCCAGTGGTTCCGCGGCGGGGTCGAAATTGATCCGGACGTACACGACGATTCCGAACGAATGCAGGGCACGGACTTCCGCTCGCAGCTGCGCGACCCCGAGGAGATGGATTGGTCGCTGTATGAGTCCGAGTGGGAATTTGTCGAGCAGTTCCTGCGCAGCCAGGACGCGTACCTGACATTTGTCCAAGCGACTCTTCCCAGCGACGAAACCCAGCCGGCTATTGTCTGCGGCTACCACCCGGACGAGGTCACCGCCGAGCAAATCGAGCGAGTCGACTTTGCCTACTACAAGCCGGACGAATACCAACAGCGGGCGGCAAAGGCGCCGAAAACGGACAATCTCTACGAAGCGATTCGTGGGGCCGACGTCGAACAGACGCGAGCGGCCTTGGCCGCAGGGGCCGAGCTGAATCAGCTTCCGCCGCGACACAAGCACGCGTACCTAACGCTCGCGTTGGGCGGCGCCCTGCACCTCCACGATCATAGTATTGTCGACCTGTTGCTATCGGCCGGGGCGGATCCAAACTTCGGCGGGCATGAGCCACCGCTGGTCTACCTAACCGATCGGGGCGGTCGCCTGGATGACCAAGTAACTCTCACGTCAAAACTGGTAGCGGCAGGCGCCGACATCAACAAGGCAGTACCGAAGACGCCCGGGGACGAGTTCGTGCCCTACGCCCACACAGCGCTCCATGTGGCCGCCCGCGCGGGCGACCCAATTGTCGTGAAACTTTTGCTACGCAGCGGCGCCGACCCGAGTCTCAGAGACTCCTATGATCAGACCGCCCTCCAGCTTGCGCGGTCAAGGCTCAAGCACGTAAGGAAAGACCTGTTAAGGCAAGAGCCGAGTTTCACCACGGCCGCCGATGAAATCCGCGCCAGGGAAACCGTCGACCTGCTAGCGGCGGTCGAGCGTGGCGATCTCGACCCGGCTTCGCTGCCTACAGATGACGAACTGATCGCGTCCGGCCAGCTCCATCCGCCGAAAGATTGACTCGCGGTCAGGCATTGCTCCACGGGTACGCAGCGATTCACTGCAGCGTAAGGCCGGCGGGCCGGCCTCAACGAAGCTGTGCGTCTGCCGCGACCCCTACGCATAAAAGAACACCATATCCAGGTGCGCCGTGCGGCCCGCTTCGAGCCAGTCGATGTACTCGTCGAGCAGGTCTTCGATGTCCTCGTCGACGGTCTTGGTAAGGCGTTTGCGCGCGGCGGCGATCGCCTTGTCGATCTCGCCCCGCTTGAGGTGCCCGATCGACGGGAAGTCGTCGTTCTCGGGCAGCGGGACCGGCGGGCCGGACTCGGTGAGCAGCTCCTCGAGGCCGCAGTCCTCGACGGCCTCCCACCGCACGCCGGCCCACATCTCGGGCAGCAGCTCGTCGCCCAGGCAGCGGCAGAGCGACTGCAGGGCGTAGCCGTACTGGTGGGCGTCGTCCTCGCTCTCTGGCGCGCTCTGCGTCCCGGCCATCACCAGCTCGCGGAGCGCGGCGGCGAGGCTCAGCTCGTCGTCGTCGAGGTCGTCCTCGTCGAACTCCTCGGGGGCGCTCTCGATGACCCGCGTGACGAGTTGCTCGTCACCAGAACCGACTGCCTTGCTCAAAGCGTCGATGTCGACGACGTAGGCCGTCAAGACATAGCTCATCCTAACCGACTCCAAAAGGGCTCGAGGAAACGGCGCCGGCGGGCGTCATCCGTCTGTCCCGCGGCTCAGCTAAATATTGTCGACCTGCCCGGTGGGCGGCAAGACCTTTCTTCGCAAACAGGGCCATCTTGGCAAAGTCGCCCCGACCGCTACGGGTCGGCGTCGACCCCCAGCTGGTCGAGCTTGCGGCGGAGGGTCGTGCGGTGCAGCCCCAACGCCCGGGCGGCGGGGGCGCACTGCCGGGCGTGCTGGTCGAGTGCGGCCTGCAGCAGCGGCGGCTCGACCTGCTCCAGGTAGCGGTTGTAGACCTGGCCGGCGGCCTCCGGGTCGGCGATCAGCTCGCGGGCGCGGTCGGCCAGGGCGGACTCTAAGTTGCGCGACGCGGCCGGGTCGGCCGCCTTGGGCTCGATCGGGGGGAGGTGCTCCGGGAAGATGTCGCCGGCCGGCGACACCAGCAGCGCGTGCTCGATCGCGTTGCGGAGCTCGCGGACGTTGCCGGGCCAGTCGCGGGACTCGAGCTCGGCGATCGCCTCGGCCGAGAGCGACGCGTCCGGCCGCCGCGTCCGCGCGAAGTGCGCCGCCAGCAGGGCGATGTCCTCGCGGCGATCCCGCAACGGGGGCAGCTCGATCTCGTACGCGCACAGCCGGTAGAACAGGTCCTGGCGGAAGTCGCCGGCGTGGACCATTGCGCGGAGGTCGCGGTGCGTGGCGGCGATGGTGCGGAAGCTGGTCTTGACCGGCTGATCGGCGCCCACCGGCAGGACCTCGCCCTGGTCGAGGGCGCGGAGCAGCTTGGCCTGGATGGCGAGCGGGATCTCGGCGACCTCGTCGAGGAACAGCGTGCCGCCGTCGGCCTGGGCGAGCAGCCCGCGGCGGGTCCGCTGGGCGCCGGTGAACGCGCCCTCGACGTGGCCGAACAGCTCGGCCTCGGCGACCGTGGGGCTGAGCGCGGCGACGCTCACCGCGACAAACGGCGCGTCGGGCCGGGGGCCATTGTGGTGGATCGCCTGGGCGGCGACCTCCTTGCCGACGCCGGTCTCGCCGCGGAGCAGCACGGGCGCATCGGCGTGGGCGGCGAGCGCGATCTTGTGGAACACGGCCTGCATGCGGGGCGAGCGGCCGATCACGCCGGCGACCGCCGACTCTTCCTCCTTCGGGCTCGCTGGCTGCGGCGCGGGCCGCAACGCCCGCTCGATGACCGACCGGATCTGCGCGAGGTCGAACGGCTTGAGCACGTACTCGAACGCCCCCTGGCTCACCGCGCGGACCGCGGTCTGCAGGTCGCCAAAGGCGGTGATGATGACGATCGGCACGTCGCCGCAGAGCTCGCGGAACGACCGCATCGCGGACAGCCCGTCCTGACCTGGCAGGCGGACGTCGAGGATGATCAGGGCCGGCGGTTCGGCCGCGGCGGCGTCGAGCCCCTGCTCGACCGAACTCGCAGAGGTGACCCGGTGACCCATGCCCTCGCCCAGCCGGGTGATGCCCCAGCAGATGGAGCTCTCGTCGTCGATGACTAGCAGGTTGGCCATGTGGGTCGTTAGGGTTTGTCCGTTGGAGCGAGCGGCAGGGTGAGCTCGAAGCGGGTGAGATCGGCGTCGCGGCGCCAGCAAAGCTGGCCGCGGTGACGCCGGGTCGCCTGCTGGCTGAGGGCCAGGCCGAGCCCGACGCCTTCCGGCTTGCTGGTGACAAACGGTTCGAACATTCTAGCAGCCAGCTCGTCGCTTGGCCCGGCGCCGTTGTCCGTAACGCACAGCCGCCATCGGTCGTGGTCGGCGTCGGTGGCGATCCGGACCACGGCCGGCGCGGCGCCCGGGCTGCCGACCGCGGCCTGGGTGGCGGCTTCCAACGCGTTCTGCAGCAGGTTAATCACGACCTGCGTGATCGCCTCGCGGTCGACTGCAACGACTGCTTCGGGGGCGCCAGGCGTCCACTCGACACACGCGGCGGCGTGCTCGGCCGACGGCGTCACTAGCGGGAGCGCCTCGGCCACAAGGTCGTCGAGCCGGGTCGGCTGGCGGCGTGACTCGCCCTCCTCGACGCCGAGCCGCAGGTACCGCTGCAGCTGGCTCTCGATCAGCCGCAGCTGCCGTCGCGCCACCGCGATCGCGTCGTCGTTCCGAGCGGGGCACTGCTCGGCGTGCAGGTCGATCGCCATCCGGGCGCCGGTCGCCGCGTTGCGGATCTCGTGGGCTAGTCCGGCGCCGAGCATGGCGAGCGTCTTGGCCCGTTCGGCGCCGCGGATCTCCTCCTCGTACACGCCGAGCCGCTCCGCCGTGCGGTTGATCGCCCGGCAGAGCTCGGCCAGCTCGTCGTCGCGCGGCGGCAGGGCGAGCGGGCGGTGGTCGCCCTCGGCCAGGCGGCCGACCTCGGCGCCGAGCCGCGCCGTGGTGCGGGCGATCCGCTTCGCGATTTGGTTGACCGCGATCGCCACCGCCGCCAGCGACAACGCGCCAACGATCAGCGGCGGCGCGACCGCCGCCCACAGCGACCGGCGGTACTCGGCCAGCGGGATTAGCACGTGCAGCAGCTCGCCCGGCGCCCGGCCGGCCCGCTGCGGCATCCGCATCGCCGCGTGCAGCCGCCACTCGCCGGCGACCTCCACGGTCTGACTCAACGTGATCGAGTTGGCCGTGTCGACCAGCTTGTCGACCGGCAGTTGCTCGGGCGGGTCGGCCAGGCTGGCGGCCCGCGGGGCGCCGCGGGCGTCGGTCAGCACGAGCTGGGCGCCGGTCAGCCCGCTCATCTGCCGCAGCACCGCCGGCGTGAGTGGGAAACCCGAAGTCGCCAGCACGTCGGCGACCCCTTGTACTCTTGCGACCACGGCGTCGCGGGCGGCGGCGTAGGCCAGCCAGGCGTTGGCGCCGCCAATCACCACCACGCTGGCGAACGACACCGCCAGCACCGGCAGCAGGATCTGGTTTCGCAGGGGCCAACGCATACCATGATTCTAGCCCTGCGGCTCGCGTGGCGCCGGGGGCTGTCGCGCGGCTCGACTAAGTGTCGAACGATGCGACAGCCGGCTGCCACACCGTGCCCCGCCAATCACGCCCAACCCCGCCTTTTCCTGCTTGCCGCGCCCGGGCGGAGCATTCGCACTCGCCGGCATACCAATTGCAATCCTTCCCGGCCCCACCGCTCCCACCGACGCCAGAGGAATGCCTTGCCCCCCCTGCCCCGCCCCGCCCGTCGCGCGTTTACCCTCGTCGAACTGCTGGTCGTGATCGCCATTATTGGCGTGCTGATCGCGCTGTTGCTGCCGGCCGTGCAGGCCGCGCGGGAGGCGGCCCGGCGGTCGCAGTGCGCCAACAACCTCAAGCAGCTCGGGCTGGGCATCCTCAACTACGAGAGCGCCCGCAAGCACCTGCCCCCCAGCGCCATCGTCGACCCGCAGGACCTGTCGAGCAGCAACAACGGCTCGTGGGGCGTGCACGGGCGGATCATGCCGTACCTCGAGGAGGGCAACCTGCGTGACCTGGTCGACCTCGAGACCGCCTGGGACAACCAGCTCTCCATCAGCGGCGTGCGGATCCCGGTCTTCCAGTGCCCCAGCGATCAGCAGGCGGGCGAGGTCCGCGACCCGGGCGGCGGCAAGGCCCTGCTCTACTCCACGACCTACGGCTTCAACTTCGGCACGTGGTTCGTCTACGACCCGGCGACCAACAAGGGGGGCAACGGGCTGTTCTTCCCCAACAGCCACCTGCGGCTCGCCAAGGTGACCGACGGCACAAGCAAGACCCTGCTGGCCGCCGAGGTCAAGGCGTGGACCCCTTACCGCCGCAACGGCGGCCCCAGCTCGACCGACATCCCGAACACCGTCGCCGAAGGGATCGCCGCGATCGGCTCGGCCGGGCAGTCGAAGCTCGACCCCGCCACCGGGCACACCGAGTGGCCCGACGGGCGGGTGCACCACACCGGCTTCACCGCCACGATGCGGCCCAACACCGAAACCTTGCACGAGGACGGCGGCGTCACCTATGACGCCGACTACAACTCCTGGCAGGAGGGCAAGTCGTCCGGCAGCTCATCGCCGCCGACCTACGCCATGATCACCTCCCGCAGCTACCACCCGGGCGGCGTGCAGGCCGCGATGGCCGATGGCTCCGTGCGGTTGTTCCAGGAGAGCCTCGACCTGGCGGTGTGGCGGGCCTACGCGACCCGCGCCGGGGAAGAGGTGCTGAGCGAATAGCGAGGAACATCGCTCGCCCGTCGCGGAGCGACGCTCGACGCGGCGCCCGCTGCTTGCCGCCCTGCCCGTGCCTTCTTAGTTCCACGCACGCCGCGTGCGAGCAGCGGGCGGCGCGCCGACGTCGACCCTCTACTGGGCGGCCGACAACTCGCTGCCGCGCGACTCACGCGCCGCCTTCTCGATCTGATTCCAGTCGGGGTGCCTCACTCCGCCACCCTGATAGTGGTGCCTCTCAAGCTCGGCGCCGCGTCCCTCGACACGGGGGTCTCCGGTCGCTACGAGCTCGCCCCACAGCCGCTCGGCGAGCTCGGCTTTCCTGACCGCGTAGCCCAGCTTGCCCGCCACGTTGTGCAGTTGGTCGGGGTCGCTGCGCAGGTCGTACAGCTCCTCGGCGGGCCGCTTGGCGAACGCCAGCTCGTACGCCCGGCGGTGCTCGTCGCTGGCGTCTTGGTGCTCGACGATGTTGAACTTGGTCGGGCCGTTGTCGCAGTCGGAATACCACGCGCCCGGGTTGAACGCCAGGCGAAAATTGGGAGTGCCGTTCGGCCAACGGTTGGGCGAGAAGTTGCGGATGTAGAGGAAATCGTGCGTGCGGATCCCGCGCGATGGGTAGCCGCCACGGTCGGGCGCCTCCTGGATCGGCGTGTGCCGCTCCTTGCCGAACAGCGTGTAGTCGGCGGGTTGGTACTCGCCTTCGCCGGTCAGCAGCGGGGCGAAGCTGCGGCCGGTCATGTCATCGGGAACCGGCACGCCGGCCAGCTCGAGGAATGTCGGCGCGAGGTCGATCAGGTTGATGAAGTCTTCGGACTCGCTGCCTGCCTTCAGCCGTCCGGCGGGCCAGCTCACCGCCAGCGGCACCCGCGTGCCGAGGTCGTACAGGTTGGCCTTGCCGCGCGGGAACGGCATGCCGTGGTCGCCGGTCACGACTACCACCGTGTTCTCCCACAGGCCGCGCTCTTTGAGCTGCTCGATCGCCGCGCCGACCAGGCGGTCGAAACGCTGCACCTCCCAGTAGTAGTCCGCGACGTCGCTCCGCACGGTGTCGTTGTCGGGGAACGAGGCCGGCAGCTCGATCTTGGCGAGGTCCATGCCGCTCTCGACGCCCGAGCCTGCCGTGTACGGCCGGTGCGGGTCGCTGCTGCCGAGCCAGAAGCAGAACGGCTGCTGGGCTTCTGGCCCCTGCCCCTCACGCTGCTTAAGGAAGGCGGCAAAGCTCTTGTAGCGCCGGCCAGCGACTTCGCGGTCGGCCGGATCGAGGCTGCCCGGGCCGTAAGCCTTGCCGGTGTGGCCAACGCGGTAGCCGGCCTGCTTGAGGATCTCGGGGTAGGTCGTGAACCGGGCGGGGAATTCCGACCACAGATTGGCGCCCGGGCCGAGCCGCCAGTGCCACTGCCCGGTCAGGATCGCGTTGCGCGACGGCGTGCACGACGGCGCGCTGACGTAAGCGTGGTGCAGCAGCAGCCCCTCGCTCGCGAGCCGATCAAAGTTGGGCGTCTGGACCACCGGGTCGCCGTACACGCCGGCGTGGGGCCAGCCCCAGTCGTCGGCGATCGCGAACAAGAAGTTCGGCCGCGGGGCGGGCTCTGCCACCGCGGGGCAGGCCAGCGCGGGCAGGGCCAGCGCGGCCACGATCGACAGGGCAAACAGGGTCGGTAGTCGCATCTTCGCCTCCTCTATCGATGCACCGCGCTGCCGCCAAAAGCCAGCGGCTGACAAGCAATTCACTCCTATCAACCTAATGCATCGCCGGACGAGAATCTTCTTTAAATCCCTCTTGACCGGCCGGTGACCACTGTTACACTTGTGTAATCACTAGTCCCCCTGCGAGGCCCCACGATGCTAATCCGCATCGAAAAAGGCTCGAGCGTCCCCATCTCCAAGCAGCTGGCCGAGCAGATCGCCACCCTCTGCGCCGCCGGCCGCTTGCAGCCAGGCGACCGCGTGCCATCCGTCCGCGAGCTGGCCCGTGAGCTGGCGGTCAACCAGAACACGGTGCTGCGTGTCTACGAACGCCTGACCGGCGAGGGGCTGCTCGAACGCCGCCACGGCCAGGGGACGTTTGTCGCCAAGACCGCCGGCCGCAAGGCGGCGGCGGCGCACGAGAAACGGCTCATCGAAGAGCTCCGCCAGCTGGCGCGGCAGGCCCAGGGGCTCGGGCTTTCCTCCGACGAGCTCCACGGGCTGCTGGCCCAGGCGTGGGAGCAGCTCGGGGTCGAATCGGCCAAGGCAGAGGAGGCGAATCAGTCATGAAGATTAGAGCGAGTCGAGAAACGGCGACTGGATCGCCGCTGCGCGCGGACTCGGTCCCACGAAACAATTTGCCCGCGGCGTGCCTGTCCCCCTTTTTCGACGGTTTCGGTAGGCGACGCTTGAAAAGGGGACAGGCACGCGACCGCCGGTTGCCTGTCCGCATTGCGCTGAACTGCCTGGCGATCACGAGCCAGTCCCCTATTCAAGCTCCCCCTGCGTTACTGCATGAGAGGCCATTAGCATGAGCGACTACGCGATTGAGATGAGCGGCGTGAGCAAATGGTTCGGCCGCAAGGTGGTGCTAAGCGGCGTGACGCTCAACGTCGAGCGGGGCAAGACGTTTGCTTTCCTGGGCCGCAACGGCGCCGGCAAGACCACCTCGATCCGGCTGCTGATGGGACTGCTGCACCGCTCGGACGGCGCGGTTCGGGTGCTGGGGCTCGACCCCGAGGTCGACCCGCTCTTGGTCCGCGACCGGGTCGGCTACCTGGCCGAGGACCAGACCATGTACGGCTGGATGCGGGTCGAGGAGATCGTCCGCTACATCGCGCCGTTCTACACCAGCTGGGACCACGACCTCGCGCGGATGTACCTGGGCGAGTTCGAGCTGCCGCTGCGGACCAAGATCAAGCACCTCTCGAAGGGGCAGAATGTGCGGCTCGGCCTGGTGCTGGCGCTCGCCCACCGGCCGGAGCTGGTGATCCTCGACGACCCGGCGCTCGGGCTCGACCCGATCATGCGCAAGCAGTTCAACCGCGACCTGATCACCCACCTGCAGGGCGAGGGCCGCACGGTGTTCTACAGCTCGCACCTGCTGTACGAGGTCGAGCCGATCGCCGACGAGGTCGCGATCCTCGACAACGGCCGCGTGCTCCGCCAGAGCGGCACCGAGGAGCTCCGCGCCGACGTCAAGCAGCTGATCGTCACGCCGCAGGGCGCCACGCAGATCGACGCCCGCAGGGTGCTCGACCAACGCCCCGACGGCGAGGAGGTCGCCCTGGTGGTCGACAACGCCGCGGCCCTGACTCAGCAGCTCTCCGAGCGGGGCGAGCTGCGGAAGGTAGTCGATTTGAACCTGGATGAGATTTTTGAGGCGTACGTGGTTGGCAAGAAGCCGGCAGACGATGCGCTGCCGGCCCAGAGCCCACTACCGACGCCCGCCTAGCACACTACTCTCTCCCCCTCTGGGGGAGGGCCGGGGTGGGGGCGCCCCGTGCACCTACTTCACCCCCACCCCGGCGTCTACTGGATAAACGGCTCCCCCAAAGGGGAGGTGAGGCACATCAGCACTTCCTTCCAAAGGCCCCCCCCATGAACAGCCCTTGGCTCAACCTGTTGTGGAAAGAATGGCGCGAGCACCAGTGGAGGTGCCTAGCGCTGCTGTTCATCCTGGCCTGTCTGATGTTGCTCACCAAGCCAGACAACCTGCGTGACTGGGCCGACTCGCTGATGATTGTCTGGATGCTCGGCATCCCGTTCGGCCTGTTCGTCGGCGCCGCGGTGGGAGCCGGCGAGAACTCGCGCGGCACGATGCCTTTCGCCACCGCTCAACCAGCGCCGCTCTGGAAGCTCGCCATCGCCAAATTGCTCGCGGGGGGCGTCGCGTGCGTGACGCCGGGGATGCTGATCATTGCCGCATTCTATGGACTCGATTTCTGGGGCGGCACGATCAGCCAGGAACTGGCGGGCGGGTTTCGCCACCAGATCCAGCCGGTAGGTTCCGGCTTTCTCGATCCGCTGACGTTCTACCTCTATCTCACGCTCGTCACGACACTCAGCATCTACCTGTGGACCGCCGCCCTGGCGGTCAACTCGTCGGACGAGGTCCGCGGCGCCGTCTGGGCCCTCGGGTTCTTCGCCGTATGGCTCGCCTTTCTGGCGACGATCGCGTTTGCCATGCAGAAGCTTGCGGTTCCCTCGGGTCGCGGCACAGGAGCCATGAGTCTGCTCGCCATGTTCGGCCCCCTCGGGCCAGCCGCGATTCTCAATCCGCGCGACTTGCAGGTGCCCTGGCTGTTGGGGATCTCGGGCGTCGTCCACCTGGTGGTCGCGGTCGCCTTCGTGCGGTTCTTCGGCCGCCCCATCTTCGCAGCCATTTCCCGTAATCGGCCGACAACAAGCTTGCCCGAGCTGGCGCCGAGTTACCTGCCGCCCCCGTTCCGCAGCACGGCTCGGGCGCTGGCCTGGAAGGAACTCCGCGAGTGCGGGCCGATTGCCGGGGCCGCCGTTGCCGCCAGCCTGATGATCGGATCCGTGATTGTGGTGGCCGCGATCATCGAGAGCCCGGACTGGCTCCTTCAAGCTCACCACCGCCGTGAGTTGGCGACCATGCTTGTGGCGCCCCTGCTCTACCTCGGCCCGCTGGCGGCCGCGATCATGGGGATCGGCGTCACGCTGCGGGACCTCAGCCCGCAGCTCAACACGTTCTGGCGGTCGCGGCCGATTCCTGCGGACCACGCCTTCTGGATCCCGGTCGCGACCGGGGGCGCGTTGCTGATGATTTGTTTCGCTCTTCCGGCGTGGGGTCTCGTCACCTGGGCCGGTGGCGTGTTTGAGTCCGGCAACAACGCAGCAAAGAGCCAGGAGTTAATCGGCATCGGCGCCGCCGCGCTGCTGCTGTTCTTCGCCGCTGGCGCCTGCGCCGCGGCCGCGACACGCGACGCCGTGCGGGCTGCGATCCTCTCCTTGGGTATCTCGCTGGTACCGGTGGTCTGGACCGGCGAAATTCTCGATCGCCAAGGCATAATCACCGAAGTGTGGCAGGTGATGGCCGTGCTCGGAGGCATCGCCCTCACGGCCATCCTCGCCGCCTGGGTCCTGTTCCGCAGCGACTGGCCGGTGCGGGGTTGAGCGGTCGGCCAAGGCCGGCGGGTGACGCAATCGTCGGGCCGCCTTTCTGCCGAGTTCTTTGTAGAGAGTGGCCGCCGCGCGTGATCTAATGGGTTCGTGCAGGCGTTCCCTTCCGGATGAAGGGAGCTTCTCGTAGCGCAGTCCTACGGCTGGCGCCGTGGGCTGTCAGGAGGCTGGTCGCGGGTTGGGTGCGCGGGGTGACTGCTGCGCGGTTGGAGGTTTGCCGCCGCCGATGGCCGGCACAAGCCGTTTTGTCCCCTAGGTGGGATGGCGCCAATGCTGGCGGACAAAACCCTGCCGATGCCTGCCACCATGTAAGCAACAGACCCTGCTATACAAGCGTGGAACGAAACCAGGGGCCGAATGCGGCCGGGGTATTGTCCCCTCCGCTCGATATTTCGGACTTTACGGCCCAGACAAAGTCCAGCGGACAGAACCGAGCGGACAGAACCTCGCCGCCGGCGGCCCTACTCCGGCAGCGGCTGATCCTTGGTCTCCGGGGCGAACAGCAGCGTTACGAGACCGACGAGGAAGATCGAGCACATCGCCACCGCGGCGTAGCGCTCGCGGAGCGGCGACTCGGCGAAGCCGAACAACGTGGCCGCGATCCAGGCCGAAACGAAGCTGCCGCCCGCCGCCGCGAAGCGGCCCAGGTTGTAGCAGAACGAGGTGCCGGTGCTCCTCAGCCGGCTGGGGAACAGCTCCGGCAGGTAGATTGCGTAGCCGGCGAACAGGGCCAGCTGCGAGGCCGCCATCAGCGGCATCATCCAGTACGCCTGGGTCGGGGTCTCCATGAACCAGTAGGCCCCCGCGGTAGAGAACAGCGCCATGACGAACGCGATCGCGAACGCCGGCCGGCGGCCCATCGCGATCGCCACCTTGGAGAAGATCCACATGCCGATCGCCGCGCCGACCATCTGCAGGAAGAACGCGATGTTCTTCGAACGCTTGACCTGTTCGCCGATCAGGCCGGCGGTCTCGGGCTCGGCCAGCCGGGCCTGGGCCTGGGCGTCGGTCAGGCCCTCGGCCTGGAACGCGATGAGCTGCTCGTTCTGGAAGTGGCCCTGGAACACGACCTTCTGGATGTCGACCGCGTACTCGCCGATCGCCCACAGGCCGATCACGCCGGTCGAGGCCAGGATCGCGCCGACGATCAGGTTGCGGCGCCAGCGGGCGTCGCTGACCAGCCCGGCGTACGGCGCGATGATGGCTCCCTTGGGCAGCGTGCCGGCCTCCTTGGCGCGGAGCCACGGCTCGGGCTCCTTCAGGCGGCCCTGGATGAAGATCACCAGCGCGGCGGGCAGGATGCCGACCAGGAACACGTACCGCCAGCCCTCGCCGGCAACGATCGTGCCGGAGCGTTCGAGCGAGTCGACGGTCTCCTTAACGAACACGGCCAGGATGTTGCCGCCGGCCGAGAGGATCTGCAGCATGCCGAGCGCGCCGGCCCGGGCGCCGTCGGGCACGGTCTCGGCGATCAGCGCGACGGCCAGGCCGAACACCCCGCCGACCCCGACGCCGGTCAGGAAGCGGAAGAAGGCGAAGTCCCACACCGATTGGCTGAAGAAGTTGGCGCCGGTGCAGACCGAGTAGATCAGGACCGAGACCGTCAGCATCTTGGCGCGGCCGTAGCGGTCGCCCAGGGCCCCGAAGAACATGCCGCCGATGCCCCAGCCGATCAGGAAGATGGCCGTCACGTACTTGCCGTACTGCTGCACCTGCGCAACGGTCGCGTCGGTGGTCAGGGCGTCGATCGCCGGCACCCGCGCCAGGGAGAACAGCCGCTGGTCCAGGCAGTCAAACGTCCAAGCAGCCGACGCCACAATAAACACAAACCAGTGGTAGCCAGTGAGCTGTCGGTACCAGGGGAGCTGCTTTGACTTGGACATGAACGTTTCCAGGAGAATGCTCGAATAGGGCTCGCCCGCCGACAAGAGCGGCGGCGGGCCAGCCACGTTTATGACCGCCCTGGCGCCGCGGTTCAACCCTGGAGCGGAGAAAGTGGGGATGAGTCCAAGGGGTCCTGAGCGTTAGAATCGTCGGGACCTACCGGTCTGGAATCCCCTGTGAACGCACCGAACAGAACCTTTCATGCAAAAACTATCCGTGCGCGAGGCGCGTCTCGAGTCCGCCATTGGTCAGCAGGCCCGCCTGCAGGGCTGGGTCCGCACCCGCCGCGACTCGAAGGGCGGCTTCAGCTTCATTGAAATCAACGACGGAACCTGCCTGGCCAACATCCAGGTGATCGCCGACGCCGCGCTGCCGAACTACGAGGACGAGGTCCGCCACCTCACCGCCGGCTGCAGCGTCACGATCGACGGCGAGGTGAAGGCCTCCGGCGGCAAGGGCCAGGCGACCGAGCTGCACGCCGCCGCGGTGACCGTGCACGGCCTGGCCGACCCGGAGAGCTACCCGCTGCAGAAGAAGCGGCACTCGATGGAGAAGCTCCGCGAGTGGGCCCACCTGCGGCCGCGGACCAACACCTTCGGCGCGGTGATGCGGGTCCGCAACCAGGTCTGCCGCTCGGTGCACGACTTCTTCCAGGAGGACGGGTTCCTCTACCTCAACACGCCGATCATCACCGCCAGCGACTGCGAGGGCGCCGGCGAGATGTTCCGCGTCACGACGCTCGACCCGGCCGACCCGCCGCGCAACGATCAGGGCGCGGTCGACTACACGCAGGACTTCTTCGACCGTCCGTCGTTCTTGACGGTGTCGGGGCAGTTGGAGGGCGAGGTCTACGCCACGGCGCTCGGCAAGGTCTACACCTTCGGGCCGACCTTCCGCGCGGAGAACTCCAACACCTCACGGCACCTGGCCGAGTTCTGGATGGTCGAGCCCGAGGTCGCGTTCAACGACCTCGAGGACAACATGGACCTGGCCGAGCGGTTCCTCAAGCGGGTCGTGACCGACGTGCTGGAGAACTGCGAGGAGGACCTCGACTTCTTCGAGCAGCGGATCGACAAGGAGGTCCGCGAGCGGCTCGGCAAGATCGTCGCGGGGGGCTTCGCCCGCACCACCTACACCGACGCGATCGCCGCGCTCGAGAGCTCGGGCGAGGCGTTCGAGTTCCCGGTGAGCTGGGGCGTCGACCTGCAGGCGGAGCACGAGCGGTACCTGGCCGAGAAGCTGCACGGCCGGCCGGTGATCGTGCACGACTACCCGGCGACCATCAAGCCGTTCTACATGCGCGTCAACGACGATGGCCGCACGGTCCGCGCGATGGACGTCCTCGCCCCCGGCGTCGGCGAGATCATCGGCGGCAGCCAGCGCGAGGAGCGGCTCGACGTGCTCGAGAGTCGCATGTCCGAGCAGGGCCTGAACCCCGACGACTACTGGTGGTACCTGGACCTGCGGCGGTACGGCACCGTGCCGCACGCCGGGTTCGGCCTCGGCCTGGAGCGGATGGTGCAGTTCGTGACCGGCATGGCCAACATCCGCGACGTCATCCCGTTCCCGCGGACGCCGGGCAACGCGGAGTTTTAGGGTGGGCTTGAAACCGCCAAGTCGCCAAGACGCCAAGGACTGCGGGCGACGCCGACAGGCCGAGCCGCTGGCGACAAGCAGAAGTGCAGCGTCGCCGCAGGTAGCTTCGCTGCCAAGGCAATGCCGGAGTCAGGGAACTTGGCGTCCTTTGTGCTCTTGGCGACTTGGCGGTCCAACGTTCAACAACACGAGCGGAAGAAGAACGGGAGTAGGACCCAGTCTTCCGAAGCTGTCGCCGTGGCCTTGTGCTTGGCTACTCGGCGACGAGCGTCAGGATCTCGAGCGCGGCGAACGTCTTGGCGAGCGATGCGCCCGCCTGCGTGCGGTAGTCGGCCACGATCGACTCGGCCTTCTTGAGGTACTGCTCGCGCGACTCGTCGAGCGCGGCGGGGTGCGTCTGGGCGGCGGCCTGCCGGTACAGGCGGGCCGACTCGTCCAGCGCGGCGGGGTTGCCGTCGAGGGCGGCGAAGATGACGTCGTCGAGGGCCTCGATCTGCTCCAGCTGCTGCGGGGTCAGCTCCTCACCGGTCGCGCAGCGGACCCTCACCCCCGCCGACAACGGGAGCGGATCGGCGGCGGGCGCCGGTTGCGGGATTCTGCCGAGGGAGGATTCCGATTTCATTAGATAGACGCGAAACTAGGCAAGTCAGGATTACGCCGGCTAGCTCATCTGCGTGAGCAGCCACCCGAGCGGCTCGACCACGCCCTGCGGCTCGATCCGCAGCGGGGTCTCGCGGCGGTGCCCGCCGATGGTCCGCAGGGCCGAGGCCCCGGCCACCGAAGCGCCGAACACGCGGGTGTTGGGGAAGCGGTTCTCGCAGTCCCGCAGCAGCGATTCGGCGTGGGCCTCGGCGAACCCGGTCGGGTCGTCCAGGCAGCTCTGGCGTTGGTCTGCCTTGGTGAGGACCATCGCCAGCGGCGTCCGGTTCACGCGCCGGCTGGCGCGTTTTTCCCGCCGGCGAGACTCGTCGAGCTGCGAGAGCAGCTTGAGCGCGACAAAGTCGCTGTTGTGGTCGCCGGCGTGCAGCTGCTGCGCGTCGGCGACAATCATCATCCCGGAGCACTTCTTTAGCAGGGCCCCAAGGGCGGGGTGCGTGCCGGGGCGGTCGGCCTCCTGCTGCCAGGCCTCGCCCGACACGTCCGCCAGCACCAACTCCGTGCGTTTCTTGCCGCGGCTGCACTCCACCTGGCAGTGGACCCAGTGCCAGTCCTCGGGGTTCAGCGAGGTGCGGTCCGGGTAGTAGCCCGAGGCGAGCGCCGTGGTCGTGGCCTGCTGCAGCCCAATCGAATAGGGCCCGCACACGACGGCGCTGATGCCGCCGACACGGCGGACCAGCATGTCCATCAGCATCCCGAGGTAGACCGTCTTGCCGACGCCGGACGCGCCCAGCACGGCGAGCAGCGCCGGGGCCTTCTTCGAGCCGGCGCAGGCCCGGGAGATCGCCATCGGCGTCGCGCACCGGCAGCACCGTTCCGTGGCGGAGCTGTTCTCCTCGTCACAGATAAGGCAGTTGATCGGCGCGGCCCGCTGAGCCAGCAGGTACGACTCGAGCGGCACGTTGATGAGCTGAGACATAGGGTAATCTGGTCCGGAGTAGTGTGTGCGTTGCAGGCGCCCAATCGGTGCGGGCGCCTAGATGAGCCAGGCTATCAGCCTTGGGCCGCGGTCGACGAGGCGAGCACGTCCATGCTGATCGCCAGGCGGATGCCGATGTTGGGCCGCCGCGAGAGCGGGTGCTCGGCGCTCTGGAAGTGGCAGGTCGCCTGGTTCTCGAAGTACGTGTTGTAGGCCCCGCCGCGGATGGTCCGCAGCGCCGACGGAAAGCGGACGGCCTGCGGCGTGGTCTCGTCCAGAGTGGAGCTGGTCCATTCCCAGACGTTGCCGACCATCTGCTCGACGCCGCCCACCGTAGCGCCGTCTGGGTAGGTGTCGACCGAGACCGGCTTGCCGGCGCCCGACGACCACAGGTTGGCCTTGCGGGTGTCGAACGACTCGCCCCACGGGTAGCGCCGCTGGGCCACGCGTCCCGGCGCCGACTCGATCGGCCACGCGCAGCTCTTGGTCCACTCGGCGTCGGTCGGCAGCCGCTTGCCGACCCAGCGGGCATAGGCGACCGCCTCGTACCAGCTGACGCCGACGACCGGAAGCTGCCCCTCGCCGGTCGGGTGGCGCCCGTCGGACCAGTAGCGCGGCGCGGTGACCCCGGCGCGGTCGACAAAGTCGAACAGCGCGGGCAGGGCCTCCTCGGGCCAGAACTCGAGGGCCTCGTAGCCGCCGGCGTCGACAAAGCTCTGGAAGTCGGCGTTGGTGACAGTGTAGCGGTCGAGGTAGCACGGCTCGACGCGGACGATCGCCTCGGCGCCCGCCTCGAGCAGGCTGGTGGTCGCCTCGTGGCCGAGGGTCTCGCGTTCGGCCGCGACGCCCACCAGCACCGAGCCGGCCGGCGTCAGCACCATCGACTCGTCGAGCGCGCGGATCGCCCGCAGGTACTGGTCCTGCTCGATCTGGCAGGCGGTCTCGCGGCGGAGCAACAGCGCGTACCGGCGGTCGGCCAGCATCTCGTCGACGAGGTCGTTCTCGTTGGTGCTGTTGCGGCGGGGCCGCGGCGGGGTCGGCTCCTCCGGCGGCTCGCCACCGTCGGCGACGCGGACGCCGCCCGGCCGCTGCTCGCCCCACCCGACGCCGCGGGACTCGAGCCCACGCTTGATCAGGTTGCGGGCGACCATGCAGGCGCCAACGCCGCCGGCCCCGGCCAGCACAGGCTGTCCGCAAGCGATGCCGATGAACAGCAACGCGCCACCGGCGGCGCCGATGGTGGCCTCGCTGTCGAGGACTTCCCGCCAGCGGAGACAGCCCCGCAGGGGTGAGAGGATGGCTGCAGACAAGGGTGAGCCTCGTGGGAGGTGGTGATTCGGAAGGAGGGGAGGCCAGGACGCTGAGTCGAGACTTGTGCGTGACGTGTTTACTTCAGCCCACGCTCGGCCCGCTGCTGCCGCAGCTTGCTGAACTGCGCGACGACCGACCCGAGCACCGGGTCGCTGGCGCCCGCGGGGGCGGCGACCGCGGCCGGCGCGAAGTCGGCTGCCGGGGCGGCCTGCTGCTGCTCCAGCATCTTCACCACGCGGCTGAACTCGCCCGACCAGTGCTGGTTCTGCTGGGCCATCTCGGCGCGGGTCGCCTCGAGCTGGACGCCCAGCTCCTGCGCGGCCCGCTGGGCCTGGTGCAGCTCGCCAGTCAGCTTGGCGTTCTCGCCCTGCAGGCCGATGCTCGCGGTTTCGGACGACGCGATCTGCTGCTCGAGCTCCTCGGTGCGCTGCCGGCTCGCGATCAGCTCGGCCTCGAGCTCGGCGGTCTGATCGCCCTGCTCGGCCGCGGCGATCGCGGCGTCCGCCTGCTCCTTCAGACGCTCGCGCTCATGCTCGAGCTGCTCACGCTCACCGGCGAGCCGCTGCTGCCAGGCGTCGAGCTGCCGCTGGTACGCGTCCAGCGCGTCGAACGACTCTTGCAGGTCTTCCTCGAACCGCTGGTGCTGCTCGCTCCAGGAAGTCAGGCATTCGCGCGTCGGATCTAGCGCAATGGTAGCCATAAGGGTTTGCGCCCTTCGGGTGGATTGAGAGTGTTGCCCAGCGGGCGAGAAGGCGCCCGCATCGAAAAGGTGGCTGCCCTAGCGTCAGACTCTGCCCAAGATGAGTCTGTACGCTCTGCCAATTGAAACGTAGGTCACGTTTCGGGTGCAGGCAAACGGCCGGCGGCAGAATCCGCCGCAGCGGGAAGAACGCGGCGGGCGCGGCCACGCGGGCCGGAGAAGTGGCCGGGCCCGGAAAGCGTCGCCTGCCCAGCGGAGGGCAGACTCCGGGCGTCAGTTCTTAATCATCCGCCAGAAGCGGTCGAACAGGTAGTGACTGTCGTGCGGCCCGGCCGAGGCCTCCGGGTGGTACTGCACGCTGAACGCCGGGGCTGAGCGGTGCTGCACGCCCTCGATAGTCTGGTCGTTCAGGCTGAGGTGCGTCACCTCGAGGTCGGCGGGGAGCGAGTCGGCGTCGACCGCGAAGCCGTGGTTCTGCGAGGTGATCTCGACCTTGCCGGTAGTGAGGTCCTGCACCGGCTGGTTGGCGCCGCGGTGGCCGAACTTCATCTTGAAGGTCTTCGCCCCGCACGCCAGCGACAGCAGCTGGTGCCCTAGGCAGATACCGAAGATCGGCTTCTTGCCGAGCAACCCGCGGATGGTCTCGACCGCGTAGGCGACCGGCTCGGGGTCGCCGGGGCCGTTCGACAAGAACACGCCGTCGGGGTTCAGGGCGAGCACATCGGCCGCGGTGGCAGAGCCGGGCAGGATGGTGACCCGGCAGCCCATGTTGACCAGGTGCCGGGGGATGTTCCACTTCATGCCGAAGTCGAGCGCCGCGACGTGCGGCGCCGAGTCGTCCGCCGACGAGTGCTGCAGGCCGTCCAGCCGGGTCCAGGTGCTGAGCGGCTCGCTCCAGGCGGCCGCCTGCTGGGGGGCCACCTCCCGCACCAGGTCCCGCCCCACCAGCCCGGGCGAGGCCTTGGCCCTCGCGACCAGGCTGGCGTCGTCCAGGTCGGTGGTGGAGAGCACGCCGCGCATGGAACCCTGCGACCGCAGCCGCCGCACCAGGGCGCGGGTGTCGATCGACTCGATCGCCACGATATTGTGCTGCTTGAGGTACTCGCTCAGGCTGCTCTCGCAACGGAAGTTGCTCTGGATACGGCTGTGCTCGCGGACCACGAAGCCGCGGAGGTGCGGCTTCTCGCTCTCCACGTCTTCGGCGTTGACGCCGTAGTTGCCGATCTGCGGGTACGTCATCGTGACGATCTGCCCGCAGTAGCTCGGGTCGGTGAGGATCTCCTGGTAGCCGGTCATCGAGGTGTTGAAGCAGACCTCGCCGTCGACCTCGCCGTCGGCGCCGATCGAGACTCCGGTAAAGACGGCGCCGTCCTCGAGCGCAAGCTTAGCAGTGCTGGGCATAGTTACAGGGCAGTGGTGGGGACGCGCGCGGTGCGGGGGGAGCGACAACTCGGGGGAGCGGAAACTACAGGCCTTCTTTGGCAAGCCAGCGTTCGGCGTCGAGCGCCGCCATGCAGCCGGTGCCGGCGGCCGTGATCGCCTGGCGGTAGTAGTCGTCCGACACGTCGCCGGCGGCGAACACGCCTTCGACGCTCGTGTTGGTGCGGAACGGCACGGTCCACTTGAGGTAATTCTTGTCGGTCATCTCGAGCTTGCCCTCGAGGAACCGCGTGTTGGGCGTGTGGCCGATCGCGACGAACATGCCGCCGGCCTCAAGCTCACGGGTCGAGTCGTCGACCGTGCTCTTAAGCCGCACGCCGTTGACGCCGTCGTTCTCGGTGCCGAGCACCTCCTCGACCTCGCTGTTCCACTCGATGGTGATCTTGGGATTCTTCTCGGCCCGATCGGCCATGATCTTCGAGGCGCGGAGGGTGTCGCGGCGGTGGATCAGGTGGACCATGCTGGCGTACTTTGAGAGGTAGTCGGCCTCCTCGACCGCCGAGTCGCCGCCGCCGACCACGATCAGCGGCTTGTTGCGGAACCGCGGCAGGGCGCCGTCGCACACCGCGCACGCGCTGACGCCCCGGTTCTTGTACATTTCTTCCGAGTCGAGCCCGAGGTAGTTCGCCTTGGCTCCGGTGGCGATGATCACCGCGTGGGCCTCAACCGTTTCACCCTGCGAGCTGGTCAGCTTGAACGGGCGCGAAGAGAAGTCGACTTCGACGATGTCGTCGGTGATCACCTTCGTGCCGAAGTTGGTCGCCTGCTGCCGCATCAGGTGCATCAGCTCCGGGCCCGACACGCCCTCCTTCTTGTGCATGTCGGCCAGGTAGTGGTGCTCCTCGGCCAGCGACGTCTTGAAGTACGCGCTGAGGTCGCCGGCGGGGAAGCCGGGGAAGTTCTCGACCTCGGTCGTGAGCGCGAGCTGGCCCAGCGGCATGGTGCCGTTCTGGCGGTTCTCCTCGGTCACGGCGCCCTCAAAGACGACCGGGCTGAGATTGGCGCGGGCGGCGTAAATGGCCGCGGTCCAACCGGCGGGGCCGCTTCCAACGATGACGACGTGTTCTGGCACTTGGGGGGCTTCCGTGTAGTTAGGCGGGGGCCGCTCGAGCTGAGCGATTCCCGAGATTATAGGGCCGGCGGCGGCGAGCGTAAACTCGCCAAAACGCACGCCCGCTAACGGTCGGCTATCTCGATTGCGCAGCCTGCGGCCCGCCGCGCCACTTCGTTTGACACGCGCATTGCACTGGGACACAATCGCAAATCTCTAGTCACGCCCCTCTCTTTTTCTACGCGGAGCCCTCGATGGTAGACCACCACGGTCAGATCGACAACGTGATGCACGAGTCGCGGCTCTTCCCGCCGCCGGCAGAGTTCTCGCAGCAGGCTCGGATCCCGACCCGCGAGGCGTACGATCAGCTGTGGCAGCGGGCGGCCGACGACCCGGTCAAGTTTTGGGAAGAGCTGGGCCGTGAAGAGCTCCACTGGTTCGAGCCCTTCACCAAGACCCTCGAGTGGAACGAGCCGTACGCCGAGTGGTTTGTCGGCGGCAAGACCAACGCCTGCTACAACTGCGTCGACAAGCACGTCAACGAGGGGCGCGGCGGCCGCACCGCTATCATCTGGGAGGGCGAGCCGGGCGACCAACGGACCCTCACCTACTCCGATCTGCTCGAGCAGGTCTGCCGCTTCGCCAACGCGATGAAGTCGCTCGGCATCGGCAAGGGCGACCGGGTCTCGATCTACATGCCGATGACCCCCGAGCTGGCGATCGCGATGCTGGCCTGCGCGCGTATCGGCGCGGTGCACTCGGTGATCTTCGCCGGGTTCAGCGCCGAGGCGATCGCCGAACGCAACAACGACGCCGGGGCCAAGGCGGTCATCACCGCCGACGCCGCCTGGCGACGTGGCAAGGCCCTGCCGCTCAAGCACACGGTCGACCAGGCGCTCGTCAAGAGCCCCACGGTCGAGCACTGCATCGTGCTGGACCGCGTCAACGAGGCGGTCGAGTGGAAGCACGGCCGCGACCACTGGTGGCACGAGCTGGTCAGGGAGGCCTCGCCCGAGTGCCCCGCCGAGCCGATGGACAGCGAGGCCCCGCTGTTCATCCTCTACACCAGCGGCTCGACCGGCAAACCCAAGGGCATCAAGCACACCACTGCCGGCTACAACCTGTACGCCAAGAAATCGTTTGAGTGGGTCTTCGACCACCGCGAGGGCGACGTCTACTGGTGCACGGCCGACTGCGGCTGGATCACCGGGCACAGCTACGTCGTCTACGGGCCGTTCTCCGCCGGCGCGACCTGCCTGATGTACGAGGGCGCGCCGAACCACCCGTCCGAGGACCGCTTCTGGGACATCGTTGAGCGGCACAAGGTGACCCTGTTCTACACCGCGCCGACCGCCATCCGCGCCTTCATCAAGTGGGGCAACGACCACGTCCAGATGCACGACCTCAGCTCGCTCCGCCTGCTCGGCACGGTCGGCGAGGGCATCAACCCGCAGGCGTGGATGTGGTACCACGAGATGATCGGCGACGAGAAGTGCCCGATTGTCGACACCTGGTGGCAGACCGAGACCGGCGGCATCATGATGTCGCCGCTGCCGGGGGCCATCGCCACCAAGCCCGGCAGCTGCTGCGTGCCGCTGCCCGGCATCCTCCCGGTGATTGTCGACGAGGACGGCGACGAGGTCGGCGTCGACAAGGGGGGATGGCTCACCATCGCGCACCCCTGGCCCGGCATGCTCCGCGGCATCTGGGGCGACGAGGATCGCTACCAGGAGGTCTACTGGTCGAAGGTCCCCGGCAAGTACCTGGCCGGCGACAACGCCCGCCGCGACGGCGACGGCTACTACTGGATCATGGGCCGCATCGATGATGTGCTGAACGTTTCAGGGCACCGGCTTTCTACTATCGAGATCGAGAGCGCGTTGGTGTCGCACCCCGAGGTCGCCGAGGCGGCCGCGGTGGGCCGGCCGCACGAGCTCAAGGGCGAGGCGGTCGCCGTGTTTGTCACGCTCAAGAACGCGAAGCCGAGCGACGAGCTCCGCGAGGCGCTCAAGCAGCACGTCCGCAAGGAGATTGGCGCGCTGGCCCAGCCCGACGACATCCGCTTCACCAACGCCCTGCCTAAGACCCGCAGCGGCAAGATCATGCGGCGGCTGCTCAAGGACATCGCCGCCGGCAAAGAGATGGTCGGCGACACCACCACGCTGGAAGACTACAGCATCATCGCGCACCTGCGGGATGATGAAGAGTAGCGTCGACCTCGCTTGCGGCGCGCCCCAGCAGCCGACGGATTACATCCGTCGGACTGCCCTAGAGATGCGGTCAAACCACAGGACGGCGAGCACCGGGGCCTCCGGCGAGGCGTAGCTCGCCGACTACTCGGAAACGCTAGCTCTTCGCGCCCAGCAGCCAGGCGAGCACGCCCTTCTGGGCGTGCATCCGGTTGGCGGCCTGCTCGACGACGCGGCTCTGCGGGGAGTCGATCACCTCGTCGGTCACCTCTTGGCCGCGTTTGGCCGGAAGGCAGTGCAGGAAGATGGCGTCGGACGGGGCGGCGGCCATCAGCCTGCCGTTGACCTGGTAGTCGGCAAAGTCTCGCTTGCGCTGCTCCTCCTCGGCCTCTTGACCCATGCTGGCCCAGACGTCGGTGTAGATAGCGGCGGCCCCATTGACCGCGGCGTGCGGGTCGTCGGTCTCGCTGATGAGGGCCTCGGGGCAGTCGGCCTTGAGCTGGCCGACAAACTCCTTGGGGAACTGGTAGCCCTCGGGCGCGGCAATGGCGAACTCGGCGCCGGTCTTCGCACAGCCGACCGCCAAACTGCGCGCGACGTTGTTGCCGTCGCCTACCCAGGTGATCCGCTTGCCCTCCAGGCCACCGAACTCTTCCCGCACGGTCAGCAGGTCGGCCAGCGCCTGGCACGGGTGGTCGAGGTCGGTCAGGCCGTTCACCACCGGGCAGGTGGCGTGCTCGGCGACCTGCTCTACGGTGCTGTGGGCCTTTGACCGCACGACGATCACGTCGACCATCGCGCTGAGCACGCGGGTGAAGTCGGCGATGCTCTCGCGTTTGCCGAAGCCGGCGTCGTCGCCCAGCATCAGGCTGCCGCCGCCCAGGTGGGTCATGCAGGTCTCGAAGCTGACGCGGGTCCGCAGCGACTGCTTCTCGAAGACTAGGGCCATCATCCGGCCGGGCAGCAGCGGCTCGCGCACGCCCTGCTGGAACTTCGACTTCAGGTCTGCAGCGATAGCGAGGATGGCCTCGATCTCGTTGCTGGACAGATCACTCAGGGCAACCAAATGGCGCATGGTGTTGGCTCTCGACTAGCGGCTGTTTGCGGCGGTTTGGCTCTTATCCCCAGCCCACCCCGCCAGGGGTGGGACGCCCGCGAACGCTACAGCTCCAGGTTTTCGATAATGTTGATCAGGATGTCGCAGCCCTCCTCGACGTCGGCGTCGGTGAGGTTCATGGCGGGCAGCAGGCGGATGACGGTCCCCTGCGTGCAGTTGATCAGCAGGCCGCGTTCCATGCACTGCTGCACGACCTTGGTCCCCTCGACCGACAGCTCCAGGCCGATCATCAGGCCGCACACCCGTAGCTCCTCGACGTACGGGAGCTTCTCGACCAACGGCTCGAGCCGCGCGGCGAAGGCGGCGCTGATCTCCTTGGCGCGGTCCAGCAGGTTTTCTGCTTCGATAGTCTCGAGCGTGGCGATGCCGGCCGCCGCGGCGATCGGGTTGCCGCCGAACGTCGAGGCGTGCATGCCGGGCCGCAGGCTGGGGGCGATCTCGGGCGTGGTCAGCATCGCGCCGCCCGCGACGCCGCCGCACAGGCTCTTGGCGAGCGTCATGATGTCGGGCGTGGCATCCCCTCCCCCCAGAGAAGCGTGCTGGTAGGCGAACCACTCGCCGGTCCGCCCGCAGCCGGCCTGCACCTCGTCGAAGGCCAGGAGCACGTCGTGCTCGTCGGCGATCTCGCGGAGACCCTGCAGGAATCCCGCGGGGGGGATCCGCACACCCCCCTCGCCCTGGATCGGCTCGATCAGGATGCCCGCGGTCTCGTCGTCGATCAGGTTGCGGACGGCGTCGAGGTCGCCGAAGGGGGCGTAGTTGAAGCCGGCCATCAGCGGGCCGAGGCCCTCGTGGTACTTCGGCTGGGCCGTGGCGGTCACCGCGCCGATGGTGCGGCCGTGGAAGCCGCCCTGGAACGTGATGATCTTGTACCGCTCGGCCGGCGTGTGCAGCCGGATGAGCTTGATGGCGGCCTCGTTGGCCTCGGCTCCAGAGTTGCAGAAGAACGCCTGGCCGCCGAAGCTCCGCTCGCTGAGCATCTTGGCCCAGCGGCCCTGGGCCTCGGTGTACCACGTGTTGGGGACGTGGATCAGCTTGGCCGCCTGGTCCTGGATCGCCTTGACCACCCGCGGCGGGCAGTGCCCCAGCAGGTTGCAGCCCCAACCGGGAAACAGGTCGAGGTACGAGCGCCCCTGATCGTCCCACACGCGGCTCCCCTCGCCCCGCTCCAAGCAAACCGGGTACCGGCCGTAGTTGGGGATGACCGCCTCGGAGAATAGCTGGGCGGTTTGCTCGGACATCGATTGGGCGGTTGTCGCCATCACTTACCTCGAAGCTAGTTGTGGCAATATGACCAGGACGCTGCGGCCACTGCGTGAGACATCGCTAGCCCGCAGCGGGTTCGCCAATGATCTCCGTGCCCACGCCGGTGTTGGTGTAAACCTCGAGCAGCAGCGAGTGACGCAGGCGTCCGTCGATGATGTGGATCTTGCGGACGCCCTTCTCGAGGGTGGCCAAACAGGCCTCGACCTTGGGGATCATGCCGCTGGCAATGACGCCGCTGGCGATCAGCTCCTTCGCCTTCGACGAGGTCAGCGTGTGGATCAGCGAGTTGGGGTCGTCCTTGTCCTGTCGGACGCCATTGACGTCGCTCAGGAAGACCAGCTTCTCGGCCCCGACCGCCTGGGCGACCGCCATCGCGGCCGTGTCGGCGTTGACGTTGTATTTGTTCCCGTCGTCGTCGACGCACATCGAGGGGATCACCGGCACCTGGCCGGCGTAGCAGAGGTTGTCGATGATGTCGCGGTCGACACGGGTCACCTGGCCAACGTGGCCCAGGTCGAGCTGCTCGCCGCCGTCGCCGGTCAGGGCGATCCGCTCACCGTACAGCACGTTGTTGTCGGTGTCGCCGACAAAGTTGAGCGGCATCGCGCGGCCGCCGAAGGCCTCGATCTGGGTGGCGATCCCCTCGTTGATTTGACCGGCCAGCACCTTCTCGACGATACTCAGCGTGGCGTCGTCGGTGTAGCGCCGGCCCTGGACGAAGTTCGGCTCGATGCCGGCCTCGGCCATGGCGCGGCTGATCGCGGCTCCGCCGCCGTGCACGACGATCGGCCGCATGCCGACGGTCTCCATAAAGACGATGTCCACCAGCAGGTGCCGCAGGGCGTCCTCGTCCTCCATCACGCTGCCGCCGAGCTTGATCACGGTGACCTTGTCGCGGAACTCGCGGATCCAGCCCATCGCCTCGATCAGGGTGTCGGCCTTCTCGATCGCTGCCTGCTCTGCCTTTTCGATCGCTGCTTGCATGGGTATGGCGGGGAAGCGTAGGTCAATGGGGTTGGACGGGCGAGAATCCCGTAATATAAGGCTCCTGCCGGCGGTGGTCCAGCAGGCGCCAGGACGCCGGCTGGGCTGCCAACAGGCCATTCGCCGCTCGCCGGTGTCAACCCGACCGGCCTAGGGATATAATTCGGGCAGACGCGGTCGCGGCTGCGCCGCCCCGCTCTGTAAGAGTCCCAACTGCGCCCCCCAACCGCGAACCCTAATCTGCTGGCCTACCCGCTGGCCCGAACATGGCGACCATCAACGAACTGTACGACCAGGCCGAAGAGCTGAAGGACGCCGGCGACCTAGACGGCGCCGCCGCCAAGCTGCAGGAGATTCTTGACCAGGACCCCAATTACGCCCTTGGCCACTCCGCCCTGGCGGTGGTGCTGCAGCGCGCCGGCAAGCACGCCGAAGCGGTCGAGCACGCCAAGAAGGTGTGCGAGCTCGAGCCGAGTGACCCCTTCAGCTACACGGCCCTGTCGGTCACCTACCAGCGGGCGTACGCCGGCACCGACGAGATGAGCTACATAGCGCTTGCCGAAGAGGCAATGGAGCGGAGCCGCCAGCTGCAGATGGGCGGCTGAGTTTCCTCAGCTTAGACCCTAGACGTCGCGATTCCGGCTGTGACGCTGGCGCCGGTTTTGCGGGCCGCGTTCCACCAAACGTTGCAATCAATATTGCTGACCGACGGGCCTTCTGGGCCCGGCAGCTAAGCTTGATTCAGGGCCTCAGGCGTTTGGGGCCCCGCGACTCGTGTGTTTCTACGAAGGGGATGGCAAACAAGATGACTGTCAAAATGCTCGTGCTGACCCTCGCCGCTGGCGGCCTGATCGGCGTCGCGGCGAGCACCCAGGCCCAACCGACCCCGGCTGAGCCCGCTCCGAACCAGCCGCCGGCGCTGCCGGCGCCGCCCACCGAATCGGCTCCGGTCGTGGTCGAGTCGCCGGTGATCGAGCAGCATGCTGTCGAATACGCTGCCCCGGGCATCGAGTGCTGCCCGATCAGCGTGGTCCGTGAGGTCGCCACCCTGTCGGCCAAGAAGATGTATCGCTGCTACGGCGGCCCGACGCAACAGACTCTGTGCGTCGACAACCCGGCCGACGGCTGCTGCAAGTACTACTCGGTGTGCGTCTGCGTGCCGGCCTGCTGCACCGGAGAGCCGGTCTGCTGCGACTCGCGCGTCGGACTGCTGGGTCGCGGGTACGTCACCTACAAGTGGCCGTGCGGCTTCGAGGCGAACATCGCGTTCCGCGTACACGGCGGCGTGATTGTCACCTACCGCTAGGCGACTCGCCTAGCACGAAAAGTAAAACGCTGGGGTGGCGTGCCGCCACCCCAGCGTTTTTTTGTTCACCGAACCCCCGCCGTTACCGCTTCGCCGGCGGCGTCTTCGGAGCGGGGTTCTCGAGCGGGAAGTTGGCCCGCACGCCGAAGCCCCCCTCGCCCTTGGCCATGTCGGTCCACAGCGTGCCCGGCCCGGCGTACATCAGCTGCAGCCGGACGTCGTCGGGCAGCGACGACGCGAACACCCAGTTGTTGTAGGCAGCCGGGGTGCCAAACGCCTGCACCGCCAGGCGGAAGCGGTCGGCGGTGGCCTGCTCAACCAGCTTCTTGCCGCCGTTCTCGGCCTCGCCTCGGACCCGTTCGGCCTCGGCCTCGAGGGCGGCGGTCTCCTTCTCGATGGCGGCCACCTTGCGGATGGTCTCGGCACGGATGGTCTCGGCCTCGCGGTCGCCCTCGGCGTGGCGGCCCGCGACCATCTTCTTGGTACCTACCTCCACCGTGCGGCTGGCGAGCGTCACCTGCTCTTCCGCCTCGCGGAGCTTGGCCTCCTCCTTGGCGGTGAGCTGCTCCTGCTCGCGGGTCAGCGTCAGCTCGTCGGCGATAAACGACATCTGGATCGGCTTGCGGACCTGCTCCGGAATGTAGACGTGCCGCACCAGCCCGTACAGCAATGAGATCTGCTTCGCGTCGAGCACCTTGTGGAACTCCTCGAGGCTCTCCTGCTGGTACTTCTCGCGGTCGTCGCCGACCAGCAGCTCGACCGCTTTGTACTCGGAGCCGCGGTTGCGGAGGATCGAGTCGATCTGCGGCAGCACGATCTTCTCTTCGATCGATTCCACGTTGCCGATGGTGCGGATGGCGTGCGGAGCCTGCTCCGGCATCAGGCCCCAGATCGCGGTGAAGTCGAGGTGCATCGAGAAGCCATCGGACGACGGGAACTGGATGCCGCTGTCGCCGTCGGCGATGATCGGCTCGCCGTTCTCGTCGAACACCTCGTTGCCTTCTCGGTCGCGTTTGATCGCCACCTGGATCGTGTTGTGCCGGTAGCCGACTTCGACGATGTCGATGTTCTGCTCGCGGCCGTTGATCAGGTAGATTCCCGGCGGCAGCACGTCCTCGGAGATGCCCGCCTTGGCGCCGGTGAGGTTGTTGGCCGCGAGGTTGGTCACCACGCCGACGTAGCCGGTGGGGATCTCGACCCAGCCCGACTTCTTCTCGGTGTTGCCGCTGGTGAAGGTCTGCAGCCGGACGGTCTCGACCTCGTAGCCGTACGGGTTGATGCGGTACCGGCCCGGGTGCAGCACCTTGCGGAGGATGCCCTTGAACTGGGTCTCGCCGATGTCGCCGTCGACCAGGAACTCGCCGCCGGGCAGGTCGTCGCCCAGCTTGCAGGTCACGACGCCGACCTCGCCCGGCAGCACGACGACGTCGTCCACCAGGGTCCGCTCCCACCAGACGGGGCAGTAGAAGTGGCGGCCGGGCCCGCGCAGCTTGGCCAGCACGCCGATCTGCCCCTCCTCGGCCCAGTGGCCCGGCACCGCGTTTTCACGCGAGCCGAACACGAGCGGGCCCTTGTACCGCAGCATCAGGCTCTGCCCCTCGTCGACGTAGACCCGGTTGATGGTCCACTCGACCCAGGCGTACGAGCCGAGGCCCACAATCAGCAGGAACGCGACGGCGGCGATCGATCGAATACTCATGACGGGTCTCCTTGGCCCGGCGGCGCCGGGCATTGAGAGTCGGTTGTGCGGAAGACGCTGCGGCGGTCGCTACTCGGCAGGACCGGGGTCGCTCGGGCCGGGCACGGCCGCCGCGGTCGGCGGTGCGAACGCCCGGAACACGTCCATCAGCGGCGAGTCGGCCGTGTTGGTCATAATGTTGCGGTAGCCGGGCGCCAGCTTCTGGTACAGCACGTAGCGGGCGTAGGCCTCGCCGTCGTTGCCGAGTGCCGCGACCGCCGCCTGCCAGCCGGCCGCGTCGGCCTCGTTCTGGTAGCCAACCACCGCGGCCTTGGCCTCGGAGCGGGACATGATGGCCTCGGCCTCGTCGCGGGCGGCCTCGAGCTTCTGCTCGGCGACCGCCTTGTCGCGGTTGGCGGCCTCGAGCGCGACCTGCTGCTCTTCCTTGGCGAGGGTCACGGCCTCGATCACCTGCCGGTCGGCGCCGATCAGCTCGCGTTTCTGCTCGATCAAGGCCTTCTCGGTGGCGAGCTTCGCCTCTTGCTGCTGCTGGAGAATCTGCTGCGTGTACTGCTTGAGCTCTTGGGCGTTTACCTCGCGGTCTCGGAGCGGCTCGGCGATCGCCTGCGGCGGCTTGATCTTCGTGATCAGCGCCTGCACGATCTCGATGCCCTGCGACTTGCAGGTCTCGGTGATGGCGCGTTGGAACTCGGTCTGGAACGCGGTGCGGGTGACGCCGCCGATAAACTCGCGGGCCGACGTGTTCGACCCCCGCAGGCGGCAGAACGCACGGGCGTTAGGCATGATCACCTTGTTGATGATCTCCTGCGAGATGTCGCTGGCGCCGTCGGCGTCGTTGGTGACGTCGTTGTAGGTGACGTAGGTCAGGGCGGCGGTCTCGGGGATCACGCGGAACTCGATGATGCCGTCGAGCGAGATCGCAAACCCGTCCTTGGACGGGAAGGTCATGTCCTTGCCCTTGGACAGGTTGAACCGCTGCGACCGCGTGTCGATCGAGTTGATCCGGTACAGGTAGGGGTTCTTGTAGTACGTGCCGGGCTCGTAGGTAACCTGCTGCGGACCGCGGCGGCCCGCCTCGACCAGCAGCGTGTTGGGCTCGTCGGGCATCGGACCCGCCAGGTTCGTGACGATCCCCTTGTAGCCGGCCGGGATGATCTTGGGGTCCCACAGCTCGATCACCTCGACGTAGTCGCTCCGCCCTTTGCGGTTGCCGCCAACCTCTTGCTTCGTGACGCGGTCGATCACCATCGCGTTGATCGCGTACCGGCCCGGCTTGAGCACGTCGTCGATGATCCCCTTCTGGTTCTTGTTCTCACTCTTGGCGATGAAGTCGCCGTACGGCAGGTCGTCGCCGTACAGCCGGACCCGCACGCCCATCTTGTCGCGCGGGATCTCTACCATCGGGTAGACCTTCCAGTTCCAGAAGTAGGGGTTGTAGAAGTACCTCCCTTCGGAAAGCACCTGCAGCTGCATCCCCTTGTGCTCGGCGTTGGGCGCGAGCTCCTGATCGTTGGTCAGGTCCTCGCCCGTCTTGCGGGTCAGCACCGCAATGTGCCGGTCGGGCACGTTGATCCGGCAGTTCGTGTAGACGAACCAGCCGAAGCCGAGCACGCCAAACACCAGCAGCGCGACCGCGTAGGGCCCGCGGCTGAGGATCGACCTAACAAGCGAGGCCCCCCGTCGCTTGGCTTGTTCGACGATTACGAGTTCCGATTCTGGTTCCGCGTCGTAGTCCGAATCCATTGCATCGCCTTGGGTAAAGCCTGGCTCGTCCGCCGCCGCCCCGAACCTCGGGCCGGGGCGGGGTGTCTGGCAATATAGCGTAGCTCCCGCAAACCGCGGGCTCGGCCGCGCCGGTAGCAGGGCGTATTTGCTTGGGCGTATTCGCCGCTCCGGGGCCGATATTGTCCACCAACCGCCGCCGCCCCGTTCGCGGTTTGACTTCACGGCCGCCGGGCATTAGCCTTGCAGTACCGTCACAAGCCCTCCGAGAGTCTATCGAAACGTGTCCCCTGCCCCCGCTAGCCGCCGCCGACGCATGGTTGTCGGGATTATTGCGATTACCCGGGAGCAGCGGCCTTAGGGCGGTTTGACGGAAAACGTTACAATCCACAGCCCCGAGGCCGAAAACGGTCTTGGGGTTTTTTTGTTGGCTCTCGGCTATCAGCTATCCGCTGTCGGCAGAAGGGCCAGCCGACAGCCGATAGCCAATAGCTGACAGCCATGCAAATCGAAATCTACGACACCACCCTCCGCGACGGCGCCCAGGGCGAGGGCGTGAACTTCTCTCTGGACGACAAGGTGCTCATCGCCCGGCGGCTGGACGAGGTGGGCGTCGATTTCGTCGAGGGGGGCTACCCGCTCTCTAACCCCAAGGACGCCGAGTTTTTCCAGCGGATCGCCGCCGACCCGCTCAAGCACAGCAAGTTGTGCGCGTTCGGCATGACCCGCCGCCGCGGCATGAAGCCGGCCGACGACCCCGGCATGAAGTCGCTGATGGACTCCCAGGCGCCGGTCGTCACCATCGTCGGCAAGACCAGCGACTTCCACGTCGCCGAGGTGCTGCGGGTCAGCGAGCAAGAGAACATCGACATGATCGCCGAGACCATCGCCTACTTCGTCGGCGAGGGGCGCGAGGTGATCTACGACGCCGAGCACTGCTTCGACGGGCTCAAGATCAACGAGGCCTACGCCCTGCAGACCCTCACGGCGGCCGCCGACGCCGGCGCGATGCGGATCGTGATGTGCGACACCAACGGCGGAACCATGCCGGAGGAGGTCGCCCACTACGTCAAGCTGGTGCAAGAAGCGGTCGACAAGCCGGTCGGCATCCACACGCACAACGACTGCGAGCTGGCGATCGCCAACAGCCTGGCCGCGGTGGACGCCGGCGCCACGCACGTGCAGGGCACCATCAACGGCTTTGGCGAGCGGTGCGGCAACGCCGACCTGATCAGCGTGATGGCCAATCTGGGCCTCAAGAAGAAGGGCTATCAGGTGCTGGGAGGGAAACAGACCGAGCACCTCACCGAGCTCTCCCGCTACGTGTATGAGATCGCCAACATGGGCTACCGCATCAACCAGCCGTTCGTCGGCGCCAGCGCGTTCGCCCACAAGGGCGGCATGCACGTGCACGCCGTCAACCGCGTCGCGCACAGCTACGAGCACATCCCGCCCGAGAGCGTCGGAAACGAGCGTCGGGTGCTGGTGAGCGAGCTCTCGGGCCGGTCGAACATCCTGGCGATGGCGACCAAGCTCAACCTGCAGGAGGACAAAGAGCTGATGGACCGGATCCTCCACGAGGTCGTGGAGCTGGAGAACCAGGGCTACCAGTTCGAGGCCGCCGAGGCGTCGTTCGCGCTCTTGGTGCAGCGGATCGCCGGCACCTTCGCGCCGCACTTCGAGCTGGTGAAGTACCACGTCTCGACCGAGAGCCGCGGCGGCGTTTCTTTGAATGAGGGCCCTGTAACCGAGGCGACCGTCAAGCTATCGATTGACGACGAGATCGAGCACCGCGTCGCCGAGGGGGACGGCCCGATCAACGCCCTCGACGGCGCACTCCGCAAGGCGCTCAAGGGCCGCTTCCCGGCGCTCGCCCAGATGCAGCTGGTCGACTACAAGGTCCGCGTCATCAACAGCGAGGCCGCCACCGCCGCCAGCGTCCGCGTCATCATCGAGACCCGCGACTCCGACGGCGAGACCTGGGGCACGGTCGGCGTCAACGAGAACGTCATCCAAGCCAGCTGGGACGCCCTGGTCGACAGCTTCGAGTACAAGCTAGCCAAAGAAGGCCGCGCATAGACGCCACCGACATGGCTACCACCGTCAAGAGCAGCCGCCGGCGGTAGCCGGCGGTTTCCACGCTGCCAAACGTACCCACAATGTGCACCGAAGACTGAAGGCTTCCGCCCTCAGCTGCAGGAACTGGATGGCCGCGCTGCACTTCGTGTCTTCGTAGTTCCCAACCTGTCACCGCCTCGATCCGCCAATGTTCAATCGACTCTCTGACTTGCACAAAGCGATTCTGAGCGTGCTTGGACTCGTGGTGCTGGTGCTGCTCGGCGCCTACCTGCTCGTCGGCGGTCGCGGCAAGATGACCTCTGCTACCTCGCCTGATGGCCGCTACGAGGCGGTCCTCGACGAGCGGGCGTGCTACATCGATCGCAACTTCGATATCTTGCTGCGTAATAGCCAATCCGGTGAGACGCGAAAAATCGGGTGGCCGCTCTGCCCGGACCAGTCGCCCACCATCGCACGCGAGAGCACTTTGTCTGGTCGCCCGATTCGCGTTACGTGGCGCTCGTCGGCGATCGCTACTACGTGACCGACGAGGCCGAGCTCCCGTCGGGCGACCTGATCATGCTGGTGTACGACACAGTCGACGGCGCGTTTTACTCAAACTACGACCAGGAGAAGACCTACCCGCCCTTCCCCGCCGACCGCGCGGTCGAAGTCTTTGGCGACGCGATCCTGCAGCCGGCGCCGGCGATCTAACAGCCGACGGCCAGCGTGCTGCTAACAGTTCACTGGTGGTGCGCCGAATCCTGGCGGCTTCCGCCGTCAGTTGCTGAGAAGAAGCTGCGAACCGTGACGCACCGTTACTTGCCGCAGTAGTCGATCGCGCGGGCGATCTCGGTCTTGAGGTCGGCGCGGCGGACGATGCGGTCGATGTAGCCGTGAGCGAGCAGGAACTCGCTCGTCTGGAAGCCCTCGGGCAACTCGGTCCGCAGGGTCGCCTTGATGGTGCGGGGGCCGGCGAAACCGATCAGCGCCTTCGGCTCGGCGAAGATCAAGTCGCCCAGCGAGGCAAAGCTCGCCGCGACGCCGCCCATCGTCGGGTTGGTCAGCACGCTGATGAACAGGCCGCCGGCCTGGTCGTAGCGGGCCAACGCCGCTGAGACCTTCGCCATCTGCATCAGCGACAAGATGCCCTCGTGCATCCGGGCGCCGCCGCCCGAGCCGCTGGTGATGATCAGCGGCAGGTGCTGGTCGGTCGCACGCTCCACCAGGCGGGTGAGCCGCTCGCCCACCACCGAGCCCATGCTGCCCATGATGAAGGCCGAGTCCGTGACGCCGAACGCCACCCGCCGGGCGCGGATCATGCCCGAGCCGGTCAGGGCCGCGTCCCGCAGCCCGGTCCGCTTCTGCTCGGCGACGATCCGCTGGGCGTACGGCTTCTTGTCGGCAAAGCCGAGTGGGTCGGTCGGCATCAGGTCCGCGTCCCACTCCTCGAAGGTCCCCTCGTCGAGCATGTGCCTGACGCGGTCGACCGCGCTAAGGTACATGTGGTGGCCGCACATCGGGCAGACGTTCATCTGCTCGGTGGCGGTCTTGCGGAAGATGGTCTCGCCGCAGTCCTGGCAGCGGATCCACAACCCGCTGGGCACGCCACGCTTTTCACGCGGGCCGGTGGGAGTCGATTCGCCTGTCGCCATGGAGGGGGACCGTTGCATCTGTCGTCGAACGCGGGCCTATATCGAGGGGCGGGGCCGGTCGCCCCACGAAGCCCCCATGATACCAATCAGTCAGCGGCCCGGCCATGCCATCGGAGGCCGGCAGCTGGACCAGCGACCCCACGCGGAATTACGCACCACCGATGGCGGCGGGGGTCTCGATCGCCTCCCAGCTGGCGTGCCCCGGCTCCCGCCCCCAGAAGTCGGTCAACGCGTCCTTCCGCAGCAGGTGGCGAACCAGGCTGGCAAGCGGTTCGGGGACGACCAGCACCACGGAATCGTGCGATTTGTGCTTCTTGAGCACCTTGCGGAGCACCTCGCCAACCCGCTCCTCGGCCGCCTGGACGGTCTCGCCCTGCGGCGGGCAGACAGTCTCTGGCTGCTCACGCCATTGACGAAAAACCTTTGGCTGCTTGGTCTTAACGTCCTCGATCAGCATCCCCTGCCACAGGCCGTGGTCGAGGTTGGCCAGCTTCTCCACCGACTTCGGCCGAACGTCAAACGCGGCGCCCAATTCCTTGGCGGTCTGCTCGCACGACTCGCACGGCGACGCGTACACCGCCTCGGGATGGAATTCGCCCAGCTCGCCGATCACGTCGGCGACCTGCTCGCGACCGTCCGCGCACAGCGGGATGTCCAGGTTGCCCTGGATACGGCCCTGCTGGTCGTACTCGGTGGCGCCGGGGGTGACGAGGAGAATGCGGAGCATCCCGGTTGGTTTCCTGAGGAGGCTGCTAACCTGCGCGGCCCGAGCGGGCAAGCCGGTTCAGCGAGTCGACGCGTTCACAGTAGTCGTCGGCGCCAAACACCGCGGTGCCGGCGACCAACAAATCGGCGCCCGCCGCCGTGCAGCGGGCGATCGTGGATTGATTGACGCCGCCGTCGACCTCGAGCAGGGCCCGGCAGTCTGGGTCGTCGCGGAGGCGGCTCAGCTTCTCGAGGGCGACCGGGTCGAACTGTTGCCCGCCGAAGCCCGGCATCACGCTCATGACGAGCACCAGGTCGCAGTGCGGCAGGGCCGGCAGGATCTGCTCGAGCGGCGTCGGCGGGTTGAGCGACAACCCGGCCAATGCGCCCGACGCGCGGATCTCCTCCAGCAGCGGCCGCGGGTCGTCGAGCACCTCGGCGTGCACGGTGATGCAGTCGGCCCCGGCGTCGCGGTAGCGCTGGGCGTACTCGGCCGGATTGTCGATCATTAGGTGCACGTCCAGCGGCAGGTCGGTCAGCGCGCGGATCGCCTCGACCACCGGCAGTCCGAACGACAGGTTCGGAACGAAGTGACCGTCCATCACGTCGAGGTGCAGGGCGTGGGCGCCGGCGGCCTCGATCGCCTTCACCTCGCTGGCGAGGTTGGCGAAATCGCACGCCAGCAGCGACGGCAGCAGCACGGGGGCGTGCTGGCGGAGCAGGGCGGCGATCGATTCGCGGCTGCGGCTGGAGGGCATAGACGGGGTGGGGCGGCGTACAGCGCGGTTCGGGCAGCGTTGGTCCCAGCGCAGTCGGCCGAGGGGACGCCCAACGAGTCGTGCAGGGCACTTCGTTTGCAAGTGGGGCACGCAAAAAACGCCCACCAGCCGGCCGCGTCAGCGGCCGCAAGCAAACCGTTGTGGCAGGATCGCCAGTCGGCATCAAGCCCCGCCAGCTGCCGGGGTCCGAAACCGACGCTACTGCAGAGCCCGCAGGACGCCCATAACCTGCTGCCACCAAACGCCTTACAGACACTGACCGAACCGTAGCCCGGCCCGCCAACGGCAGTCAGTCGTCGAGTTCTGCGGCACGCGGCAGCTGCTCGACGCTATCCAAACCGAAGAATCGCAGGAAGCGGCCGGTGGTCGAGTAGCGGCTTGGCTGCCCGTCGCCGCCGCAGTCGCAGCGGACCAGACCCCGGCGGACCAGCTGCGCGAGCAGCGTCGAGCTTGGCACGCCGCGGGCCTTGTCGATTGCGGCCGCAGTGGTCGGCTGACGGTAGGCGACCACCGACAAGACCTCGAGCGCTTTGGGCGACAACCGCACCTCCTTGACGCGTCCGTAGAACTTGTCCCGCACGCGGCCCAGTTCCTCGCGGAGCTGCAGCTTGTAGCCCTCGGCGCGGTCGGTGACGACCATCGCCGAGGCGTCGCGTTCGTACTCGGCGTTGAGCTGCGCGACCGCCTCGCGGACGTCCTCGGTTGTGACGTCGCGCATCGCGGCGGCGAGTTCCTCGGCGGTCCGAGGTCGGCCCCCGTCGGCACCGACAAACAGGATCGCCTCGACAATCCGCTTCGGGCAGACGGCGTCGGGGTCGACCGCGCCGGAGAAACCGGCGGACAGGTCCGTCGACGGGTCGTGGGCATCGGCGTCGTCCGCCGGAGCATCTCCCAGCATCTGCGCAAACGCCGCGGTCAGGCGCTGCAGCGACAACGGCGAAGAGCGATCGGTATCGTGGCTTTGAGACACGCGGGCACACAATTCGAGAACGGGGGCGGGATCCGTTTGCCATGCGATGTTAGGTAACTTTCAACCCGGCGAGCAAGATCGTCCGATGCTAGCACGGGGGCCCGCCCCGCATGCGAGGTCGAGCGTCGCCCGCGACGGTCTCCCTGCCACGAGTACTCTGCCACGAGTTCTCTGCCACCGGGCGCCCGACCCGGTCCCGCCTGACCCTTGCCCCGTCTAGCTAGCTTGCTACCCTGACGATTGCTCAAGCCCGCCCCCACCCGAGCCCCCGCCATGAAAAAGTACGACTGCATCGTTATCGGGACCGGCCCCGCCGGCCAGAAGGCGGCCATCCAGGCTGCCAAGCTCGGCAAGAGCGTCGCGATTATCGAGAAGAACAACGTTCTGGGCGGCGCGCAGGTCAACACCGGCACCATCCCCAGCAAGGCCCTCCGCGAGGCCGTGCTGCACCTGACCGGCGCCAACCGCAAGGGGATGTTTGGCCAGTCCTACCGCATCAAGCAGGACGTCGCGATGAGCGACCTCGCTAGCCTGTCGCAGCAGGTGATGCGGCGGGAGTGGGACATCATCCGCAGCCAGTTCGACCGCAACGGCGTCGAACTGATCTGGGGCAAGGCCAAGTTTACCGGGCCGAACACCGTCGAGATCGACAGCCCCGACGGCATGCAGAGCCTCGAGGGCGACAAGTTCTTGGTCGCCGTCGGCACGCGGCCCGCCAAGCCGCCCCACATCCCGTTCAACGGCCACTCGATCGTCACTAGCGACGAGCTGCTCAAGCTCGACAAGATCCCCAAGACGATGATCGTCGTGGGCGGCGGCGTGATCGGCAGCGAGTACGCCACGATCCTCGCCACGCTCGGCGTGCGGGTCACCCTGGTCGAGGGCCGCAGCGACGTGCTCGGCTTCCTCGACCACGAGATCACCGGCGCCTTCCAGTACTTTATGCGGCAGAAGGGCATCACCCTCCGCCTGGGCGAGAAGGTCGACAGCATCGCCGAGGTCGACTCCACGGCCTCTGGGTCGAAGCAGCGGCTCGTCGAGGCGCAGCTCGAGAGCGGCAAGACCCTCCGCGCCGAGACCCTCCTGTTCGCCGTCGGCCGCCAGGGCGTGTGCGGCGCGCTGGGCCTCGATCAGGTCGGCATCGAGTACGACGACCGCGAACGCCTGCACGTCAACGAGCACTACCAGACCAACGTCGAGCACGTCTACGCCGCCGGCGATGTCATCGGCTTCCCGGCCCTGGCCTCGACCAGCATGGAGCAGGGCCGCCGCGCCGTCTGCCACGCCTTCGGCGTCTGCGACGTGCGGAACTACAACACCGAGCTGTTCCCGTTCGGCATCTACGCCGTGCCCGAGATCTCGATGGTCGGCCACACCGAGGAGGAGCTCACCCGCGAGGGCATCCCCTACGAGGCCGGCATCGCCCAGTACCGCGAGATCGCCCGCTGCCAGCTCCTCGGCGACGAGCAGGGCATGCTCAAGATGCTGATCCATCAGGAGACCCACAAGCTCCTGGGCGTGCACATCATCGGCACCGGCGCCACCGAGCTGGTCCACATCGGCCAGGCCGTGATGGCCCTCGGCGGCACGGCCGAGTTCTTCGTCGACAACGTGTTCAACTTCCCGACGCTGGCCGAGTGCTACAAGGTCGCCGCGTACAACGGGCTCAACAAGCTGAACCACGTGTAACGCGGTTGCTGACTGTTCGCTGCTAGCCGCTAGTTCTCTGCAAAGCATTTGCGCAAAATCCCCCTCCCCGGCAGGGGGAGGCCGAACTAGTTGAGTCGGGGGGAGGGGGTTAGCCCCGGTTGGCGGCCAAACTCGCAGCGCAACTGCGCGGCAGAGCCGCGGCGCTTAATTCGAAGCGCAGCCAGCGCGCGCTCTGCGTACGCGCCGCTACTTCTTCTTCAGCTTGGCGAGCGCTTTCTCTACAATCTCCAGTTGCCCCTGAGCATCGGCCAGCTTCCCGCGTTCCTGCTCGACAACCTCGGCCGGCGCATTGCCGACGAACTTCTCGTTCGAAAGCTTGCCCTGGAGGCTGTTGGTGAACTTGCTCAGGTTGGCCTGCTCCTTCGTGAGCCGCGCGATCTCGGCCTCGACATCGATGAACCGGCTGACGTCAACCAGCACCTCCATGCCGGGCACCGTCTTGCTGGCGGTCATGTCGGGCTCGGCCGGCTGGGGGCCGATGTCGGTGAGCGCGGCGTTGGCGAGCTTGATGAAGTACGGCTGCATCGGCTCCAGCAACTCGGCCGTGGCGGCGTCGCACCTCACGACAAACTCCAGCTGCTCCTTCCACGGCACGTTCTGACCCTGGCGGACCTCACGCACGGCGCCGAGCACCGCCTGGAACTTGGCGAACTGCTCCTCGATGGTCGCGTCGATGTCAGAAGCTTGCGGCTCCGGCCACTTGGCAATACAAACCGACTCCTCGACAGCAGCCGGGGAAGGAAGTCCCCGGTTTGGCGCCAGTTTGCCAAGCAGCTGCCACACCTCCTCGGTCAGGAACGGCGTCATCGGGTGCAGCAGCCGCAGCAGCTGATCAAGCGCGTGGGCCAGCACCCGCTGGGCGACCTGCTTGTCAGGGCCATCCTCGGCAAAGCGGGCCTTGGTCATCTCCACATAGAAGCTGCAGAACTCGTTCCAGGCGAACTCGTACAGCTCGCGGGCCGCGTCGGCGTAGCGGAATTCATCGAGCGCCGTGGTGACCTGTTGGGTGACCGTGGCTAGGCGGCTCAAGAGCCAGCGGTCCTCGATCTTGAGGTCGCTCGCGGCGACCGCGGCCGGCTCGTAGCCCTGCAGGTTCGTGAGCGCAAACCGCGAAGCATTCCACAGCTTGTTGCAGAAATTGCGGCCGAGCTCGAACTTCTCGCTGGTCACGGCGCCGCGTTCGAGGGCCAGGTCCTCTTCCTTCTCGGCCCATTGCGTGCGGAACTCCTTGCCGCACTTGTCGCACTTCACCCGCGGCTCGACCCGGTTCTTCTTGGTCTGCTTGATGTTGGCGTCGCAGTGCGGGCAGACAAACTCCACCGGCATGCGGACGTCTTGCGTCTCGGTGGTGAGGTACGCGATGCCGAACCGCAGCGCGTCCGCCCCAAACTTGTCGATCACGTCCAGCGGATCGACCCCGTTGCCCTTCGACTTGGACATCGTCTCGCCGAAGCCGTCGAGGATCTTGGGGTGGATAAAGACCTGGTGGAATGGGACCTCACCAACGTTATAGAGCCCCGTCAGCACCATCCGCGCGACCCACAGCGTGAGGATGTCGCGCGAGGTGATCAGCACGCTGGTCGGGTAGAACTTTTTCAGCAGCTCGGTCTCATCGGGCCAGCCCATGGTGGAGTAGGGCCAGAGGGCGCTGGAGAACCAAGTGTCTAAGACTTCTTCATCACGCTTAGGCTCCCAAAAGCAAAGTTGCCTGATCGCTCTCGCTTGGTCTGAACGCGGAGGCTGGGCCGCTTTGAGTTCGGCGGGCAAGGCAGATGCGCTGCTAGCTAGCTCTGCTGCAAATGCGTCATATGCCTCGTCGTCCATGAAGCTAAGGAGCACTGACGAAGCGTTGTCTCCGGTTCGAGTGCAACTCACCCGACCGTCCACACCGAGTGACGCAGAGAGATCATCAATGGCGGATTCAAACTCTTGGTACACGCGTTCAATGCTCTCCGCTCGCTTGAGATCTGGTTCATAAAGGTTACCATTCAGCCCTACAGACCAGACCGCAATTTGATGTCCCCACCAAAGCTGCCGCCCAACCGGCCAGTCACGCTTCTCGCCGAGCCAGTCGAGGTAGCCCTTGGCGTACCGCTCGGGCGTGATGCTGACGCGGCCGTCGGTGACGGCGTCCATGGCGGACTGGGCAAGTCCCGGTTTGCCAGAACCGGGACCATCAGACTCGTCGTCCATTTTGACGAACCACTGGTCGGCCAGGTACGGCTCGATTGGCGTCTTGCTGCGGTCGCTGTGGGCGAGGTCGATGACGCGGTCCTCGCGGTCGGTCTCGGGGTTGTGCAGGCCGAGCTCGGTCAGGTCCTCGACCACGACCTTCCGCGCGTCCTTCATCGTCAGGCCGCGGTACTTCTCGGGCACGCTGTCGTTCAGCTTGCCCTCGGTGGTCATGATGTTGATCGCGCCGATCGACTCCCCGTCCCCAGAGATACTGCGCTGCCACACCTCGTAGTCGTTGGCGTCGTGCGCGGGGGTGATCTTCACGCAGCCGGAGCCGAGCTCGGGCTTGGCCCAGGGGTCGGCGATCAGCGGGATCTGCCGGCCCGTGAGCGGCAGCTCGAGCATCACGCCGCGGGCGGCCATGCCGCGGAGCTTGATCAGCTCTGGCAGAATTGTTTGCCGGCGCTCGGCGAGGGCCTCGAGCTGGGCCTCGATCGGCGGCTTTTCCTTGGCGGGCGCGGCGGCCAGCTTCTCTTTCAGCTCGGCCTCGACCTTGTCGAGCTGCTTGGCGGGGTCGGGGTGCACCGCCACCGCGGTGTCGCCGAGCATGGTCTCGGGCCGGGTGGTGGCGATCGTGACGTGCGTCGGCTCGCCAATCTTTGGCTCGACAACCGGGTACTTGAAGTGCCAGAAGTGGCCCTTGGTTTCCTCGTGGAACACCTCGTCGTCGCTGACGGCGGTCTGCAGGAACGTGTCCCAGTTGACCAGCCGCTTGCCGCGGTAGATCTTGTTGTCGGCGAACAGCTTGAAGAAGGTCTCACGGACGGCGCGGGCGCACTGGTCGTCGAGCGTGAACCGCTGGCGGGCCCAGTCGCAGCTCGCGCCGAGCTGCTTGAGCTGGCCGGTGATCCGCTTCTCGTACTGGTGCTTCCACTCCCAGATACGGTCGACCAGGGCCTCGCGAGCTGTTTTTTCTGCGGTGCCCAGGTCGTGCCGGCTCTTGCCCTCCTCCTGCAGCAGACGCCGCTCGACCACCGCCTGGGTGGCGATGCCGGCGTGGTCCGTGCCGGGGACCCACAGCACCTCGTAGCCCTGCATGCGGCGCATGCGGCAGAGGACGTCCTGCAGCGTGTTGTTGAGCGCGTGCCCCAGGTGCAGGGCGCCGGTGACGTTCGGCGGCGGGATCACCACCGAGAACGGCGGCTTGTCGCTCTTCGGGTCGGCGTGGAAATAACCGCCTGGATAGTTGGGTTTTGGGTCCTCCCAGAACGCGTACCACTTGTCCTGGGCGGCCGTGTGGTCGTACTGGGCGGGGAGACTCGACGGGTCGAAAGCAGGCATAGTACTAGGACTGTGGGCGGGAGCAGTTTGGTTGCGGGCAGCGTGGCTCGGGAAAAGCAACAGGATACCAGGATTGCGTCGAATTGGGCGAGGGCGCCGCCCGTGGAGGCACAGACACCACGGCCCTCGAGTTGGCTCGCGCCGCGGGTTTTGCCGCTGCTGGCTCGGTTCCACTGGGCCCGGCCGGCAGCTATGCTGCCGGCATGAGCACCCCAGACAAACCCCGGGCGGCCGACGAGCTCCGCCCCCTCCGGCTAGAACGCCCGTTCGCCTCCAACGCCGCCGGCAGCGTGATGATCCACGCCGGCCAGACGATGGTGCTGTGCACCGCCAGCGTGGCGGCGGACGTGCCGCCGTGGCTCGCCGGACGCGGCAAGGGCTGGGTCACGGCCGAGTACAACATGCTGCCGGGCAGCACCTCGCCCCGCAAGCCACGCGACCGCCAAAAAGTCGACGGGCGCACCACCGAGATCCAGCGGCTGATCGGCCGCAGCCTGCGGGCGGTGGTCGACCTCGGGGCGCTCGGCGAACGATCGATCACGGTCGACTGCGACGTCATCCGGGCCGACGGCGGCACCCGCACCGCCAGCATCACGGGCGCGTTTGTCGCCTTGGTCGACGCGGTGCGTTCGATCGAGGTCGACCCGCCCGAGCTAAGCAAGGTGTTCCGCGCCAGCGTCGCGGCGGTGAGCGTCGGGATCGTCGACGGCGCCGTGCAGCTCGACCTCAACTACGAGCAGGACTACGCCGCGGCGGTCGACATGAACGTCGTGATGACCGGCCGCGGGCGGTTCGTCGAGGTGCAGGGGACCGGCGAAGAGGCGACCTTCTCCGCGGCCGAGCTGCAGCAGCTGATCGCCGCCGCCTCGCTGGGGACGACGCGCCTCACCGAGCTGCAGCGCGAGGCGCTCGGCCCGGCCTGGCCCTGCCAATAGCGGGCCCTGCCCAGAACCGACCCTGCCCGGAACCGATCTGGCCCATAGCCGGTCCTGCCAATAGAAAGCGGCGCCGATCGCACGGGCGATCGGCGCCGCTAGTTGCTCTCGCAATCAACCAGCCGCTTGGCTAGTTGTTGTTATTGTTGTTGTCGTCGACCGCCTGAACCAACGCGCCACGGCGACCCAGCAGCACAGTGTTGGGGTTAGCCTCGTTGTCGTCGTTGTTGTCCTGGTTCTGGTCGTTCTGCTGCGAGGCGCCCGCGAACGTGAACGTGTTGACGTCCGAGATCGACGTGAACGACGGCGACGGGCGGACAATCACGTAGCGGCGGTCGGCGGTCGTGACCGCGTTGACCGTAAACTGCGTGCCGTCAGGCAGGACGGTGATCTGCGGCTGGAAGCCGACCGCCCCGCCGCGGTTGCCCGCCAGCTGACGCCGGCGGATCCGCTCGCGGTCGTCCGGCCGCAGGGCCGTGACGCGGGGGTCGGACATCGAACCAAGCTGCTGAGCCAGCACCGCCCGGCCGACCGCCTGCTGGCGGTTGATGGCGTTGGCGAGTTGCTGCTCGTCGACCCGCTCGGCGCGGCGGCCGTTGGCGAGTTCAAACTTCACTGCCGAGGCGTCCTTGCCGACCTTGATCTGGCCACGCTCGTGCTTCTGGTTTTCGCTCCCGTACCCGGTGTAGACGTCCACCGTCACGACGCCGGCGGTGACGTCGCCCCAGACGCGGCGGACCACGGCCTGGTACTCGCCGGAGAAGCCACGGGGGCAAAGGTAGGTCTCGGAGAAGCCCTTGGCGCCGGGGCCGTCCGCCGTGGCGAACGCGTCGCCCAGCATGACGCCGCCGCCCGGGGTGCGGGGGTTGGCGCTCGAGCAGATCGAGCCGTCCGGCTCTTCGACCAGCAGGTCGACATCGGCGTCGCCGGTCCAGGTGACGCGGATCACGCAGTCACGCTGCATCGCGGTCATCAGCTCTTCACGGTACGCGTCACGCTCGGTGATGCGTCCCTCTTCCTCGAGCCGGCGGAGCGTGGCGTTGGCCAGCCGGCGGGCCGAGTCCTCGACGCCCAGCTTGTCTTCGGGCCAGGCGCGACCGAGGATGCCGGTGGTCGCCCAGCGGAGCCCGTCGAGGTCGCTGGTCCGCTCGGCCGCACGCATGCCGAGCAGGTACGCCTCGTGGAGGCTCGGGTCGACCTTGACTACTTGCTTGAGGACCTGGATGGCGCGGCCGTCCAGCTCGAGCTTCATCAGGTAGTGTGAGATCAGCATCAGGTCTTCCGCCGTGGAGCTGAAGTCGACGGCCGACATGATCGCCCGCTCGACGTCGTGCGGCGAGTTGCCGTTGACCTGCATCGCGATGCCAAGGGCCTCGTACATCCAGGGCTGAGGCTGACCGTGACGCAGGGCGTTTTGGATCATCGCGATGACGCCGGCGCTGTCGCCCTTCTTCATCAGCTGACGCGAGGTCGCCCGGACCGCGATCGGGTCCTGGACGCCGTCCGCAAAGTAGGCCGACCAGAACTCGTCGGCGGGTACCGATTCGTCGATCTTGATGACGCTCGCCTTGGCCGGGCGGGTCTTGGCCTGCGGTTCCGCAGCCGCCGCCGGGGCGGTCTGCACGGGGGTCGCCGGGCCGAGGCTCAGCCGTCCTCCGTTCTTGGTGAGGACCAGCTCGTCGGGGACGCTGAAGGCGCCGCCGCCACCGCCGCCGAAGCCGCCGCCACCGCCACCGCCGCCGAGGCCACCACCGCCGCCACCGAGGCCGCCGCCGCCACCGCCCATACCGCCGCCACCGCCGCCGAAGCCGCCGCCGCCGCCGAACGACTGGATCGGCGTCTTGTCGATGACCAGGTCGCCGACGTTGTAGACGCGGACGGTCAGCCGGGTTTCGGCTTCTTCTTCAGTGGTGATCAGCAGCACCTCATCGGCGATCACGTAGGTGAGCTCGAGCTGCTTGAGCATCAGCCGCAGCGCGCTGCGGAGAGAGATGTTGCGGAGGCTAACCGTGACCGGCTCGTCGGTGCCGATGCCGAGGTCGTCCAGCGCGGTCTCGTCGAGCTGGATCTCGATCTCGTACTCATTGCGGAGGAAGTCGACGACCTCTTCCAGCGGGATGTCAAGGAAGTCGAGGCCCTGGCTGGTGAGCGGCGAGGAGAGCGCCTCGGTGATGCGCTGCTCGGAGTCGCTCTCGCCGGTGATCCCGACCGACTCGTACTGCTTGCGACGCATCGTGATCTCACGCCAGAATTCGGCGTCCGGGTAGACGATCGGGGGCTCGCCCGGGAACGGGATCGAGGCCGCCTCGACCTGATAGAGGGTCTCCATGAACATCTTGGCCTTCTGCGCCCGCAGCTGCTGGACCTGGTAGTGGTAGCGGCTCAACGCGGCCCACTGGTCGGCGGCAACCGGGGTGACGCCGAGGGGGTCGAGCTCGCGAACGATCTCCGCGACCTCTTCCGCCTGGGCGTACTGGCTCTCGTCCATCAGGGCGTTGAACCGGTCCATCAGTTGCTTCTCGCGCTCGCGGCTCTGCTCCATCCGGTCGAGCAGCAGCTGCCGCTCGCGGGCGGCGGCAATCGCTTCCTCAGACTGGCGGTCGAGCTCGTCCTTGATGGACGCGGCGCGGGACGCCTGGCGGAGGGCCGTCTCGAGGCGGTCGTTCAGGCTGGCGCGGACGTCGGCCAGCAGCTCGGGGGCGTTCTGCACGCTCTGCATCATCAGCTTGAGCGACTGGATGGCGTCCTGGGGCGAGCCGGACATCACGTCGCGGGCCTCGGAGATCGCGACCTGCACTTCTTTCTCGAGCTGGCGGGCCATCACGCGGTTCTGCCGCTCGACATTGCTGAGGAACTCGTCGTCGCGGACGACATCGGCCGGCGGCAGGCCGCTGGGGTCGTAGTAGACGCCGCCGTCGGAGGGGAAAATGTCCTGCTGCTCGCCCTCGTAGACAATGATCGGGTCGCCGGGCGCCGGGGTCGGGACGTTTTCAAGCTGGGCGACGCGGACCATGTTCAGGTCGGCACGGCTGTCGGTTGGCTCTTCGGTCTCGCCGGTGCGGCGGGCCACAACGCGTTTGACGGTCTGGGCCCGCATGTTGCCCGGGTCGCGACGCAGCACGGCGTCGGCGATCTGACCGGCGCTCGACGAGTCGCCGGTGGCGACCGCGGCCTCGGCCATGTCGGTGAGCTTCTCGACGCCGGTGTTGATCGTGCGGGCGACTTCGTTCAGGCCCGCCACGCCGAGCGTCGGCAGGCTGGCGCCCCGGTCCGACCGGGCGCGGTCAACCAGCTGGGCGAGGTAGGCGTTGGTCTCGCTCGACTCGGGGAGCTCGTGGCTCCACGACTCGGGACGGGCGCCGCCGGCGGCCTGCAGCGAGGCGCTGATCGAAAGCTCACTGGCTCCGTTCTCTAGGCGGCCCACCACAATGGTGTCGCGGTCGGAGCGGAGCGGCGGGAGCTGGGCGGGGTACATTTCGGCGACCGAGTCGCCCGCCTTGGCGTCGGCCGGCCAGGCGACAGTCGCCCGGACCCAGCTGGCCAGCGTGCGGCCGACCTGGGTTCCGCGGCGGTGGTTCTCTTCGTTGGCGCGGTCGACGGTGATCCCCTCGGCGTCATCGGCCAGGGCCATCTCGCCGTCGACGTACAGGTTGCCGCCGGTGCCGTTGGCGATCGCGGCCAGCAGCTCGGCGTCCCGCTGGGGGCCGATGGCGTAGCTCGTTACCGAGACGCGCTCGTCGCGGAGGTGGTCGATCAGCTTGGCGAACGACTCGCCACGCAACAGGTTGGCGGCGCTGACGCCGTCGCCGATGTAGACCACCACGCGGTTCGAGGCGCCCGACTCGTCCAGCCGCTGGGCGGCGGTGCTCAGGGCCAGCTCGAGGTCGGTCGAGCCGAGCGGTGTTTCGTTCTCAAGCTTCGCGACCGCGGCCTTCAGGTCGTTGCTGCCGGCGGGGGCGAATCGCGTCCCCATCGGGCGGGCTTCCAGGTCGGTCGCGAACAGCTGCACGCGGTCCTCGGCACGCAGCTTGGCGAGCATGCCCTTGAGCGCTGCGAGGGAGGTCTCGCGGTAGGCGCCGGTCTGGCTGGCCGAGGTGTCGAACAGCACAGCGATATTGCGGCCCGCGATCCGGTCGGCATCGGCCGATCCAAGGTCTGCTGTCAGGCTGGCGGAGAAGTAGGTTTCGCCGCTGTCGTGGTGGAACACGCCGACAGGACCAACCTGACCAGCCGAGGCCCCACTGGGCAGCAGCACGGCAAACGTGGCGGCGAGGGCGAGCGGGTAGCGTGTAAGAAGTTTCATCATGAACTCGTGGGCCATCGAACAGGCGCTCCGATTGCGTAACTCAAATCAGCGACCGCTCTGTTCCGAAGCGAGGCGACCGCGTAAATTGGCTGACTCTGTGCATTTAGCCAGATATCCCCAGTTTATCCGGGCCAACTCCTCGACGCCATAACTTTCCCCTATTTTCAAGGGTCCAGTCGTGCGGATTGTAGGGTGAGCACCCCCTGTCACTCGGCGGCTCGGTACTCAATTATTGCTCGGCCAACCCGCCTGGGAGCCGAATAAAACCGGATACGCGCCTCTCCTCCGCCGCACGTCGGCGGGATAGCCTTTGCACGCCCCCTGCCCTGCGGGCGCCCACCTCCCATGCTTGCAGCCCTCCTGATCGCCCAGCAGCCGGCCCTGACTTGGCAGGGGGGGCTCGCGATCCTGGTGACCTTTCTGGTCTTCCTGGGGCTCCAGGTGCGGCGGGTGCCGGTCGAGCTGTTGTTCCTCAGCGGGCTTGCGGTGATTACGTTGGCGGGGGTCATCCCCCCCACAACGGCGTTGTCTGGCTTCTCGGAGCGGGCGGTGATCCTGATCGGGGCGCTGTTCGCCGCGGCGGCAGGCCTGCGGACTACCGGCGCCCTCGACTGGATCGGCCAGACGCTGCTCGGCCGTGCGACCACCGAGCGGGGCGCCCTGTTCCGCCTGGCGTTGGTCGCGCCGATCTCTGCGGTCGTCCTTAACACCCCGCTGGTTGCGATGTTCGCGCCCGTGGTGATCGACTGGTGCCGCAAGCGAGAGGTGTCGCCGTCGCGGTTGCTGATGCCGCTCTCCTATTTCACGATCCTCGGCGGCGTGGTCACCGTGATCGGCACCAGCACGACCCTGGTCTGCAACGCCAAGCTGGGCGAGAGCAAAAAGGCGTGGGAAAGTGTCCCGGGTCTCCAGGCCCAAATGTCGGACATTGGCCTGCTCGAGATCACCTGGGTTGGCCTGCCGGTGATGCTAATCGGCGTCGCGTACGTGCTAACGGTCGGGCGGTGGCTGCTGCCCAACCGTTTGGAGCCCTCCACTTCTTTGGCCGACCGCCGACGCGAGTACCTGGTGGAGCTCGTAGCGCAGGACCACTGCCCGCTGATCGGCAAGTCGGTGGAGGACGCCGGCCTGCGTAGCCTGCCCGGCTTGTTCCTGATCGAGATTGCGCGGCGGGACCAGGTGATCACACCCGTTACGCCACGCGACGTGATTCAGGCGAATGACCGCATGGTGTTCACCGGCGTCGTCGAGACCATCGCCGACCTCGAACGGGTTTCCGGCCTGGTGCCGGCGGTCGACGAGACCTACGAGCACGAGCCGGAGAAGCGCACCCGCCGACAGCTCACCGAGGCGGTGCTGTCGCGCACGTCGCCGATCATCGGCTCCACGGTCCGCGACGCTAACTTCCGCGAACGCTACAACGCGGCGATCGTGGCCGTCCACCGCAACGGCGAGCGCCTGACCAACAAGATCGGCAACATCCGCCTGGAGCCGGGCGACACGCTCCTGCTGCAGACGCGCGACGACTTTGTCGAGCAGCACCGCAACAACCGCGACTTCTACCTCGTGAGCCAAATCGGCGGCTCGTCCGCCCGCCGGCACGACCGGGCGATGATCGCCGTGGGGCTGTTCCTGCTGCTGATAGGCTGGCTGATGGCGTCGTCGCTTTTGGGCAGCGTCACGCACCTTGGCCCCGTTCCAACCGGCACCCTGCTGGCGAGCGACGCGAAGCCGATCGCCGCGATCGCGGTCGTGCTGGCGATGATTGTCACCCGCTGCCTGTCGGGCTCCCAGGCCCGCGCGGCGATCGACCTGCAGGTCCTGATTACGATCGCGGCCGCCATCGGATTGGGGCAGGGGTTAGAGAAGAGCGGCGCCGCGAGCTGGATCGCCCACGGGCTGGTTGGCTGGACCCAGGCCGCGCCGCTGCCGCCGGGCTCCGCGCCGCTCGCGCTGCTAGTGGTCGTGTACGTGGTGTCGATGCTCATGACCGAGGCCATCACCAACGTGGCCGTGGCGACCATCATGATCCCACTGGCAATTAGCGTCGCGGTGGCGGGCGACCTCAACCCGCGGCCGTTCATAATGGCGGTGGCGATCGCCGCGTCGCTCAGCTTCGCCACGCCGATCGGCTACCAGACCAACCTGATGGTGATGGGCCCCGGCGGGTACCACCCGCGGGACTACCTGCGGGTCGGCGGGCCGCTGACGCTACTGTGCGCGGTGGTCGCCCTGACGCTGATCCCGCTGATCTGGCCGCTCGGCTAGCACCCGCGGGGATCCCGCGGCAAAACGATCTTGCCCGCGAACGATAGCGGGGGCATCATCGTACATCTAAAGAACCAGTAATCGGACCGCTGGCGCGTGCCGCGCAGCGGCTCACGCCGGGCCCGCCAGCCAACTTTAGAACCCTATCGGAACCATGCACTCACTCCGCAACCGCACCACGCTGACCTGCGTCCTCTGCACCCTGGCGGGGGCCGTTATCGGCGCCGCGCTGATGGCGGGCCGCGTCGAGTTGCCGTCGGTCGAAACGCCGGCGTACGCCCAGACGACCCTCTCCGAGCCCCACTCGGCGTACGCCGTGAACCAAGCCAACGCGCGTCCGCAGCAGCGCCAGCCGCCCCTCGCCCTGACGCCCGAGGAACTGGCAAACATCCGCGTCTACGAGGTCGCCCAGCAGGCGGTGGTCAACATCACGACCAGCACCATGCAGGCCGACCGCTTCTTCGGCGTGCAGCACGCGCAGGGCTCTGGATCCGGCTCGATCATCGACCGCCAGGGTCACATCCTGACGAACAACCACGTCATCGAGGGCGCCGCGGAGATCCAGGTCACGCTCTCCAACGGCGAAACCTACGAGGCCCAACTCGTCGGCGCCGACGCCGAGTACGACATGGCCGTCCTCAAGATCGACGCCCCCGCCGACCGGCTCGTGCCGATCGAGATGGGCACGTCCGACGACCTGCGGGTCGGCCAGAAGGCCTTCGCCGTGGGCAACCCGTTCGGCCTGGAAGGCACGCTCACCACCGGCATCGTCTCGAGCCTCAACCGCTCGCTGCCGAGCCGAGTCAGCAACCGCAGCATGACGTCGATGATCCAGACCGACGCGGCGATGAATCCCGGCAACTCCGGCGGCCCGCTGCTCGACAGCCGCGCGCGGATGATCGGCATGAATGTGGCGATCGCCTCGAAGTCGGGCCAGAACTCCGGCGTCGGCTTCGCGATCCCCGTGAACCGCGTCCGCCGCTTCCTCCCCGAGCTGATCGAGCACGGCAAGGTGGTCCGGCCCGACCACGGCATCATCGACCTGATGGTCACCAACAACGGCCTAACGATCGCGCGGTTGCGCCCCAACGGGCCGGCCGACCAGGCGGGGCTGCGTGGCTTCCGGATCGTGCGGCGTGAACGCCGCCAGGGCGCCGTGCGCTACATCGACACTCGCATTGACCGCTCTTACGCGGACAGCATTGTCGCAATCGACGGCGCGCCGGTCCAATCGGCGGAGCAGTTCCTGGAGGCCATCGATCGCTTCTCGCCGGGCGACGAAGTGCCCGTCACCGTGATCCGCGAGGGCCGCCGCCTGGACGTCTCGTTGCGCCTCGGCGCGACCTAGGGCGGACGACTCAATCCGCCCAAAGCAGCTAAACTTCCCGTTGTTATTCTGGCGGCGGGAATTTCAGGCAACCGAAACGCGCCGCCTCACAGCGTCCGCCGAAGCGGCTGCAAACCGTTGATCCCACACGGTTTAATCGATTGGGGACTCACCGGACGGCAATTTGCTCGGCTGGTCGATCTTGACCCAATCCGCGAAATCGGCTTTGTCGACCGCCCCCGCCCCCTTGCACTGCGCTGCCTGTCCGTTAGATTCCGATCCACACGCAGTCCAACTTTTGATCCGCACCTATTGAGGCCGTCGGACTGACGGTCCCTCCGGCAACCATCCCACCTGTTCGGCCGTTCGGCCCACGCAGAGTCGTCGCGGTCCCCTGACCAGACGCTCACCAACGCGTGCCCCGGCCATCCCCGTCGAGTCTACCAGGGCGCTCGCTCTCCGCTTGCCGGCAGGGCGCGTGTTGCTGCCCAGCGTCGCCACTGGTCGCCGACAATCAAAAGGAGTTTGGAAGATGCTTACGAGCTTGTTTACCTTGGCGATTGCAGCGGCGGTTGCGCCGTCGGCCGTTGAAGCCCCGCAGTGGGAGTCCGACTACGGCAAGGCCCTCGAGCAGGTCCGCGCGGACGACCGCCCCCTGCTGGTAATCCTCGACAAGCCCGGTGAAGAAGTCGACGCGAAGCTGCTGTCCGACAAGGACGACAAGACCCTCAGCAAGTACGACCTGTGCCGCGTTGACGCGAGCACCGAGTACGGGCAGAAGGTCGCCAAGGCGTTTGGCGCCAAGAGCTTCCCGCACGTTGCGTTTGTCGACAAGTCGGGCGCGGTCGTGCTGCACACCCACCAGGGCAAGATCAGCGCGGACTCCTGGAAGTCTTCGCTCGCTAAGTACCAGGCGGGCGAGCAGCCGCAGCGTCACATCGTGATGCGTCCGTCGACCGAGTCGTCGAACGTGATCTACGAGGCCCAGCCCGTGATGCAGTACGAGCAGCCGGTCTACCGCGACAACTCTTACTGCCCGAGCTGCCAGAAAGGCTTCTAGCCCGCCGCAGCTTCCGGTAGTTGAAACACACAAAGGCGGCCCTCATTCGTGGGGGCCGCCTTTTTTTCGTTCCCGCGCGGCCCACGAGCCGACCCTCTCGGCTAGCGTTCCAGGCCCGGCGCAATGTCGAGATCAAGCGGGGCGAACTTGCCCGCGCGGTAGCGCTCGACCGCGATCGCGCCCATCACCGCGTTGTCGGTGCAGAGCGACAACGGCGGCACGTGCAGCCTCCAGCCGCCCCGCGTGGCGTCGGCCTCGAGCCGCTCGCGGAACGGCTTGTTAGCGGCGACCCCGCCGCCGACGCACAGCGTGTCGAAGCCCGTCGTCCGCATCGCCTGCTCGGCCTTGCCGGCCAGGCAGTCGATGACCGCCGCCTGGAACGAGGCCGCCACATCGGCGACCTCCTGCTTGGAGAGCATCGGGGTCTCGCCGTTCGCGGGCTCGGCGTTCTGTGGCCCGGTTCTTTGGGCCTTGCCGGGTCCGATCAGCTGGTACCGCACGGCAGTCTTCAGCCCGCTGAAGCTGAACGCTAGGCGGTCGTCCCTCAGCAGCGGGCGGGGGAAGTTGTAGCGTTTTGGGTCGCCCTGCTCGGCCGCCTTCTGGATGGAGGGGCCGCCCGGGTACGGGAGGCCCAGCAGGCTGGCTACCTTGTCGAAGGCCTCGCCGGCGGCGTCGTCGATCGTGGCGCCGAGGAGCGTGAAGTCGGTCGGGGCGTCGCAGCGGTAAAGGTTCGAGTGCCCGCCGCTGACGATCATGCCGACACAGGGGAACACGTTCTCGCCGGCCGCCATCCGGCAGGCGTAGACGTGCGCCTGCAGGTGGTTGATCGCGATCAGCGGCAGCCCGGTAGCCGCGCACAGCGTCTTGGCGGCGACCACGCCGACCAGCAGCGACCCCGACAGACCCGGCGTGTTGGCGACCGCCACGGCGTCGAGATCGGCGAGCCCCAGCCCGGCGCGCGCGAGCGTCTGATCGATGACCGGCAGGATGCGTTCGACGTGCGCGCGGGACGCGATCTCCGGCACCACGCCACCGAACCGCTCGTGCAGCTTTTCCTGCGACGCGACCACCGACGAGAGCACCTCGAGCTCGCCGGTCACAACGGCCGCGGCGGTCTCGTCGCAGGTCGACTCAATGCACAGCAGCTTCATCATTCGGCCTGGCTGCTCACGCGTAGTTGTTCGATCGCCCGCGCCAGCTGGGGGTCGGCGTTGGGGCGTTCGCCCCGGCCCCACGCGGCGTGCAGCCGCCGCGCCTGGTCGGCTGTCAGGGCTACAGTGTTCTGCTCAATGGGCGACACCCCCCAGACGTCGCTCTCGGTCGCGTCGGCGAAGCGGTGGATGTTGGCCCCGCTGGGGCGGCGGTAGGCGGCGGTCGTGAGCTTCATCCCGCTGCGTCCCTCGTCGAGCGCGATCACGCTCTGCACGCTCCCCTTGCCGAAGGTCCGCTCCCCGACCAACGTCGCCCGGCCGTGGTCCTGCAGGGCCGCGGCGACGACCTCGCTTGCGCTGGCGCTGTAGCGGTTGACCAACACGACCACCGCCACGCCTTCAGCCGCCTGGCCGTCGCCGGCGGACAGCACTCGGGGCTCGCCATTACGACCCACAACCGAGACGATCTCGCCCTGCTCAAGGAACAGATCCGCGACGTCCACCGCGGCTTCGAGCAGGCCACCGGGGTTGAAACGCAGGTCGAGCACCAGGGACGCAGCGCCCTCGGACCGCATCTTCCGGAGAGCGTCGCGGAGCTCGCCGGCCGTGTTGGCGTTGAACGAGCCGATCCGTGCATAGGCAATGCCGGGATCGACCATCCGCACGCCCGACACGGTAGGCGCGGTGAGCCGTCTCGATTCGAGGAGCACAGTGCGGGAGTCGCCCGGTGGGTCGCCCGCGAGGGTCAGCCGGACCTCCCCGGCCGCGGCGAGTTCGTCGGCCTGAGCAAGCGTCATGCGTTCGGTCGACCGACCGTTGATCGCCACGACCCGCTCGCCCGGCTGCAGGCCGGCGTCCTCAGCGGCCGAACCGGCGCGGACGCCCAGCACCGCGAGCCGGCCGTCCTCAATCGCAAACTCGACGCCGGCGGTCGGCCGGCTTTCTTCAGCAAGCCTCTGCAGCTGCTGGAACGTTTCCGACGGGAGGTAGGTCGAGTACGGGTCGAGCTCGGCCAGCATGCCGCGGATCGCGGCGTCGAACAGGCGGTCGCGGTCGACCGGCGTGGCCGCATTCAGTTCGATCTGGGTCACGACCTCCGCAAGTTCGCCGTAGCGCCGCAGGTAGTCGCGCTGGGTCGCTTGATCGACCCCGGGACTTGCCCGTTCGGCCGCCCCGACACGATAGGCCAGGCCGGGCATGACGGACAGGCAGAGCAGCAGCGGCGTCAGGCGGAGGTTTCCCATGCCAGACAGTCTAAGCCATCGGGCCGGGGAAGGAAGGCGCCGCGGGCGTGATCAATAGTCGTACCAGAGCCCGACGCCGGCCTGTTCCTCGAAGTTGTTGAGGAACTGGTACTGGGTGCTCTTGCCGTTCATGTAGTGCAGGCCCAGCCGCATGGTGTTGCCGGTGCAGTTGCGCCACAGCCATCCCATGTGGGTGGTCCAGTCGCCGCCGAAGTCGAGCTCCTGCCGCAGGTGGGCGTTGGTCGCGAAGAACGGCGTGCCGGAGAACCCGGTCGGGCCCGCCTGCGAGTACTCCACGCCAAACTGGAACTCCCACGGCTCGGCCCCGCCGGCGGTGAAGAACGCGTAGGCGGTCTCTCCGTACAGTCGCCAGTCTGGGGTCGGGTTGTACGAGACGCCCAGCATGATGGCGTCCCGCACGTAGTTGATCCGATCGACCGTCGGGTTTCGGACCTGGTACTCGTCGCCCAGATGCGAGCTGAGGTGGTAGTAGCCGGTCTTGAACTGGAAGTCGCCGCTGCCGTAGGTCAATGGGACGCCGAAGCGGAAGTCCGACGACTCGACGTCGCGTTCCTCGTCGAGGTTCAGGCGGACCAACGCGGCGCCCTCGATATCGAGCTGCCAGCCCTGCGGCCGCAACGGGTCGTTGTCCCCGTAGCGGATCACGCCGCGGCGCCCGCCTACCGTGGCGTCCCACAGGTTCTGGCCGTGCTCTGCCGTGCCCGACACGTTCATAAACTTGGTGCCGATGCGCGGCTCGCGGGGGCCGGCCAGGAACGAGTGCCAGATCAGCGTGTCGGGCATGCTCTGCCAGGTCCAGCAGCCGCTTTGGCGGCCGTAGTGCGAGGGCGTGCACGACCCGTAGCTGTCGTAACAGTAGTCGCTAGCGAGGACAATTTCGCCCACCTCGCGGCTCGCGGGCAAAGCCTGCTGGGCGACGCGCGGGGCGTCGTCGAGGATGACAAAATCGGAGATGCCGACCGCGCTGCCGCTCGGCTGCGTGAACGCGGTGCTCTGCAAGAAAGGATCAACCGGGGGCGTCGCCGCCACGGCCGCCGCACCGACCGCCAGCGCAGCCGCGATCAGGGCAAGGGTTACCGGTCTTGTGAGTGCGTACCACATGCGTCGTTGTGACGGGGCTGGGTCCCGCTCAGTAGGGTGTGACGACCCGAGAGCGGTAGGGCGGGGAAGGTAGCGGAAACAGCGGGGCCGCAATAGTCCAATAGTCGGCTCACGGCGGGTGGTTACAATAGCTGAACTGGTTGTCAGGCATCCGATGCGGGATGCCTGCGGCGTCGACGCTGGCGCCGCTAGCAGGTAGGATGGACGCCGCGAGAGAGCGGTGCAATGCGGTCGAGCAACGGGTGGACTCCACGATGGTGTTGATGGAACTGAGCGTCGTGCCATTGGGCCAGGGCGAGAGCGTCAGCCAGTACGTCGCGCAGTGCGTGGACGTCATCGCCCAGTCGGGCCTGGACTACGAGCTCAACGCGATGGGCACCGTTGTCGAGGGCGAGCTGCCGCAGCTCTTGGCGATCATTCAGCAGTGCGTAGACTTGATGTCACGGCACTCCGACCGCGTCACTGCTAGCGTCAAGCTCGACCACCGCGCCGGCGCCAGCGGACGCATCCGCGGCAAGGTCGCTAGCGTCGAGACCAAACTCGCAGCCAACAAGAACCAACCCGGCTAGCCCGGCACAGCAACGACGGAAAGCACCACCATGCCGCAGCGTGAAGGCATCGACCGCATCATGGGCAAGCTGCCCAGCGGGATCTCCATCTTGACTATTGGGACCGAAGACAAGGCGACCGGCATGCTCGCCAGCTGGGTCATGCAGGCCGGCTTCGAGCCCCCGATGGTGAGCGTAGCGATCAAGCAGGGCCGCTACGTCGCCGACTGGATCACCGACGGCCAGCCCTTCAACCTCAACTTGGTCGGCCAGTCGCAGGGCATCCACCTCAAGCACTTCGGCAAGGGCTTCGAGCCAGGCACGCCGGCGTTCGAGGGCGTCGACACCGTGACCTGCCCGCGCGGCGTGCCGATCCTCCGCAAGTCGCTCGGCCACCTGCAGTGCGAACCCCGCAGCCACGTCGACTCGGGCGACCACCGGATCTTCATCGCCGAGGTAGTCCGCGGAGCGCTGTCGGATGAAGAGCTTGCGCCAATGGTGCACATCCGCAACAGCGGCAGCCACTACTAAGAGCGCCCTCGAACGCTAGTTCCCGAGGTACGCCCGCATCGTCCCGAAGCGGCGCGTCCCGGTCTCCCGCGTCCCGACGCCGGGAAGGCGCCGGCCGGCTCTCACCCTAGGGCTGGGCTGAAGCCCCGCGCAATAGCTGCATAATCCGCACATCCGGCCTAAAATAGCCCGTTTATCACCACCCAGGCACGGACGCGCACTACACTGGTAGGAGCCTGCCATGTCCGAACCCGATTTCCTGCCCGAGCACTTCATCAACCGCGAATTGAGCTGGTTGGACTTTAATGCGCGGGTGCTGGAGGAGGCCCAGGACGAGAGCAACCCACTGCTCGAGCGGGCCAAGTTCCTGGCGATCTTTTCGTCCAACCTGGACGAGTTCTTCATGGTCCGCGTGGCCGGCCTCCGCGAGCAGGCGTTCTCGGCCGGCGCCCCGCAGGACCCGCCGACCGACGGCACCAGCCCTATCGTGCAGCTGCAGCAGATCGCCTACCGCACCCGCCAGCTCGTCGAGCGGCAGTACGACTGCTGGAACCAGTCAATCGCTCCGGCGCTGGCCGCCGAGGGGATCCGCCTGCACAAGGAGGCCGACCTCGAGTCGGGGCAGGTCAAGCAGCTCGACAAGTTCTTCCGCCAAAGGGTGTTCCCGGTGCTGACGCCGATGGCGATCGACCCGGCGCACCCCAGCCCCCGCTTCCACAACCGCGGCCTGTACCTGGCGGCGACCCTCAACCGCTACCGGGGCATCGGCCCCGAGAAATTGTTCGCGGTGGTTCAGCTGCCGCAGGTGCTGCCGCGCTACGTTCCGCTCGACCCGAACGGCGGCTCCGACTTTGTGCTGCTAGAGGACATTGTCGCGAACCGGCTGACCGACCTGTTCGGCGGCTACGACCTCAACAAGTGCGGCGCCTTCCGCATGACCCGCGACATGGACATCGACCTCCTCGATGAGGAGGGCGACGACATGCTCCGCGCCATCGAGACCCGGCTCCGCGCGCGGCAGCGCAGCGAGGCCGTGCGGCTCGAGGCCTCGGCCGCGATGGACGCGTCGCTGGTCAACATGCTGGCGGCCGAAGAAGAAATCAAGCGCGGCCGCTCCGACGACCCGCAGGACTACGACGAGGTCTACTCGATCGACGGCCCGCTTGACATGACCTCGCTGTTTGAGCTCGGCGGCCTGCTCGACCGCCCGGACCTCCGCGACCCAACGTTCACGCCGCGGATGCCGCCGCAGCTGGGCGGCGACATGTTCGCCGCCATTAGCAAGGAAGACGTGCTGCTGCACCACCCGTTCGAGTCGTTCCAGCCGGTCGTGAGGTTCATCCAGCAAGCGGCGGTCGACCCGAACGTGCTGGCCATCAAGCAGACACTCTACCGCACCAGCGGTGACAGCCCGATCATCAGCGCGCTGATCGAGGCCGCCGAAGCCGGCAAGCACGTCACCGCGGTGGTCGAGCTCAAGGCCCGCTTCGACGAGGCCGCCAACATCTCGTGGGCCCGCCGCATGGAGCGGGCCGGCGTGCACGTGGTGTTCGGGTTCATGGACCTCAAGACCCACAGCAAGCTGGCCCTGGTGGTCCGCCACGAGGGGGGCAAGCGGGTCCGGCAGTACGCGCACCTCGGAACCGGCAACTACAACCCCACCACCGCCAGGCTCTACACCGACATCGGCCTGTTCACCGCCGACAAGGCGCTGACCGAAGACGTCGCGGCGTTGTTCAACTTCCTCACCGGCTACTCGCAACGCAACGAGTGGCAGAAGCTGGTCTCGGCGCCTCAGGACCTGCACCGCCGCACGCTCGAGCTGATCGAGAACCAGACCCAGCGCGCCGCCGCCGGCAAGAAGGCCCGCATCTTCGGCAAGTTCAACTCGCTGGTCGACCGCGAAACGATCAACGCCCTGTACCGCGCCAGCCAGGCCGGCGTACAGGTCGACCTGGTGATCCGCGGCATCTGCTGCCTGCGGCCGGGCGAGCCCGGCGTGTCGGACAACATCCGCGTCCGCAGCATCGTCGACCGCTTCCTCGAGCACAGCCGCATCATGGTGTTCGGCGTCGGCGATCAGGCGGAGGTTTACTGCAGCAGCGCCGACTGGATGCCGCGGAACTTCAACCGCCGCGTCGAGGTGATGTTCCCGGTCGAGGCGCCCCCCCTCCGCCAGCGCATCCTCGAGGAGATCATCCCGATCTACCTCCGCGACAACCAACGCGCCCGCGTGCTGCAACCCGAGGGGACGTTCGTCCGCGTGACGCCGGACGAGGGGGAACCGCTGCACCGCAGCCAGCAGGAGCTGCTCGCCCTGGCGAGCGGCACGCCGCTGCCAAACCCGTCCAGCAGCCTGGCCGTTGCGGGCAGCAACGGGCCGCCGGCCCGGCGGGAGAAGAAGCCCGACACCCGCAAACGCCCCACCGCCAAGAGCTCGGCTCCGAAGCGTCCCGGCCCTAAGCGGCGTTCGAAGTCGGAGTAGCGCCTGCGTTCGATCCCCCGCGGCCCGTTTGCAAAGCGCGGCGTTCTCTGGTCTGCTTGTTCGCAACCAGGCTGAGCCAATTTCTACACCGAACCCGGTCCGGCGGCGCGACCCGCCTGCCAGAACCACAAGCACGCGCCCCATGCCCAAGCTCATCGCGACCCCCTCACGCATCGAGGCCGCCGGTCACCCCCCAAAGCTGATCGACGAGTTCATCGGCCGCGTGAACTCCGGCGACGACTCGATCAGCATCGCCCGCATGCTCAGCCCCCAAGGCTGGAGCGAGCCGGGGCAGACCCCCGAGTTCGACGAGTACACCGTTGTGCTCGCCGGCGAGCTGCACGTTGAGAGCCAGGAGACCACGCAGGTCGTCCGGGCCGGCCAGGCAATCGTCACCAAGGCAGGCGAGTGGATCCGCTACAGCACGCCCGACCTGCCCACCGAGTACATCGCGGTCTGCCTGCCGGCGTTCTCGCCCGACACGGTGCACCGCGATCCAGACGGAGCGGGCGGGTAGCGACACGGCGGCGGTTGCACGGAGCTGCTCTCCAACCCAATAGTGGACCGTGCAGGTGCGGCGGGCGCTACGCCCCGCGCCCACTGCTACAGGATCACCCCCGTTCTTGTATATGGCGGTTGGGTCGCCAAATCTGAACGAGATTCTCGACAGAATGCGGAAAGATTTTCTTCGCTTTCCAAGCGGTGTTTAAGCTGCGCATACTGGCTCCCTGACGACTCACACACTCGGCGGCCTGGAACCCGCCTGTTGATCCCGGGAGCAACTAGAGATGCAGCGCGGACTCACCTTCTTAGTTACCATCGCACTCGCCAGCGCCGCCTTCAGCGTGCAGGCAATCGACATCGTCGACGACGCCCGCTACCTGACCGACGCGCCCGCCGCAGGCTGGCAGGCGCCCGGCTTCGACGACTCGTCGTGGAAGGAGGGCAAGGCCGGCTTCGGCTCGGAGGGCACGCCGGGCGCTCGGGTAGGCACCGAGTGGCTCGCGCCCGCCATCTGGGTCCGCAAGGAGATCAAGCTCGACAAGGTCCCCGCCGAGCCCGTGCTGTTCGTCCACCACGACGACAACGCCGAGATCTACGTCAACGGCAAGCTCGCCGCGGAGCTCAAGGGCAACACGGTTGAGTACGTGGTGCGGCCGATCAACGCCGACGCCGCGTCGGCGCTGAAGGCGGGCAAGAACGTGATCGCCATCCACTGCACCAACAACAACGGCGGCGGTCAGTTCATCGACGCACACGTCATGAACAAGGGCGACCAGCTCGACCTGCCGCAGCCGCCGCGCAAGGAGCACCCCAAGGGATCGGACCTGATCACCAAGTGGGGCGCCGAGGTGACCCCCGAGAACGCGTGGACCGAGTACCCGCGGCCCCAGCTCGAGCGCAGCAGCTGGCAGAACCTCAATGGTAAGTGGGACTACGCCATCACGCCGATCGACCAGCAGACCACCCCCGAGAAGTGGGACGGCAAGATCCTGGTGCCGTTCTGCCTGGAGTCGAAGCTCGGCGGCGTCGAGCGCCTGCTCTACGAGGACCAGGCCCTCTGGTACCACCGCACGTTCACCCCAGACAGCAAGGGCGAACGGACGCTCTTGAACTTCGAGGCGGTCGACTACCGCTGCGAGGTGCTGGTCAACGGCAAGTCGGTCGGCGGCCACCAGGGCGGCAACCTGCCGTTCACGCTCGACGTCTCCGACGCGTTGACCGACGGCGAGAACACGCTGGTCGTGCGGGTCGAGGACGCCACCGAGGAGTGGCAGCTCCGCGGCAAGCAGGTCCGCAACCCCAACGGCATCTGGTACACCCGCGTGTCGGGGATCTGGCAGACCGTCTGGCTCGAGCAGGTCTCGGGCGCGTACGTCGCCGACCTGACCCTCGATTCCGACGCCGAGGCGGGCCAGATCACCTGCGTGGTCGACGCCGCCGGCAGTGACGCCAAGTCGGCCCAGGTGGTCGTCAAGGACGGCGGCGGCGTGGTCGCCCGGGGCGAGGGCAAGCCGGGCGAGGTCATCACCCTCACGGTCGCCGACGCCAAGCTGTGGTCGCCCGACTCGCCGCACCTGTACGACCTCGAGGTCACGCTCGCCGCCGCCGACGGCGGCGAGGGCGACTCGGTCAAGTCGTACGCCGGCATCCGCGACGTCACGAAGCAGCAGGACGCCGACGGCGCCTGGCGGCTGATGCTCAACGGCAAGGAAATCTTCCACTGGGGTCCTCTCGATCAGGGCTGGTGGCCGGACGGTCTGCTGACCCCGCCGTCGGACGAGGCCATGCTGTGGGATGTCGAGTACCTCAAGGCGGCCGGCTTCAACATGATCCGCAAGCACATCAAGGTCGAGCCGCGGCGGTACTACTACCACTGCGACCGCCTCGGCGTGATGCTGTGGCAGGACCAGGTCAGCGGCGGCCGCAGCCCGCAGTGGACCCGCATGCGTCCTAACCCGAACGACGCCCAATGGCCGGCCGAGGCGCACCAGCAGTACATGACGGAGCTCGACGGCATGATCGACTCGCTCGAGAGCCACCCCTCGATCGTGGTGTGGGTCCCCTTCAACGAGGCCTGGGGCCAGCACCGCACGGTCGAGGTCGGCAAGTGGACCGCGAAGCGTGACCCGTCGCGGCTGGTCAATATCGCCAGCGGCGGCAACTTCTGGCCGGTAGGCGACATCGCCGATCAGCACGCTTACCCCGACCCGGCCTTCCCGTTCCAGCAGCGTCGGCTCGACCCGTTCGTAAAGGTGGTGGGCGAGTTCGGCGGCCACGGCTGGCCGGTCAAGGGCCACATGTGGGACGAGTCGCGCCGCAACTGGGGCTACGGCGGTCTGCCGAAGGACAAGCAGGAGTACAAGCAGCGGTACGAGCGTTCGCTCGACAAGCTGATCGAGATGCGCGGCCGCGGCATCGCCGGCGCCGTCTACACCCAGACGACCGACGTCGAGAACGAGATCAACGGCCTGGTGACCTACGACCGTAAGGAAATCAAGTTCCCGGCCGAGGAGCTCGCCAAGCTGCACAAGGAGCTGCTGAAGGACCGCCAATAGCGGGCCCCTGCAAAGCTCCGTAACGATCCCCCCGCGACAGCGGCTCGGGCGTGCTTCGGCGCCCCGGGCCGCTTTTCTTGCGCCCTGCGTTCCCCTGATTTTTGTCCGATAGGTTTTGTCCCGCACAACCGCCTGCACCGGCGAGCAAGAACCCGCTCCCACACGTGTTTCGTCCTGCTATAGCAGTCTCCGTAAGCTTTCCCTCCCGCGTCGCGTTTAGTCCGAAAAATCTAGCGGAGGGGACAAAACCCCGGCGCGTTCCTCTGCCCTGCCCTCACCTGTAGCAAGCTCCAGCGAAAGCCGGAGGGCAGCCCCGCTCACATGGCCTGTTGCTTGGAGCGCGCAGCAGCCACTAAGACTGCCGGCTTCCACCGGCAGCGGCTGAGCGCGCGAACGGCATTCTGCTGCGTCTCTCTATTGGAACGCGCGGAAAGCTAATTCTCAACAAAGAAATCGGCGCCAGCCCCCGATTGTGGCACGGTGGTCCCCCACCGTGAGGGCCATCAGCCACGGGGCCTTGGCCCCCGGTTCAAACCCTCAAACCGAGCCAACAAACCGGACGCTAACGCGTGCCGGCTGATGGCCAACACCTCGCCTGCCCATCGTCCCGCCTTGGGTGGCACGCCCTGACAAGGGCGTGGTGAATCACCACCGGCGCCCCCACGCCCTTTCAGGGACGTGCCACCCTGCCACGACGCTTGCCTATTGCTTCATGCGATACGGCTCGCGCCGCTGGTACAGCTCGAGCCGCTCGCGGAGCTTAGGCAGCTCTCTTGGGTTCGCGAGCTCGATGGCCCGCTGCTGCGTTTCGACCGCCCGGTCGAATTCGCCGACCTCGGCGTACGCCGCGGCGAGCGTGTCGAGCACCTCTGAAACCACCGCATCGCGGGAAGGACTGTGCCCGCGTTCCTCCGGCATGAGGGCGTCAATTTCCGCCAACGCCTGCTGCGACAACTCAATCGCCCGGCGCCCATCACGGAGCTCCTGCTGCGGAGCGGAAGCGAGCAAGTGCGCTAGGTTATTGAGGGCTGGATACTTGGGAAGCGCGGGCATAGCGATCGACTTGCCCCATCCAGCGATCGCGTCGGCGTAGCGTCCCGCGTCCTGATCCAAGCGGGCCTTCGCCCACACCACGGACCAGCTATTGGGCGACTCTTCCGCCAACACGTTGAGCCGCTTGATTGCTTCTCCGCGGTCTCCGTGGAGATCAAACCTCATAGCCTCGGAGACCCTCTCTTCGACGGTGAGCTCACGGCGTGCCACGGGGTAGGATACCGGGTCGTCCGCTTCTCCCGCCGCCGCGGGGACCGCTGCTCCCGGCGCCCACTCTGCAACTCCACTCCAATCGCGGTTAGGGCCGAGATTAGCTAACATGAGCCGCCCGGCCTCGTCGGTAACGCGGAGCTGGAACCGGCCCTGCTTGCTAATTTCTACACTGCGTTGGCCGAGGCCAAAGTGGTCGCTGCCGTCGGGCTGGAATCGAGTGACCGCCCGCATCGGTTGCTCGGTCCTCAACGGCTCGCCGCTCTCGGCGTCGACGAGCTGCACCGTGATCACCCGGCCCTTGGTGACGAGCAGGTCCGGCGTGCGGTTGGGCTCCGTGGTACTCTGAGCGTCGACCACGACCGCCGCTGCCGCAATGCGAGGCGGCAGGCTTTCTTCCCAATTGCCCAGATCGGCGCGAACGGTGTAAGCGCCGGGCGGAAGCTCGCGGCACTCGAACTCGCCGTCTGCATTCGTGCGCACCATGGCGTGGCGGTGTCGTGGCGGCGGCAAGAAGACGGCGCCCTCCGCATCGGCTCGGTGGGTCTGCAGGACTACGGCGACGCCGGCCACCGGGCGTCCCGCGTCGTCAACAACGCGCCCCGTGATGACCGCGGCTGGTTGCAGGGTAATGTCCATGCTGCTCGGAACCCGATCCACCGGCGCCAGACCTACCGCGAAGTCTGGGTGCGAGACCTCGAGGCGTTGTTCCATCTCGACGAACAATACATCCTGACCCGACTCCAATGCGGCGGCCTGCTGGTCGGCCTGACGCGCGCGTTGCGCCGCGTAATCCCTGGCGTGCAGGTCGTCGATCGCGAACTGCCCGCGGTCGTCGGTAGTCGCGGATCGAATTTCTGCCAGACCTGGAACCCGAGGCTGGTCCATCGAGACACGCGCCCCAGACACCGCACGCCCGGCTTCGTTGACGACCTCCCCACGGAGCACGGCGCCCTTCTGCATCGACAGATCGATCCGCTGCCCCTCGCTTGCGATTGTGCGGGCGTCCATCATCGACTCCTCTGAAGCCAGTCCCGGCGCGCGGACCGTCACCACGTAGACCAGCGGGGTCGGCCCCGAGCCTGTCGACTCCTCGGGGACATCCTCGGCGGGGACGACATTGGCCCAACGGCAACGCCCTTCTGCGTCCGTCTCCATGGTTCCGACCTGCTCGGCCCCTTTGCCGTCCGGTCGGAAGCGGTAAAGCACGACCTGGGCGCCTTTCACCGGGTCGCCGTCGGCCCGCGTGCAGTTCACCTCAATGGTGTTCGCCTCGCCCGGCCTCGTGGCAGCATAGCCCGGGTCCGGCAGTGCACGAAGCGCACCGGTGACCGCCATTGATTCGCCGTCTTCAAAGGAAGCAGCCGCGTTGTCAGGCTGACCGGCGTCCTCCGCCGGCGGCTCTTCTCTCCCGTCTTCGGCGACAGCGGGCAGCACGATCTCGACCTCCTTGGTCTCGCCTTCTTTGAGCTCGTACTGCTTCTTGACGACCCCGTAGCCGGGCGCCGTGACCGATAGCCCGAATGGCTCGTCCGGCAGGAGCTGACTCGTCCGCCAGGCGCCATCGCCCTGAATCTCCATGTGCACATCATGTCCACGCGTGTAGGTGGACGCCGTGCCTGCCGCTTCGTTCGAGTAGTGGATCTCGCACTGCAGGCCCTCGAGGTCTCCACCTTCGGGGTCCCTAGCGCGGACCAGAAGGATCGGCGCAGTGTACTTCACGACCTCGATCGGCCCGATGTCCTCGGTGAGCCGATCGAACTTGAGCTCTGGGTTCCCGGACAGCGGGCCGCCCTGTTTGGTCCGGACACGCAGCGCGCCGTGCTCGTTGGTCATGAACCGGACCTCAACGTGCCAGGCGCCCTTGGGCACGTCAATCTCGATCTCGCCATTGGCGTCGGGGTTGGGGTGCAGGGCAAAAAACCCTTGGCGGTCTTCGGTCGCGTAGCCGACCAACGAGTAGCCGTGCCCACGGGTGGGTTTGCCGTCGCTGTCGAGGTTCTGCGTGTGGAAGTGCACGGTCTCTGTGGCCCGCAGTTCGATCGGCTCAGCGCCGGCCTTGTCGTTCAGTTCCACTTGCTGCACCAGGAATGTAGCCGGCAGTGGTCGCTCCTCACGGGTCCTGTCCGGGTTTTCTGCAGGGCGTTCTGCGGGGACGACCTCGTACCCGCCCGGCGGCAGCGGTGCCATGATGAACTCGCCTTGCTCGTTGGTAAGCGCTGATCGATCGATGCAGTCGGCGACCGGCATCTGGATCGGTTTCTTGGCGGGGCCGCTACGCAGCTCGGCATTTACCCACACGCCCGGCGCCGGGGCGCCTTCCTGGTCCAAAACACGGCCCCGCATTCGCAGTCCTGCGGAAAGGCTAAACTGGCCCAGGTCTGTCTGCTCACCAGTCAGTTTCAGTAGTCGCTCCTGTTCGGCGCCCTCCGGTTCTCCTTCATCAGCCGAAGACGCCTCTAGCAAGTGCGTCTCGGGCGCCAGATCCTGAGGCAAGAACCACAGCACCGCGGGTCCTCCCCGGCATACGTTTAGGGTGAATCGGCCCTGGTCGTCGGTCTTCGTGTCGGCGAACGATCCATACTCTTGGAGGTCACGCGGCTGGGCCTTGGAGTAGATCAGTACCCGCACCGCCGCGGCAGGCGAACCGTCGGGGCGGAGCAGCTTCCCGGAGATCCGCTCGCCCGGGTGCAGCTCGATGCGACTAAAGAACGGCTCCTCGCCGAGCTTCTGATTCTTGCGGATCATGCTCAGCGCGTAGCCCGAAGGGCTCTTCCGCGCGTAGTCGGGGTGGGTCGCCTCGACCTCGATGTAGAGGTACTTGTCCGCTAAGCGTTCCGGTGTGATGGTGAACTCGTACCGGCCGTCCTCGCCCGATCGGTAGGTGGTTTCATCGAGCAGCGGCCACGGGTCCTGCGACGAGGTCCGCAGCCGCACCAGCACCTCGGCGCCCGCGATCGGCTCGCCGTTGTCCTTGTTGACGACCGTCCCGCGGTAGGTCAGGCCATTGGAATCGTCTTGCTCTTCGGCTGCTTGCTCGGCCTGCTCGTCGGCGGCCGAGGGCGGCGCCATGGTCAGCAGCGAAACCCCAACGCCCAGCGCCACACAGGTCGCGGCGCTAGCGCACCGCCAGCGCACTCCGCAGGCCGACAGCACCGTCACGCCCGAGTCGAGCAACGCCGCCACGCGCCGTTTGACCTGCGAGCGGCCCTCCCACAGCCCCACCGCACCCGCCACGCGGGGTGGGCGGGCAGAGCTGCGGGCCCACTCGACCAGCTGCTCGGCGTAGGCTAGGCGGTCGCCCTCGCCGGCAGCGGCGGCGTCGGCGAGTTGCTCCTGGTTGAAGCGGACCGCGCGACGCAGCAACCAGAACAGCGGGTTGGCCCACAGCACGACCATCAGCGTCCGCAGCGCGGCCAGCAGCCACAGGTCGCCGTTGCGGACGTGGGCCAGCTCGTGCGCGAGCAGCGGCCGCAGCACGGCGGTCGACGCGTCTCGCAACCGCGCCGGCAGCAGCACCACCGGCCGCAGCAGGTTGAGCGCGACCGGCGATCCGAGCCGGTCGTGCAGCAGCAGCCGCGGCAGGGCGCCAGTGTCCCACAGTTCGCGGGCGATCGAATCGAGCGCGTCACCGGCGGCCCGACCATCGGCGACCAGCCGCCGCGCACTGAGGCTGCCGATCGTCAGCCAGGCCAGCACACACGCGCCGCCGCTCACCGCCGTTAGTGCGAGAACGTCCGGCAGACTCAAGCTGTATCCGCGAGCCCGCGCCGCGCGGACCGGGGGCACGACCTCGCCCGTGGGCGGCGTGCTTGGCATTGAGTTAGCGAGCTGAACGGGCGGGAACGCGTGCGGTGGCGGAACAGGCGTTTCCGGGATTGGTGTTGGCGCCGGCGCCTCTGCCCAAGCGGTCAGCAACGAGACGCTCGACCAGCCGGGCGTGGCGTACAGCACGCCCGCCAGGGCGATCGCACCGCAGGCCGCCCACGCAACGGCAATCCGGTAGGCGGGCTGGCGGAGCAGCCGCATCGCCAAGAGGCCCGCCGCCAGCAGCACAGCCGAGGCGAGGTGGAAGTCGGTCAGCCAACGCAGGAGTGATTCCGAGGGGATCATCGCTTGCCTCCCTTTCTGCCGGGTTTGCTCTGCTTGCGGGCCTCGGCGATCATCGCCTCGAGCTCGTCGAGTTCTTTCGCCGAGAGCTTCTTGCCCTCGAGGGCGTGCACCAGGTATTCGTCGACGGCGCCGTCAAAAACACGCTGCAGAAAATCGCCTGCCAGGTTGCGGAACGTGCGGGCCCGCTCGAGCAACGCCCGGTACAGGTACGCCCTCCCCTCCCGCCGGTGGGCGACGTACCCCTTCTGCTCCATCACCTGCAGCAGGCTGAGCACGGTGGTGTAAGCCAGATCCTGCCCGTGGCGGGTCATCTCGTCCGCGATATCACGGACGGTCGACTCGCCGCGGTCCCACAGGACCTTGAGCGCTTCGAGCTCGCGTTGAGAGGGCTGCGAGGGGTCCGGGACGCTGTCTGCCATGGCGTGGCTCGCGGTCGGGGTAAGGGTGCCATCCAGAATTACTGGCCCACCAGTAATTGCGAACGCAGTATTACGGGTCGACCAGTAGTTGTCAAGAAAAAAGAGCGAGCGTCGCCCCCGATTAGAGCACGATGGTCAACCACCGCGACCGGCCCATCAGCAGCGGGGCGTTGGCCCCCGGTTCGGCAGACCCAACACGCACTGCCAGCAAGCTGGACAGTGCCACCTGCCGCGCCGACGAGTACCGCCACTACTCAGTACGCAGGTGGCACGTCCCTGACAAGGGCGTGGTGAATCACCACCGGCGTCGCCACGCCCTTTCAGGGACGTGCCACCCCGCGGGGCCAGGCATTGGCTCTAAGCTATCGACCTACATCGCCTGCTCATTTGGCTTGACCATTCCATAAGACTGGGACGCGTGGGAATCAGGCAAGCCAAAACTCCGTCGTCTCGTAAGCTGCCCTCTTGTTGATTCCAAGAAGTCGCCGAGTTCCTGAATCTCGCTCGCGCTGAACCCGCTCAAGGAAACATGGACCACGCTGAATGGGCAGTGGCACACGAGGGAGTCTCGCGAGAAGTCGACGCGGCTCACCAACTCCCAGACAATCTTCTTGCTCCACGCGTTCTGCAATCCGTAGGTGAGGTCGGAATCGCTCAGTTCCACGAACACGTTTGCGCTGCCCCCCTTGCGCGCTAACCCTGAGTAGGCTCGCGCTTTCCGGAAATGAGCAACCAGCAATGCAGAGACGCCTACGAGTCCTCCCCACGAGACCAATCCCCCGATAACAACGTGCAATCCCTCAGGCCCACGAGCAACCGAGGACTCGGCATAGAAGGCAAGGAGGACCAGCAACACGCAGAGACCCAGCCACATACCAGCGTCGCTTGACTCGCGAAACAGGGCTTCCGATCGAGTCTTCTGCTCGATGACTTTTCGGTTGGCAGTCAGGTGCATCAATCAGTTCTATTGGCTTGGCCGAGCGCATAGACGCGACGGCGCCAGGCGGCTAAGCACGAGCGTCGCCCGGCGTTCTCGCAAGCTAAAGGGCAAGCCGGGCGCCTTAAGGACGCACCAGCTGAGGTGTCACACGGCCTACGCCGACCGCACCGCCTTCTTCGGCTCGGTCGCGCGGGCCATCGTGCGGCGGGGCTCGACCGTGCTCTGGAGGTCGTCGTCGGCGTTGGACTCGGCGTCGACGACGTGGCGGATCGCCTCGATGTACTCCCCCATGTTGTGGTCGGTGAACTGGTCGATGCGGCAGCGGCGGAGCGAACGCACGAAGCCCCAGAAGCGGTCGCGGGCCCGCATCAGCCCGTCGACGGTGCTGATTTTTCCGTTGCGGTTGAGGTACACCTCGGTTCCGGCGTGGCGGTAGCCGAGCCAGCGGGGCGGCACGCGGGGGACGATGTCGTTGTTGTTGACCCAGCGGTAGTAGTTCAGCTTGACGTGGTTCACGTAGCGGTGGTTGCCGACCCGGGGCGAGCCGAACGTGAACAGCCCGGCCGGGTCGGACGGGATGTGCGAGATCTTGCAGCGGCCGGCGCAGATGGCGGTCATCGCGCCGCCGAGCGAGTGGCCGGTGAACCAGAGCGTCCGCTCGTTGCTCTGCAGCGCCTTCTCGAGCCGCGGCCAGAGGTCGTCGACCTCGCGTTTGAAGCCGCGGTGCACGCGGCCGACGGTCTCCGCGACGTCGGTCACGGCGTCGAGGTCGGCGCGGATGTCGTTCCACTCGTGCGGCTCGGTGCCGCGGCAGGTCACCACGCAGTCGTGCTCGCTGCCGAAGACGTACGCCTGGGCGCCGTCGCGGTCGTAGTAGCGGGTCTCGGGGAGCCCGATGTCGTTGGCCAGGCGGCCCGCCTCGCCGCGTGTGAAGTACGACAGCCGCGACAGCTCGGCGAACAGCAGCGACTGCTGCAGGAAAGTCAGCTCGGCAATCGGCCGATCGAGCTTCGAGTAGATCGGCACCTGGACGACGGCTTCGGCGGGCGGCTGGCTCATGGTGGTATCGATCGCCTTGGCGGCGCAGGCGGGTCCGAGCGGGTCCGAGGAAATCTGCCAGAGCGGTCAGTCTAATCCCGCCCAGCAGACCGCTCAAGCAATCGCGGCAGCTAGCGTCCGGGGCGGCCGTGCGGAACGCCGGCCGCAGCCTGCCCAACCGCTATTCTTGACTCAATCGCTTCACCGCCTCGCCGCCCAGGAGCTCGTCGGCCTCACGCAGCCAGCCGACAACATCGTCGGCGTGGGGCGATTTCTTGAACGCCTTGGCAAGCTGCTCGTCGTCCAGCGAGTCGATGTGCCCCGCCGACAGGCCGGGGAACCAGTGCCCCCCGCGGCCGAGCAGGTTGTAGCGCATCTTGCCGTACTCGACCATGTCGTAGGCGACCGCCAGGGCCCGCAGCCACAGCACCATCGGGGCGTTCATGTAGCCGGGCGAGTCCTGGTCCCACAGCGGCAGGCCGGCGCCGAAGTTGGCGGTGAGGACCTCCTGCGGATCCATCCCGGTCGCGGCCTCGAGGGCCTGCTCGAGCCGCTCGACGATCGGCGCGACGAGCTCATCGGCCCGGTCGGTCATCTCGAGGGCCGCCATCTGCAGGTCGAAGTCGCTCGGCTTCGACGCGCCGAGGCTCAGCGTGTGCACCTCCGGCCGGCGGAGACAGAACAGCGTGTTGAACACGATCGGGTGCAGCGGACCGCACAGCTCGACCAGCTTGTCCGACGGCTTGTAGAGGAGGCCGCCCTTGTCGTTCGGCGAGATGACGAACACGCCCATGTCACGGGCCGCAGCGGCCTCGACCGCGGGCCAGTTCCACTGGCTTATGTAGTACCAGTGCAGGTTGACGTAGTCGAAGCCTCCGTGCGCGTCGGTGTTGATGGTGTCGAGGATCTGGTGCGTCAGGCCGTGCGTCGAGAACCCGACGTGGCGCACCTTGCCCTCGGCCTGCAGCTCGCGGGCGACCTCCAGGCAGCCGCCCGGCCGGACCGACTGCCAATGCAGCTCGTAGTTGTTAATGCCGTGCAGGCCGAGCAGGTCGACGTATTCGAGGTTGAGCCGCTCGAGCGACTCCAGGCACTGCTGGCGGAACACCTCAGGATCGGCATTCGGGGCGATCTTCGTCTGGACGATGATCTCGTCCCGCGGCAGCTTCGGCAGCACGAGCCCGAGCTGCCGCTCGCTGGTGCCGTAACCGCGTGCGGTCTCGATGTGGCTGACGCCGAGCTCGACCGCGCGGCGGATCGTGGCCTCGAGGTTCCGCTGGTTCTCGTCCTCCACGACGTCCAGCAGCGCGTCGTCCCAGGTCTGCTGATAGCGCATCCCCCCGCAACTAATCACGGGCATCTGCAGTTCGGTGCGTCCAAAGCGTCGGTATTGCATGCCCGCCGTTGTAAGCGGAATCCGCTGCGCGGGCAATGCGGCGCCGGCTATTCCCGCGTGACGTCCACGACATACAGCAGCCGCAGCCCATCGGGCCCGCCGCCCGTGCTGTACAGCGACGCCTCGCCGTCGGGGAGCCAAAGCGACGTCTGCAGCGTGCACATGGTGACGGTCGGCGGCACAACGTACCTGGGGACGGACTCTGCGTCCTCGTCGGGAGAGCTGCCGGTGTCTGTCGGCGAAATGCGAGAGTCTTCCACAAAGAGTTCAGCAACAGCGCCGCCGGTGACCCGCCGCACGCGGAGCCGCACCGCGGCGCCGACCGATTCGTAGGTAAAGTTCTTGGTGACCACACCCTCCCGACTAACGGCCCTGCTTTGTTCGACCGGACACCGTGATCCCGCGTTCATCTGGACTTCCTGCTCTGCCAGCAGCCCGCACTGCAGACGGGCGGGCTGGGACACGAGTCCTGCCTCGGCCAGCGACGCGACCAGCTCTTGGCACTCGTCGCGCGGGAGGTTGAGCGGAAGCCGGCCGCCTGCTTTCTCCTTAACCAGAGCGTCGAGCCGACCTGATTCATCATCGACCTGCCAGACCGTGACGTCGACGCGGTACTGCGGCGTCGCAGTCCGGCTGGTCGGCTCCCGGTCTAGCGACTCGATGATCTCGGCTATCTGGTCGAGCGTCTGTGGTGAGCCAACGGCCACGAGCTGGTTGCTGGGCTCATGCACAGCCAGCCGGAGAGCGTGGCCCTCGAAGAGGCTGTCGAGGGGGACCTTCACGATCGACGGAGTGGTTTCTTGGAGCCGAAACACACGGACCTCCTCCTGCGGGGCGGGAGGCTCCTCGCGCGGGACGTCGTCCGCGGCCCGCGCCGCGGCGTTCCACGGGGACACCGCCAGCACACCGACCAGCAACACCGCAACTCGCTTTTGCACAGACATCACGTTCCTCCAAGCAAGATGAGAGACAGGCCGATCGGAAAGACTCGACGCACGCAAGGGACCGAGCCGGACGACGTACAAAACACGGCCGGGCGGTGACTAGTCGCTTCTCAGAGCCTAACCACGCAACGGCCTGCCGCAAAGAATGAAACTCCGCTATCGACGTCTGGGCTCGTTCAACGAGCAAAAACCCCTCCCCGCCGCTCGGGAATACTGCCGGCGGCGGCCAGCGAAATTCGCTTCGTCTTATCTCCGCGTTTTCTCATCTCAATCGCGGGCCAGCGGTTAGGAGGAACCCTGTATGTCGATGAACTCATCTCTCTGGGTGCGCCGGGTCTACCCGAGCAACCCGGCGTATCTCTTCAGCGCGGTCCTGGTGCTGTGGGGCCTGAACCTTGGCTTTCAGGGACGCGACACCGCGACCGACGCCGCTTGGCTCACCCTGCTGCTGTGCGGCTACTCACTGGCGGTGGCGTTGGTGGGGATCATGGTGATCCGGCTGGGTCAGCTCTGGGAAGACGCCCGCACCGTGCTGCTGGTTCTGCTGCTGATGTTCACCGCGCTGTCGACCGTGTTCGACTCGCTGTGCCTGAACCAGTGGCCGGCAGGGGCGGCCTGCCTGGGGTTCGGGCTCGCCTTTTCGGTGGTCGTCAGCGAGGCGGTGCTGCGGTCGCTCAACCTCAAGCTGCCGGCCGCGTTCCGGGCGCCGCTCTATTTGCAGCTTGCCGTGCTGTTCGCGTTCCCCCCGCTGCTCGGCTACTTCTCGCTCGACGGGCGGAGCGACGACATGGTCCGCGGCGTGCTGTCCTACTGCGTGGCCGCCGGCGTGGCGACCCTCTGCCTGGCGCCGGCGGCGCTGCGCGGACGCGAGGCGTTGCACCCGGCGGGCTCCAACTGGCGGTGGCCGTTCTACCCCTGGTCGCCGTTTGTGCTGCTGATCGTGGCGTCCGCGATGCGGACGTGGATGCTGTGCGTCTCGTTCTCGCCGGCGAAGGGCGCCGACTCCGCATTCTTGCCGCTGCTGCTCTGCCCAATCGCCGCGGCGACCGCGGCAGTGCTGCTGGTGCTCGGCGTGCGCAACCGCAGCTTAGCGATTCAGAAGCTGGCGCTGTTCGGCGGCGTCGCTGTGCCGGTGGCCGCCACCCTCCCGAGCGATCTCAATCCGGCGCAGACCTACCTGCTCGGTGTCGTGCAGGCTGCGAGCGGCAGCCCGCTCGTGATTGCTCTGGGCTTCAGCGCGGCGCTCGGGCTGGCGGGCGCCGCGGCCCGCCGGGTGGGCGGCGAGGCGCTGGCCGCGTTTTCGCTAGCGGCGATGCTGTCGCTCAACGCGGGCGAAACCTCGCTCCGCGGGGCGTGGCCGCTCAGCGCCGCCGGTGCGAGCGTGATGGTCGGCTGGATGGCGGCCCGGTGGGCCTACAGCCGCCACGCGGCGCCGCTCGTCGGCGGCGTTGCCCTGGGACTGATCGGCTGGCGGTCGGAATTGGCGTCGCTTTTGGAACTGGGCGCCTCGTCGCTGCAGACCGCCTACGCGGTGACGATCCTGCTGCTGGCCACCCCGCTTGTCTGCCGTGACCGAGTCTCCCGCGCGCTGCGGCCCTGGACTCCGCTGGCGTTGGCGGTCACCTGCATGGCCTTCGTGACCGTGTACCCGGCCGTGTGGCCGGTTCAAGCAAACTGGTCGCCGCCGGTCGCCGCCGCGGTGCTGGCGGTCGGCGGCGGCGCCTACTTCCGCATGAGCCGCGACCGCTGGGCCGTCGCGTCGCTGGTGGTTTGTCTCGCGGTCGCCGGCCTGGCGGCGCTGCAGGCGGTGCTCGTCGGACTTGCCAGCCACCGGCTGCGCGAGGGTCTGCAACTCTACGCCATGGGCGTCTGCCTGCTCGGCTTCGGCGTGCTGGTGAGCCTCTGCAAGGCGGGCTTCGCCTGGCGCCTGCTCGACTGGCTCTCGGCGGGCCCTGCGAGCGCGGCCCCAATCCCTCAGCCCGCAAGCCCTAGTCCGCCGCCGCTGGAAGAGTAGGGCCCCGCTAATGAAAAAGCCCCGGGCAATCATGCCCGGGGCTGTTTGACTACTGCTACGGTTAGGCGGTCATGGCTACTCCGCCAACGCCGCTTCCAATTCGGCCGCGGCCGTATCGAGCAGGTGCTCGCCGTGGTGTTGGACCGCGAACTCGCGATCCTCCTCACGGGTAAAGACGCCGCTCGAGGCGTCCTCGGCGGTGCGGTCGCCGAAGCTGATGCCGAGCGCCCGGGCGGCCCGCACGGCGGGGCCGGTCGGGTCGACCTGGCGGATCTTGTGCACCGCCTCGAGGATCGGGACGCTGACCATGTCGGGCGGGCGGCTGCAGATCATCTCGCCGAACTTCTCTTGGACGATCAGCCGCACCGCGTGGGCGCCGAACTGCGTGGCGAGCACACGGTCGAACGTGGTCGGCTTGCCGCCGCGCTGCAGGTGGCCGAGGATGCAGAGCCGCGCCTCGCGGTGCAGCCGCTTCTGGATCTCGTCGGTGACGATCTTGCCGATGCCGCCGAGCTTGACCTGCTGGCCGTCCTGCTCGGCGCCGACCATGCCGCCCTCGGGCAGGTGGGCGCCCTCGGCGACCACTACTAGAGTGAACTTCTTGCCCTGGCTCTCGCGGTGCAGGATCTTCTCGCAGATGTGCTCGAAGGTCCAGTCGATCTCGGGGATCAGGATCACGTCGCCGCCGCCGGCGATGCCGGAGTGCAGCGCGATCCAACCGGCGTGCCGGCCCATCACCTCGAGCACCATGATCCGCTCGTGGCTGGCGGCCGTCGTGTGCAGACGGTCGAGGGCGTCGGTGGCGCACTCGATGGCGCTGTCGAAGCCGAACGTGAACGCCGTGGCCTGCAGGTCGTTGTCGATGGTCTTGGGGACGCCGACCACCGGGATGCCGCTTTCGTGGAACTGCTGAGCGATGGCGAGCGAGCCGTCGCCGCCGACGCAGATCAGGCCGTCGATGCCGAGCTGGCGAACGGTTTCTTTGACGCCCTCGATCAGGTGCGGGGCGATCTCCACGCGGTCCTCGACGCCCTTGACCGCGGCAAAGCGGCCCTTGTTGGTCGAGCCCAGGATGGTGCCGCCCTGGTTGAGGATGCCCTTGGTGCTGGACGGGGTCAGGTTGACGTACTGCACCGGGTCGTACAGGCCCTCGTAGCCCTTGAGGAACCCAACGCAGTCGTAGCCCAGCTGGTGACAGCTCTTGACCGCGCCGCGGATCACGGCGTTCAGTCCGGGGCAGTCGCCGCCGCTGGTGAGGATGCCGATTCGCTTGCTCATTGAGTCGCCCTTCGAGTGAGGTAGCCGTCTTGGCGGCGCCGCCCTCTTACCAATGCCGAATGCATCAGATGCGAGGGACGCGCGACGCGATTGATTTGCACCGCAAGATTAGGTCGCCCCCCCGGCAGGGCCCGCGAGAATCTGGACCCGCAACGCATAAACCGTCAGCCGGGCAACCGTTACGAGCGGCCCAGCCAGGTCTACCAATCGCTAGGAGTGGCCCGAGGAGGTCCGCCATTCGCTAGGAGTGGCCCCGCGAGGTCCACTCGCGCCACCCCAGTACGGCAATCACGCGGAGGGCCGCCCGCGCTTCGCTCAGGTTGATCTTCGAGGCCCCAGCGACGCGGTCGCGGAAGGTGAAGGGGGTCTCGGCAAAGGTGGCGCCCTGCCGGCGGAGCCGCCACAGCAGCTCCTCAAGATATGCGTAGCCGAGCGTTAGCACGTTATCGAAGTCGACCTCGCGGAGCTTCGCCACGCGGTAGGCACGGAAGGCCCCGCTGCAGTCCTTGACCGGGAGCCGCAGGGCGCGGCTCGCCACGGCGTTCAGCACCCAGCTGGTTACCCGCCGCCGCAGCGGCCAGCCTTCGATTCCGCCGCCCGGGACGTACCTCGAGCCGATCGACACGTCGGCGTGCTCGACGCCCGCAAGGACCGCGGGGAGCCGGTCGGGGGGGTGGCTCCAGTCGGCGTCGAGCGTCGCAACGACTTCGTAGCCGCCGGCGATCGCGTGGCGGAAGGCGTCGTAGCTGGCGGAGCCGAGCCCCAGCTTGCCCGCCCGGTGCAGGCAGGCGAGCCACGGGTTGCCGGCCGCGTACTTGTCGACCCAGTCGCCGGTGCCGTCGGGCGAGTTGTCGTCCACCACCAGCACGTCGGCGTGCGGCGCGTGCTCGTGGATCGCGTCGATCAGCCCGGGCAGGTTCTCGCGCTCGTTGTAGGTAGCAATCGCGATCAGGGTTTTGGGGGTCGCCATCGGGATCGCGAGAGGTTCTTCGGCGGGGGTCACAGGCTCCCGGCCGAGGGTACCCCGCCTACGCCTTCACAACAAGCGTGCCCACCATCATGTCGTGCAGGGCCTGCTTCTTCGGCGTGAACGCCGCCATTAGGTACCCGATCATCAGCGTAAGCGTTGAGACGATCTTGGCCAGATAACGAGCCACAGCACGACCGAACGAAATCGGGTGTCCATTGACGTCGGTCACCTTGATGCCGGCCATCCGCTTCCCGTAAGTCGCTTGCGAGGCTGAGGACTCCATCAACGCAAAGTAGAGCAGGCCCGCCACCTGGGCGACGACCTGGATCGCCAGCTGAACCACAGCCAAACCGCTCTCGGTCTGCGTCATCCCGGCAATTGCAGCTGCGAACGCCATCGAAAACCCAATTGCCCACGAGATTGCCAGCAGGACCAGACCGTCGACGATGGCGGCGCCCCAACGCGACATGAAGCCAGCGTAAACCAGCTTATTCGAAGCCGACAGCTCTGCCTTGTACTCCGCCAACGGCGACGCGTACGGGTTCACCGTCTCCTGGGTCCCCGCCGCGGGCGGGTCCGGGAAGTCGAAGTCGTCCTCGTCGAAATTGCTCGAACCGAGATCGTCGAACAGGTCGTCGGCCGGAGGCTGGGCCGGAGATTGGGGCGGCGGACTCGGCTTGGCTGGGGCCGCAGCGACCGCCGAGGTGCTGCCGACCGCCATGCCCGACTTGCTGGACTGCCGGGCCATCATCTGCCGCAGCTGCTCTTCGCTCGGCATTTTAAGAGTCTTGCCGCAGCCGGGGCACTTACCCTTTTTACCGGCGTGGGCGAGCGAGATCTTCAGCGACGCGCCACAACCAGGGCACTTAGAGCGAACACTCATGTTTTCGGTCGATCCGAAGAGGGATCGCCGCTGCACTAAATAGCCGTTAGACGACATAGCCGTTAGACGACATAGCCGTTAGACGTCCGCCCGAAAGGCGACGCCAGGTAGGCGGCAGCTGGCGCGGTATTGGGAACGAGCGTCCTGCCAAGGAACGCCCGACGCGCCTCTTGTGCCTCTGTCCGCAGGCCATCCTAGGCTAAACGGCGCCGCGAGTCGACTTTTTTCTGGCGACGCCAAGGAAACCGCGCATCGCCCGTCCGCTGCCCGTGGGAAGTCGCTACGCGATCGACTTGTAGTACTCGACCGACTGCCGCAGGCCTTCTTCCAGGCTGAAGCCAGGCTCGTAGCCCAGCAGCGTGCGGGCGCGGGTGATGTCGGCCAGGCTCTCGCGGACGTCGCCGGCGCGGGCGTCGGCGAAGATTGGCTCGACCTCGGTCCCCAACAACTTGTTGAGGGCCGCCATCAGCTGCAGCAGCGTGAACCGCCGCCCGGTACCGACGTTGAACACCTGACCGACTGCCTCCGGGCGTTCGGCCGCCAGCAGGTTCGCCTGCACGACGTCCCGCACGAAAACAAAGTCGCGGGACTGCTCGCCGTCGCCGTAGATGGTGGGGCGTTCGCCGGCCAGCAGCTTGCTGACGAAGATCGGGATCACGGCCGAGTACTCGCTCTTGGGGTCCTGCCGCGGGCCGTAGACATTGAAGTAGCGGAGGCAGGCGGTCTCCAGTCCGAACGACTTGGTGAACGCCTTGCAGTAGTACTCGCTGGCGATCTTTGCCGCCGCGTAGGGCGAGAGCGGGTCGTGCGGGTCGTCCTCGCGCTTGCTTGAGCAGGGCTGATCGCCGTACGCGGCGCTGGACGCGGCGAACACTACCCGCTTGACTCCCGCCTTGCGGGCGGCGTCGAGCACGTTGACGGTGGCGGTCGCGCAGGCCGCGTGCGAGGCGAGCGGGTCTCGCACACTGGCCGGCACCGAGGCGAGCGCCGCCTCGTGGAACACGACGTCGGCGCCCTCAATGGCCTTGGCGACCGCCTGAGGATCGCCCGCGTCGCCCTTGATGAGCTCGCAGTCGGAACCGAGGTGCACGAGATTCGCCTCGAAACCGGAGCAGAGGTTGTCGAGCACACGGACCTTATCGCCCCGCTCGACTAGTGCGGTGGCAATGTGCGAGCCAATGAAGCCGGCGCCGCCGGTGACCAGGTAGGTTGTCATGTCGGGAGATTGCGTCTGGATTGGGGCGTGGCGGGGAAGGCGGCCGTCAGGCGCAAGAATAGGTCATTCGAGCCGGTCGGCAAGGGTCGGTTGCACGCCCTAGGCCGCGTCGAGCCACATGCACTCGCAGCGGTAGACGCCGTCGCCCCTGAGCCGGCGGACAAGCCGGTGCGTGTGGGCGAGCTCGCCCCGCCCTGCCCGGCTGACCACGACCGTCCGGTCGGCCAGGCCCGCGAGCCGCGTTTGCAGACCGGGGTCGCTGCCGCCCAGAGCGATCAGCGTGGTGGCGTACGCCGCGCGACACTCCTCGAGCAGCAGCACCCAGTCACGCCGCCGCCCGCCGGTAGCGGCGACGCCGCTCCGCCACACCCTGGCGGTCGACACGCGGGTCAGCGGCGACCGATCTTCCGCTCCGGCAAACCGGTCAGAGACCTCCAGCAGCAGCCGCTCGGACTTTGCGTCTTCGGCCCGCAGGAGCACCGTCAGCGCCGCGGCCGCCGCGTCGGCCTCGAAGCCGCTCGGCGACAGGTACAGCTCCACACGGCCGCCGCCGGCAGCCAAGTCAGCCACGGGCAACGCTGCGAGCGGCAGGAAGGTCGACCGCGGGACGGGTTGGTCGTGTCGCCTATCCATGCCGCAGCTTGGCGAAGAGCTGGCGGTACTCGAGCCGACGCGCCATCGGCTGCTTGATCCCCTCGATCTCAACCAGGTCGTCCTCGATCACCAGAATGTCGCGATCGGACGGAGCGTCACCGCTGTTCGCGGGGGCGTCGATCGAGAACGTTGACAGCCGCTCGTCCGGCGTGTCGTCGAGAGTCTCGTCGAGCACGTCGTCGTCTTCGTCCAGCAGCTCGAACTCGTCCTGCTGCAGGCGGAGCAGTTGTGTCTGACGCCGCTCAGAAGCGAATGGCTTAGAAACATCTGGTTGTACGGCGTCTGGCTCACTGACAACTGGCTCGCTGACAACGGGCGCACTGGCAACTGGCGGCTCGGCGACCGGATCGTCGTGGTCCGACGACTCTAGCGTGCCGCTCAACTCGTACTCTTCGTCGGCCTCGGCGTCTTGCTGCTCGTCGCGGGCGAACGAACCGGCGATCGTGCTGAGCTTCGGGTCGAGCGTGTTCGTTACTATCGGCGTCGAAGCCTGGAACACCATCTCCAGGCCGGAGAAGCGGTCGATCACGATCTCCTCCTCCTGGAACTCTTCTCCGAACGGGTCGTCCGCTACCTCCGGAGACGACGCGGCCATGATCGCCCGCTCAACCGGCTCGGCAATCCCCAGCGCTTCGTCGGCGTTCCAGACCGGCTGGCGGCTTGTCGCCTGCTCGACGGCCGCCTGCTCGTCGATCCGCGCCTCGGGGAAGGCGGGAGACTCGGCGATTGGCTCCCGGAGCGGCTCGTGTGGAAGCTCGTCGGAAAGCTCGGCGAGGTCGCCAAACTCGACAACACTTGCCGAGGTCTCGACGGCGACCTGCGTCGCGACCGACCGACGCGGCTCGGCCGGCGTCCACGGAGCCGGCAGCTGGTGCAGGTCCGACCACGCCTGCTGCACGACCTGGGCGTCGACTTGGTCGCGGGAGTTGGTCACCGCCGCCCGCAACGCCCGGTCGCAGATCTGGCTGACCAACCGCGGCACGCCGTCGGTGGCGTGGAACACGGCGTCGAGCCCCTCACCGGTGAAGACCTCGTCCGGGTCGGCGCCGACGGCGGCCACGTGACTCCGGACGTACTCGCGGGTCTCTTCGTAGGTGAGTGTGCTGAGGTACGCCCGGGCGCCGATCCGCTGGTTGAACGACTCGAGCTCGGGGCTGGCGAAGGTCTCCTCGAGCGCCGGCCCGCCGAGCAGCACCAGACGCACGATCGGCTCGCCGCGGCGGGTCAGGTTCGACAGCACCCGCAGCTCCTCGAGCAGACGCGGCGTCAGCAGCTGCGCCTCGTCGACGAGCACCGCAACGCCGTTGGGGAACGCCTCGGCGTCCTGCAGCGACTCGATCAACGACAACCGCAGCTCGCCCTCTTCGCGTTCGCGGTAAGGCAGGTCGAGACCAAACAGCACCGCCTGCAGCAGCGCCCGGCGGGTGCAGACCTGCGAGCCGGTCAGCCTCGCAACGCCGAACCGCTCCTCGAAGCCGCTCGCCAGCACCTCCAGCAGCATGGTCTTGCCCATGCCGGGGGCGCCGATCACCAGCGCGGGTCCGTCGCCGCGGCGGACGCACGCGTCGACGCCGCGCCTTGCCTGCTCGGCAATGCTGCTAGCAAAGTAACGTTCGGCGCACGCGTAGGCGGGGAAGGCGCGCTCTTGGTCAGCTTCGGTCGCGGCTGGCATGGTCATCACGGGTTTCCGGGGCAGGCACACTAGAGGGAGTCGGGGGCGGACGTCGTTTTGGATCGGCGCCGGCCGGACGGGGGCTTCACGTAATGCGGCGGCGGACGCCACATTCGCCCGTTAGCTGGCGGACCGGCGTCCCGAGCGCCCGCTCGGCGTCTCGGGCGTTGGGGGCCGACTCCCGCCGCCCGCCCACTACCGCCAGGGCGGCGATCAGCGTCGCGAGGCCGAGCAGCAACTGGATGGCAAGCAGCATGTCGGCTTCACCCCGATAAAAACACATCGTCCGCACGTGGATTGCTTCGGCGCGCACCGGGCCCTGAAACAAGCCAACTCTCCCAGACCGGCAAGGCTTGCCTAAACCGCGCTGGCGGCCAATACTCCACCTGTCGGTGGCGCGTGCCGCCGCGTCCCCTCCAGTCGAAATCTCCGCTCACGCCATGTTCCGCGTAAAGATCTGCGGCGTAACGAGCATCGACGACGCCGAGATGATCGACGCCGCCGGCGCCGACGCTATCGGGCTCAACTTCTACCCCCAGAGCCCGCGCTGCGTGACCGCGGAGTTTGCCTCGCTGGTCGCCGAAGCGCTTGCCGACCGGGTCCAGCGGGTCGGCCTGTTCGTCAACGAGCCGGCCGACCGCGTCCGGGAACTCGCCAAGCGGTGTCGGTTGTCCGCCGTGCAGCTGCACGGCGATGAACCGCTGTCGATGATCGCCGAGCTGGAGCCGCTGCCGGTAGTGCTAGCTCGGCGGCTCACTCGCGAGACGCTGCCCGCCTTCGCCGCCGAACTGGCCGCCCTGCCGGCCGCCGCCCTGCCGGCCGCGCTGCTGGTCGACGCGGCCGTGCCGGGCCACTACGGCGGGTCTGGGCAGACGGCCGACTGGGGGGCCCTCGCCGGCCACGACCACTGGCGCCGCGGGGTACCCATGATCCTGGCCGGCGGCCTGCGGGCCGAAAACGTCGCCCAGGCCGTGGCCGCCGTCCGCCCGCACGGCGTCGACACCGCCAGCGGGGTCGAGTCGGCGCCGGGAGTGAAGGACCCGGCCCAGACGGCGGATTTCATCTCTGCGGCCCGCCGGGCGTTCGGTCTCGCTGCCGCCGATTGACCGGATAAGCCCGCTGAATCGTGCGTTTTAGGCGGCCCCGGCGGGTTGTGGCGGCGGCTCCCGGAACGGTAGAATCGAGAGATTGGACGGATCCCCCACCGGCGTCGCATTTCCGGGCCCCAACTTTGCGGTCCACGACGGCGCGCTATAACTACGCATCCCACCAAGCGAAGTACTCAGGAGAGCCCCACGTGTCTCAGGTTGAAATGGAAAAACTCCCTTACAAGGTCCTCGACTGCACCCCCGAAGAGTTCGAGCGTCTGGCCGCATTCGGACGGCAGGAAATCAACCTGGCCGAAAACGAGATGCCCGGCCTGATGGCCCTCCGTGAGAAGCACGGCAAGGACAAACCGCTCAAGGGCGCCCGCGTCGCCGGCTGCCTGCACATGACCATCCAGACGGCCGTCCTGATCGAGACGCTCGTCGAGCTGGGCGCCGAGGTCACCTGGTCGAGCTGCAACATCTACAGCACCCAGGACAGCGCCGCGTGCGCGGTCGCCAAGGCCGGCATCCCGGTGTTCGCCTGGAAGGGCGAGACCAACGAGGAGTTCGACTGGTGCATCGAGCAGACGCTCTTTGCGTTCCCGTCGGGCAAGCCGCTGAACATGATCCTCGACGACGGCGGCGACCTGACCGCCATGGTTCACGACAAGTTCCCCGAGCTGCTGGGCGACATCAAGGGCCTGTCGGAAGAGACCACCGCCGGCATCCACCGCCTGGAGGTGCTCGCCCGCCAGGACCGCCTGGCCGTGCCGGCGATCAACGTCAACGACTCGGCCACCAAGAGCAAGTTTGACAACCTGTACGGCTGCCGCGAGAGCCTGGCCGACGGCGTCAAGCGGGCCACCGACGTCATGCTGGCCGGCAAGGTCGCCGTGGTCTGCGGCTACGGCGACGTCGGCAAGGGCTGTGCCCACAGCCTCCGCTCGTACGGCTGCCGCGTGATCGTCACCGAGATCGACCCCATCAACGCCCTGCAGGCCGCGATGGAGGGCTTCGAGGTCACGACCATGGAGGCCGCCTGCACCGAGGGCAACCTGTTCGTGACCACCACGGGCAACAAGGACATCATCCTCGGCGAGCACATGGTGCAGATGAAAGAGGACGCCATCCTCTGCAACATCGGCCACTTCGACACCGAGATCGACATCGCCTGGCTCGAGGCACAGGTCAAGGCCGGCAAGGCGACCAGCGAGGTCATCAAGACTGAAAAGGAAGGCGCTGTCGACCGCTACACCTTCAAGGACAGCGGCCGCTCGATCCTGACCCTCGCCAAGGGCCGCCTGGTGAACCTCGGTTGCGCCACCGGCCACCCGAGCTTTGTGATGAGCAACTCGTTCACCAACCAGACGCTCGCCCAGATCGAGCTCTGGAACAACAAGGGCGAGTACGAGAACAAGATCTACCGCCTGCCGAAGCAGCTCGACGAAGAGGTCGCCCGGCTGCACCTCGAGAAGATCGGCGTCAAGCTGACCAAGCTCACCCAAGAGCAGGCCGACTACATCGGCGTCCCGGTAGAGGGCCCGTACAAGCCGGACCACTACCGCTACTAAAGATCGTGCTACTCAGCTTTGGTCTGAGTACCTGAAACGCAAAGCCCCTCGTCACGACCGTGGCGGGGGGCTTTTTTTGCGCCCGAGCAGAAGCGGCCGGGGGGACGGATCCGCCGCAGGCCCGGGGGGCCCGGGACGATGGCCCCGTGGACGTGCATTGGGCCGCACCTGGCGAGCTCCTGGCTCCCGCTGCCGAACATTTCTTGACGCCTGCTCGGTTCAGGACTATATTTGTATAATCATGCAAGTAAGCAACAGCCGAGTTAGGCAAGTATGAACCAAGCCGAACGAGCCAAGTACGAGACACGCGCCAAGGTTCTCAAGGCCCTGGCCCACCCCGCCAGGCTGAAGCTGGTTGATCTGCTCGCCAAGCACGAGGAGGTCTGCGTCTGCGACCTAACCCAAGAGATTGGGATGGATATGTCGACCGTGTCTCGACACCTGACGCAGCTCAAGAATGCGGGCATCGTCGAGAGTGACAAGCGGGGGCAGATGGTGTTCTACAGCCTCCGCGTGAAGTGTCTGAAGAGCCTGTTCGCTTGTATTGAATCGGTAGTAAAGTGCCATGTCGACCAGCAGCTGAAGGTGCTCTTGTAGCAACGGCGTAGAACGCCTTTTTATTTCGCCAACAACTTGCACATTCTTGCAAATACGCAACAAGGGTACGGAGCGATGAGTCGGGAGTGGAAGATCTTGGCGGCGTTCTTGGGCGTGTTCCTGCTCGCCTACTTGGCGCCGTTGGCGACGCCGCGGTTCGACGCCCAGGCCGACCCGCTGGCCGCCAAGATCACCGGGGCCATTGTCGAGGCGCTCCTGCTGCTGCAGTGGTACGCCCGCAACCACACGCTCGCGTGCGTTGTCCCGGCGTTGTTCATCGCCGGCGCCATCACGACTTTCCTCTCTAAGGAGGCGGTCCTCAAGCACCTGGGGCCCAAGGCCAACAAGGTCGAGGCCTACTCCGTGGCGTCGGTTTCCGGGACCGTGCTGGCCGTCTGCTCCTGCAGCGTGCTGCCGATGTTCGCGGGCATCTACCGCATCGGCGCGGGCCTGGGCCCGGCCGCCTGCTTCCTCTACGCCGGCCCGGCAATCAACGTGCTTGCCATCTTCCTCACGGCGCGCGTCCTGGGATTCGAGCTGGGCGTCGCGCGTGTGGTTGGGGCCATGGTTTTCGGAGTCGTCATCGGCCTCATCATGGCGCTGCTGTTCCGCACCAGCGAGGACGAGCGGAGCAAAGTGACGCTCGCGCAGCCCGACCCGCCGGCCGCCAGACGCCCGCTGTGGCAGAATGCTTCGTTGCTGGCCGCGATGCTGGCGCTGCTGGTGTTCAGCGACTGGTTCAACCCGGGCGACAAGGTAGTGCAGCTGGCCGACGGCCAGCGGTTCGAGGCGACGCTGCAGTACGAAACCGAGAACAGCCTCGACCTCCGGCTCAAGCGGCCCGCGCTTGGTCGCGAAGCCTCCGAGGTGGTCCGGCTCGCCAAGGCCGACGTCGCCAGCATGACGGACGTCGACACCTGGGTCACCCGCGTCCACCACTACCGCTGGTGGCTGGCGGGCGCCATGGGCGTGCTGGTCGCTGCCATGAGCCTGGCCTGGCTGAACCGACAGGACTTCTCCGAGTGGATGGGCAACACGTGGGAGTTCTCCAAGCTGCTCCTGCCGCTCCTGTTCGGCGGCGTCTTTGTCGTAGGATTCCTGGGCGCGCTCATCCCGGAGAAGGAGGTGGCGTCCTTGGTCGGCGACAACAGTATGACGTCCAACCTGATCGCATCGGTGGTGGGCTGCGTGTTCTACTTTGCCACGCTGACGGAGGTGCCTATCCTCGAGGCCCTCATGCGGAACGGCATGCACCACGGCCCGGCGCTGGCGCTGCTGCTGGCCGGCCCCGCCCTGTCGCTTCCCAGCATCCTCGTGATCCGCAGCGTCGTCGGCTACGCCAAGACCGCCGCCTTCGTTGCGCTGGTGGTCGTCATGGCGACCATCGCGGGAATGGGCTTCGGCGAGTTCTACCCGTCCACGCCCGCACCAATCACCCCGGCCGCTACGACCTCGGCCGCCCCTCCGGCCGCCACCGTCGTGGCGGTCAGCTCGTAGGAGATCCGTCAGATGACTATCGTTCAAGTCCTCGGAACCGGCTGCAAGAAGTGCGTCTCGCTGAAGGAGAACGTCGAGACAGCGTTGAAAGAGATGGGCGTCGAAGCTGATGTCCAGAAGATTGAAGACATCAACCAGATCATTCATTTCGGCGTCATGTCTACCCCCGCGCTGGCCGTCGACGGCGAGGTGAAGATCGTCGGCAAGGTCGCGACCCCCGCGGAGATCAAAGCCGTCTTGTCACAAGGGGAACTCGGATGACCGCGAAGAAACTGGTCGCCTCGGGGCTGCTGCTGTTTGCCGCCGCCTCGGTAGTCGTGCTGGTCGGACGCGAGGTGCGGGCGCCGACGGCGGATGATGCGGCCCGAATGACCGAACAGTTGCCAGACAATGGGCTGGTCGTCTACTACTTCCACGGCGATACGCGGTGTCACACCTGCCGCAACATCGAGGGATACGCGTACGAAGCAGTTCAGGCCGCGTTCGCAGACGAGCTGGCCGAGGACCAGCTGCAGTGGAAGGTCGTCAACTACGAGCAGCCGGAGAATAGCCATTTTGTAACCGAGTACGACATCGTCGCCCCGACGGTCGTGCTTGTTCGAACGGCCAACAGAGAGCGGGCCGAATGGCGAAACCTCGACCGGGTCTGGGAGTTAGTCGACGACCACGGAGGATTCACCGAGTACGTCCAGAGCGAAGCCCGCTCCATGCTTGGGTTATGAGTGGGGCGATCCCCGTGTTTATTCGAGAAGGAGGGTGAAGCGTGGCGACATCAACGATACTTGCAGCCGTGCTGGCGGTTGGCGGCGCAGTCGTGACTGGCTCCCCGGGCGCCGAGAAGCAGCCGGTAGAGACTCCGGAGCACCAGGTCGTCGCGATCTACTTTCATCGCACTCAACGCTGCCCAACCTGCAAGCGGATCGGCGCGATGGCCGAGCAGGCGGTTACGCAAGGCTTTGAGAAGGAAGCGAACGCCCCTATTGTCGCGTTCCGCTTTGTCGACTTTCAGGACGGCAAGAACGCAAAGATAGTCCAGAGCTACGGCGTCGATGCTCCGACGCTGGTTCTCGTCAATGTCTTCGCAGGAGAAGCCGCGTCCTGGACCAACCTTCCAAAGGTCTGGCAGCTGGTTGGTAGACCAGACGACTTCCGGGCCTACGTCCGCGAAGGCGTCGCACGCTACCGGAAACAGTCCCGAGAAGAAGCGGAGCTGGAGCACGAGGAGGCCAAGGAGTCGAATAGATGACCGAGCAGGTGCTGGCCGCCGGAACCGCCTTGTGGCTGGGCGTGCTTACATCGATCAGCCCTTGCCCGCTGGCGACCAACATCGCCGCGATCAGCTACATCGGCCGCCGAGTCGACAGCACACGACACGTGCTGCTGGCGGGGATGCTGTACACGGCGGGTCGCGTGATGGCGTACACGGGGCTGGCGTTTCTGCTGGTCAGCACCGCCCTCTCGACGCCCGGCGTGTCCCAGTTCCTGCAGAGGTACATACACCTGCTGCTTGGGCCGACGCTCATCATCACGGGCGTATTCCTGGTCGGACTGATTGATGTCAGTCTCGGAGGCGGCGGCGTTTCCGAGTCGGTCAAAGCGCGGATCGACCGCCTGGGCATCTGGGGGGCGTTGGCGTTGGGATTCCTGTTCGCGCTGGCGTTCTGCCCAACCTCTGCTGCCCTGTTCTTCGGCAACGTGATGGCGTCGGTCTCCGCCGGATCGACGACCTTGCTGCCGCTGCTCTATGGGGTCGGCACCGCGTTGCCGGTGATCGGGTTCTCGGTGCTGATCGCTCTCGGCTCCCAGAAGCTCGGCCAGGCATTCAACGCCGTAAGTAAGACCGAACGCTGGGCCCGACTCGTGACTGGCGGGGCCGTGCTGGTGGTCGGCTGCTTCCTGACCCTCAAATCACTGCTTTGACCCACCCCTGGGATACTCTTATTGATCGCTGCGCCGCCAATAGACCGAGGCCGACCAACGGAAGGCCGGTTTCTGTGTGAGCAGACTCAATGCGGCGGGTTCATTCGCCGCGCAGTCATGACAAACAGTTCGCAGCCGGCCGCCCCGGCACATCGGCGCGACCGACAGCTTCGTGGGCCGCAGTCGGCTGGATCGCTATCCTGAAGGGTGAAGCAACGGGCCCTGCCCGGCCCGCTCGCCTCAAAACGTCCTCGGGCAGTACTGGGGAGAGATCGATGTTCACGTTCAATGCGGTTCGCCTACTAGAGGTGGGGTTCATGGGGGGCTTGCTGGCGTTGGTCGGCGCAGCGAGCGGAACGGGTGCGGTGATTGTAACCGCGTCGCCGGAGGGGCCGGACGTAGTGGTCGCCGGCGGCGGAACGCTGAACCTTGGGGACGGCCTCTTTACCCCGCAGCTCTTCGGCGCCGGTGGGGGCATCCTGCCGGCGGGTGAGATTGTGATCGGGCCCCCAGCCACTGTTGGGGTCGATGGGTACGTTCTGAATGACTTCCGCGGACCGCTGTCGTTCGGCGTAGCCGGCGTCGGACCCAGCTTCTTCCCGCTGGCGCCAACCAGCGGATCGGGCGACACGTTCGGCGTCGAGTTCGGCGGGCTCAATTTCGGGTTCGGCGGCCTGGTGATAACGCCGCTCGGGTATACGCCAGGAACGCCGCTCGTTGGTTCGTCGACTTACGCGGGCAGGACCCTGTCGTCGCTAGGCTTGGCCCCGGGTGAGTACCGCTGGTCGTGGGGCTCGGGCGGCGGTGCCGACTCGTTCACGCTGCGGATCGTGCCCGCACCGTCGGCGGCCGCCTTACTGGTGATTGGGATGGGAGGCGGCCTCTTGGTGCGTACCGACAGGTCCATTAAGAGGGTTGGCGTAGGTTGACTTCCTCGCGGGCGGGATGCTCGGACAACCGCACACGCGCCCTGACGCGGCCTTTCCCCCCTCGTTTGGCCGCCAGAGAGCAGCAAGTGGCCGCCGGCGCCCTCGCATGATAAACTGGAAGACGCCAAAACGGGGGCACATCGCGTCGCGCCTCGCCTAACTCCTGAATTCCTCTTAGAGTCGAACTAATACCACGAACCCGCGTTGCCCTACCCTCGCGCCCGCTAGCCGGGATCGCTGAGGATTAGGCGAGGCGGGTTTTTTCGTGCCTGCTCTTCCCTACTCGCCTCCCAATGCCTCGACGCTGCTTTGATTCCACTGCCATGAATACCGCCGCTCGCGTCCTCGCCTTGCTGATGTTCGCTGTCGCCGTGCCCGCGCCCGCACAGCACCAAACCAGCACGTTCTCGCCGGTGCAGGTTGGCTCAGATCTGCCGTACGGAGTAGACCTTCGCAAAGTAACGCTCGGGTCCGCCGCCCTCCCTTCGCTGCACTCATATGCGGCCGCGGAGTACGACGGTAAGTGGGTGTTGCTCTCCGGCCGCACCAACGGACTACACGGCTTCAGCCAGATGGCGGCCCAGAACTTTCCGACCGCCGACCGCAACTTCGACGTGTGGGTAATCGACCCGGTGGCCGGCGAGTCGTGGAGCCGCTCGCTGCACCCGGACGACCAGCAGAACTCCGGGCTGACCGCGACCCAGGCCATCTCGATCGGCACGACCAACAACCAGTTTGTGCAGCTCGGCGACCGGCTCTACCTGACCGGCGGCTACACCTTTGGCGATGGCCAAAACGGAACGGCGTCGACGCTCACTGCGCTCGACCTGCCCGGCCTAGTCGGCTGGGTGCAGGGCGGCCAGGGCACGGCCGCCGACCACATCCGTCAGGCGAGCGACCCGCTGTTCCAGGTCACCGGCGGCGCGATGTACGAGATGAACGACAAGATCCACCTGGTGTTCGGCCAGAACTTCTTCGGCGGCTACCAGCCCGGACGCAACGGCGACTACACCGAGCAGGTCCGCAGCTTCGAGATCGTCGACGACGGGGTCAACCTGTCGTTCGCCAACGCGACCTCGACCACCCCGAACCCCGACTTCCACCGCCGCGACCTCAACGTGTACCCAGTACTTAAGCCCGACGGCGCGGGCGGCATCGAGGAGGGGCTCACCGCGTTGTCGGGCGTCTTCACCGCCGCCAACGGCGTGTGGACCGTGCCCGTCGAGATCGACGCCCTGGGGCAGCCGTCGATGGCGAACCCCAATGCCGAGGGCGTGTTCCAGCAGGCGATGAACCAGTACCACTCCGCCAAGCTCGGCATGTACTCGGGCGACACCGGCGAGATGCACGAGCTGTTGTTCGGCGGCATCACTGTGAACCAGTACGACTACGACAACGAGGACTTCGTCCGCGACGACGGCGCCCCCAACACCAGCCAGATCACGAGCGTCGTGGTGGACGAGAACGGCGATTACTCGCAGCACCTACTGGGCGCCTTCCCGTACCTGGACGACGGCGCAGGCAGCTACTGGCGGCTTGGCGCCAACGCTGAGTTCATGGTCGCGCCCGGCGTCCCGCGGTTCGACAACGGCGTGATCGACTTCGACGCCCTCCCGGCTGGCGACAACGTGGTGGGCTACATCTTCGGCGGCCTGGCCGCCAATGCCGACCACGTCCGCAACAACCCCAGCGCGATCTCCGTGGCCTCGGACATGTTGTTCGAGGTGACGATCCGAGTTGCGCCGAGGGCCGTGCCAGAGCCGTCGAGCCTGGCGGGTGTGCTGCTGGGGTCGGCCTTGGCGTGGGGTGGTTGGCGCCGCATACGCCGCTAGCGGATCGAAATCGTTGTTGCCTCGCCCGCCGCCAGCGGGACGACGCGGCCGCCCCAGCGGAATTCGCCCGGCACGCCTTCCGGGAGGGAGATCGTCCCCTCGCACGCCTGGGCCGCGTGGTCGAACCTAAGCTGGCCAGTGATTTCCCCCTTCGGGTGCGGCAGACAGACGCTCATCTCGTCGAGCGTGCCTGGCTGTGGAGCCACCAACACCGACGCGAAGCCCGGAGCCGCCGGTCGCACCCCAAACAGCGACGCCCGGGCGTGGAACAGCGGGTGGCTGCCCCACGCGTGGCAGTCAGAGCGGGTCGGCTCCGGGCTCTCGATTGGCGTCTTCAGTCCGTTAAGTCGCAGCTCTTTCCACAAACTCCACCGCGATAGAATCTCATCCCCGCGGCCGTGCTGGGCGAGCACCTCGAACAGGTAGTACGAAAAGTAAATGGAGCACTGCTTCAAGTCCGACGCCTGAAGCATCGCGCCGAGACACTCCTCTTCGCGGCCCTCTGGCAGGATGCCGCTCAGCAAGGCCAGGCACTGGGCGTGCTCGCTGAAGTTGGCATGGCCGCGGTCGTCGGCCAACAGCTGGCGGTCGGCCACCCAGAATTGCTCGACGATGGATTCGGCGAGTCGGTCGGCCCATCCGCGGTAGCGATTGGCGATGGCGGCCTCACCGTACGCCTCCTCGACCTCGGCGGCCTGCTGCAACGCCAGCAGCAGGTGCAGGTTCACCACGCTCGACTTGCCTTCCTTCGCGCCGGGCGGGTTGCCATTTCCCCAGCCGTTGACCCAGTCGACAAACGGCCAGCCCGGCAGCGGGCCGAGCAGGCCATCGTCTTCCAGCCGCAGCAGAAAGTGGTCGATTGTCCCCCGCGTAGCGGCCAATCGCTGGCGGACCCACGCCGGGTCGTCCCGCCAGTAGGCGAAGTCGCGGACCATGCCGACCCAGATCAACGCGAAGGTCGGCGAGAGCTGCGGCGTCCGGCTGGGGTAGTGCTCGGCGACAATGCCCCACAAGTCGGTCGACCACTCGAAGAGCTCGATCGCCCGCTTCGGCAGCCGGGTGTCGGCGGTCATGGCGTAGGTGGTGAGCAGCTCGACGCGGGTGTCGCCGACGTACATCAGCTGCTCGTAGTAGGGGCAGTCCATGTAGGTCTCGTGGGCGCAGACCTGCATGCCGCGGACCATCAGCCCTTGAGAGAGGTTGAGCTCGTCGTCGGACGACTCAAATCGGCCCTCATCTTCGAGCGGGTAGCGGGTCTGCAGCAGGTCGAGTCGCTTGATGGTGAGCGGCTCGGCAGCGGTCTGCACCGTGACCAGCAAGTATCGTCCGGACCGCCACCACCAGGTCTGAAGCTCTTCTTCACGGCCGCTGGCAATAAACGTGTCGGCCACGCCGTGGAACGCCTTGCCGTTGACCTCGTCGCGGTTCCCCTTGTTCCGGATGGCGGCGCCGTTGGCGTCGGTCTCGTAGAGCGACTCGGCCCACGCAACCCGCACCGAAGAATCCTTGCCACCGGCCAGCGTCACCCGCGGGTAGGCCGTGCAGTAGTCCCCCAGGTCGAACAGCACCCGGACCGCGGTGTCTGCGGGCACAGTGATCTCTGATTCCCCGGCAGCCACCGCCTTCCAAGCGTCGCGGTCAGGAGCGTCCCGATGCTCGTCGGTGACGATGAGCGGCCCGGCCGGCTTCCCGTTGTCGACAGCGCGGACCTGATGCAGTGAACGCGGCTCGAGCTGCTGGTCCGGCAGCGGCGAGGGATGGAGCCGCCAACCGGTCCGCATCAGTCCGTACGCGTTACCGCCGAGCGGCGGTAAGATCACAGCCAGCGGAACCTCGGCGTCGCGGCGACTCCGACGCGCATCGATTGTCTGCTGCCGGCCTACGAAGTCGGGCCCCGGCCCCGGCGCAAACGACCAGCCCTCCACGCGGCGCGCACGCCAGCGACCGGCGCCGGTGCTCAGGACCTCGGCGAGCTGGCCCTCGGCGGCAAACAAGAATCCGCCGCGGTGGGTAGTCTGGGCGCACGGGGCGTCGTCGCCGATCCAGGCGACCGTGGCGGTGAGCTTGTGCTCGCCGGCCGGCAGACTAAGTCGGTAGGTCGCGAACGACCAGTGGGCCACATCCGATCGGTCGGGGCCGACCGACAGGAGCCTTCCATCAAGGAACAACTCGTATCGCTGGTCGGCCGTGACATGCACCGTCACCTCCGTATCCTCGCCGACGGAGAACGTGTTCTCGAACTCGAGCACCAGCTCTTCATCGACGCCCACGCCCTCGGCCCAGACCCATGCGGCCTGCTCGATGGCGTACTGCCGGTAGATATTGCGGTCGAGCGGCGCGCTGGTGGGCGGCGTCACGATGCGCTGGGGGCGGGGCTCATCGCCGGGGGCGTCGGGCGCTGCCAACGCGATGAGGACAGACAAATAGACGGGAAGCAAGCAGCGGGGAGCCATGGCTGTCGGATTGGTTCGTAGAGCGAGATACTACCGCCAGAGCGGCTAGGTCGATTCTCCCCTGCCGGCGCGCCGCTCGCAACTCTCGGCATCGACCGCTCAGGAGGCGTCCGCGGCTGTGGTAAGATGAGATGGGCGGCACACAGGGGTACGCCTCGCGGCGCATTGTTGACTTGAATTCATGATCGGTGCATAGTGGCGACGTCTCGCGCCGCCACCGACAAGACCTAGCTGATCCCGCCCGCTGACCCGGGCGGAGTCGCGTTGGACGCAGGCCGCGATAGACCACGGCGCCCAGAGTGCCAATGAGCAAAAGAATTGCCCCCGAGCGGAGACTCCCGATGCTGCGTATTCAGTTGCTAGCCGCGCTGCTGCTTGCGAGCACGTGCCCGCCCGCCGTTCTGGCGGAAGAGCCGGTGACGGTTCAGATGCTGTCTTACTACCAATCTGGAAGCGAGGTGGGCGGGGTTTGCCAGCCGGTGGAAATCTGGTTTGACCGGACCCCCGGCAGGGCGTTTCGACTTGCCTTCATCGAAGACGAGATCGATGGCTACGGCGAGATGTGGCGGGCCGCCGCCTGGCAGGCCGCGTTGGTGGCCGCCGACCTTTCGGGACGTGAACGGCGTCCGACTGTTCTTCCAACGCAGCGGACGCGTCGACGGGCCTAGCGCCGGAGCGTTAACCACCATTGGGGTGCTCGCGGCCCTGCGCGGAGACACCGTGCTGCCCGATGTCGCCATGACCGGGACGATCAATCCGGACGGCACCATCGGGCCGGTCGGCGGCGTGCCCCACAAGATCGACGGCGCCGCCGAAGCGGGCATGCGGCTGGTCCTGATTCCCTACGGCATGCGGAACGACCACGACCTGGCGGCCGACCGCGACGTCGACCTGTTCCAACGCGCCGCCGACCGCGGCGTTGAACTCCGCGCTGTGGGCGACATCTACGAAGCCTACCGGCTGGCGACCGGTCAGCAGCTGCCGCGGCCCGCCCCGGCGCCGGCGCCGACCCTGGCCAATGCCAACTACCAGCAGGCCAAGATCATCGCCGCCAAGTGGCGCACCAAGTTCCGCGACGAAGCCGGCAAGTACGCCCAGGTCCCGGACGAGTACAAGTCCGACTACACCGACGATGTCATGGAGGGCGCCCGCGAGTGGGACGGGGAGGTCGATGAGCATTTCAACCAAGGGCTCGCGCCGCCGGCGTTGGTCAGCGCGATCGCGGGCGCCAGCGATGCGGCGCTGGCCAACGAGGTCGCCCGCACGATCTGGGTCGATGAGAAACGGGGACGCAAGGCGGCGACCGAGTACGCCGAACGCTTCGCGCAGGCCCCAATGAAACGCCGTATCGCGATCGACCGGTTAAAGAACTACTCGCCGCGCACCCTCGGCGCGCTCGGCACCTCGATCTACGGCTACATGAGCCTCACCGAGGGGATTACCTACGAGCGGCTGGCGGACCTGCTGCTGAGCGGAGAGCTCAAGAAGCCCATCCTCACCGAGTTGACCGAGGAGGACGATGCGGAGCTCGAGCGGATCCTCGAGGCGGTCTACTTCATGCAGATGGCCAGGCAGTGCTATGAGTATGTCGAGGACGTGCTCGAGTTGGCGGGCTACATCGAGGGCCTGGCTACCCCGGAGTCGATGCCGCTCAAGGCGACCGCCGACTTCTTCCGTCGCGCCTCGCAGGCCAACCTCAATCAGTTTGAGAAGATGGTCGTGGAGCAGGCCGCCCAGGGAGCGGGCGTCACCTTCAGCCGAGCCCAGGACGCCATGCTCAGCAAGGACGAAGACTACCTGCTGGCGTGGGCCGCCCGCAAGTTTTCTCGGGCAGAGATGTTCAAGGAGTTCGAGGGCGACAACCTCTTGCTAGCCAGGCTGGCGTTGTCCATCCGCACCTACACGATCTCCTCGATGCTGATTGCGAAGTATTATTCGCTGGGCGTGGAGCTGGACGAGGACGGCTGGATTTCCAACGTCAAGCGCGACGCCCCACTCAAGTACATGGTCGACTTCGCCGAGGACCAAACGCGGCGGAACATCCAGATGCTCCGCAACGCCGGGGTCGACCCGTCCGACGTCGTGTTCGATTACATCTCAGCCGGTGCTATGGGCAGCGGCGACGAGGTGGACCAGCTCGATTCGCTCAACTGGTACTGGGAGTGCAATACGGTCGCGCGGACCATTGCCTACCTGGGCGGGTTCGCTACCGAACCGCCCGCCGAATAGACGGCCGGCCCTTTGGTGCGGCGCTCGATAGCGTCAGTCCATCTTGCGGTCCGGCCGGTAGCCCTTGCCCGGAGCCCGGCGGGACTCCTTCCGCTTGCCCTTTTTCTTCTTGTCCCCGGCGCCGGCCGCCTTGGCGTGCACGTACTCGCCGCGGAACCGACGGTTGGCGTCCTTGCGGCGGGCCTTGAAGGCCTCCGGCGGCGGGTTCTCGGGGATCAACGCGTCGCACCCGGCGCCGATCAGGTCTTCGCGGCCGGCGGCGAGCAGGGCCTTGCGGACCTCGAAGTAATTGGCCGGCTTGAAGAACTGCATCAGCGCCCGCTGCATCTTGCGGTCGTTCAGCTTGCGGGCGACGTGCACCGGCTTCTTGGTGAACGGGTCGATGCCGGTGTAGTACATCGCCGTGGCGACGTCGAACGGTGCGGGGATGAAGTCCTGCACCTGGTCAGGTCGGTAGCCGGTCCGCTTGAGGAACACGGCCAGGTCGATCATGGCGTCGAGATCGCTGCCGGGGTGGCTGGCGATAAAGTACGGCACGATGTGCTGCTTCTTGCCCGCCTTCTTCGACTCCTTCTTGAACACCTCGGTGAACTTCTCGAAGTCGCCGTTGCTCGGCTTCCGCATCTTGTTGAGCACGTTCGGGTCGGTGTGCTCGGGCGCGACCTTCAGCAGCCCACCCACGTGGTGGCGGACCAGGTCCCGCATGTACTTCGGCGAGAGCCGCGCCAGGTCCATCCGGATGCCGCTCGCCACCAGGACCTTCTTGATGCCCGGCGTCTCGCGGGCCTCCTTCATGACCTCGATCAGCGGGCCGTGGTCCGTGCCGAGCAGCTTGCAGACCGTGGGGTGGACGCACGATTGCCGCCGGCAGACCGCCTCGACCTCGGGCTTCGAGCACCGCATCTCGTACATGTTGGCCGTCGGGCCGCCGATGTCGCTGACGACTCCCTTAAACTCGGGCGAGGCCGACATCCGCTGCACCTCGCCGACGATCGACTCCTTGCTCCGCGACTGGATGATGCGGCCCTGGTGGGTGGTGATCGAGCAGAACGTGCAGCCGCCGAAGCAGCCACGCATGATTGTGACCGAGTCCTTGATCATGTCGAACGCGGGGACCGACTCGGTGTAGCGGGGGTGCGGCAGCCGGGTATAGGGCAGGCCGTACAGCCGGTCCATCACCTCCTGCGAGACCGGCAGCGGCGGCGCGTTGGCCACCACCGCCTGGCGGTCGTGGAACTGGACCAGCCGCCGCGCGTTGTAGGGGTTGGTCTCATTGTGGATCATCTTGGTCGCCTCGGCGAAGGCCGGCTTGTCGTCGCGGACCTCCTCGAAGCTGGGGATCACCAACGCGTCTTCGGGCGGGGTCTCGGAGGCTCCGAGCGCGTACGCAACGCCGCGCATGTCGCGCAGGTCGGCGACCGTTTCGCCCTCGTCCAGCCGCCTCGCAATCTCGACGATGCTGTCCTCACCCATCCCGTAGACCAGCAGGTCGGCCTTGCAGTCGAGCAATATCGAGCGGCGGACCTTCTCGCTCCAGTAGTCGTAGTGCGCCAGCCGCCGGAGCGACGCCTCGACGCCGCCGGCGATCACCGGCACGCCCTTGTAGGCCTCGCGGGCGCGCTGGCAGTAGGCCAGCGTCGCGCGGTCGGGCCGCAGGCCGATGCGGCCGCCGGGCGAGTAGGCGTCGCTGTTGCGGACCTTCCGGTTGGCCGTGTAGTGGTTGATCATCGAGTCCATGTTGCCGCCGCTGATCGCAAAGAACAGCCGCGGCCGACCAAACGTCTTCCACGCCTCGCAGCTCTGCCAGTCGGGCTGGCTGACGATGCCGACCCGGTAGCCGGCCGCCTCGAGCACGCGGCCTAACAGGGCCATCGCGAAGCTCGGGTGGTCGACGTACGCGTCGCCGGTGATGAACACGATGTCGACCTCGTCCCAGCCGCGGGCGCGCATCTCCTCGACGCTCATCGGCAGGGGCTGCGGCGGGGCGCCGTTGTGGGGCAGGACCGGCAGGGAGGCCAGCGCGTCAGCCGTTTGGCCCGGCGCCGGGGGATTGTTGAGAATGGGGAGCTGCATGTCGCGATTATACGCAGGCGTCGCGCGAACCGACCAGGACGGTGCGGCAACTCTGCGGCGGGGCCGGGCGCCGACGGTCTTCTCCCGCCGGTCAGTGCGACTACGTGGGTGATCGCTTGCCGGCCACATGCGGATTGACGCGACCAAGGCGGAGTGGCGTTGGACCCTAGCGGCGGACCCTAGCAGCGGGCCGATCCAACCCCACGCCGACGCTGGCAAACGCATCCCCATGCCGCCAGGCTAGCCATCAAAGCCGCCGCCATCGGCTCGGGCGCCGAGCTGGTAACTGCCGGCGTGAAGTGGTCACGCCACAGCGTGTAGTCGGCGGCGTCGACACGGCCGTCGTAGTTGGCGTCGGCGCCATCGCCGATGTGGTCGACCACGGCGCCGTACTGGCTCAACCACTCGTCGAGGTCGGCGGCGTCGACGGCGCCGTCGCGGTTCAAGTCGCCCGGCAGGACGCGGGTTAGCGTAAGCAGTCCGGCGGGGTCAAAGTAATCACGGCGGAAGCTGTTTCCCGTGGCCGATAGGTCGAACTCAAACGCGCGGCCATCGACGTATGTGCCGCTCAGCAAACCCTGCCGCTCGGTCCACAGCAGCGACTCGCCCGGCTCGAGCCCTGCGATTGGCGTCCCGTCGAGGAGAAACTCGGCGGCGACGATCTCGAGTTCGGCGCCGGCCAGTAGGTCGAGCTCGTAAAGTAGCTCACCGCCGGCGACAACGCCGGAGGAACCCGCGTCGATTTCGATGCCCGAGGTGCGGGCGGTTCCAGAGAACTCGATGCTCGAGCCGCTTTCAACGTAGATCGGGAAACCGCGGCCCCCGATGCTCACCTGACCCCCAGCGATACGCGCGTGGGATCCGTCACGGAGGTAGGTGTAGCCAACCGCCCCGTCGGACGACACTTCGAGACTGCTCTGCGAGAGTGTCGCCATGTTCACTTCGCCCGTTCCGCCGACTCGCACCGAACTCCCTTGCAGCGTGGTGGTCGTGCCTACGCTGCCCTGATCGACCTCCAGGTCTGCGTCGTGCAGCGTCAGGTCGTTGCCGACGGAGCCGGCGCCGGTGACATGGATCGAAGATCCAGGCAAGGCGTTGAAACTGTCGGTTACGACGCCGCCGTCCACGACGACCATCACCTCCCCGGCCCGCAGTCCAGCCAGCGACACTATCTGGTCGACGACGATGGGTTCGGTCTGAGCCGCTGGAAGCTCGGCAGGCAGAAGGGCCACGCTTGACGGGGCAATGGCGTCGCCCAGCAGGTCCGACAGGATGAACGGCGATCCGTCGGCGAGCACGCCGGTGAACACGGCGCCGGCCGGAACCTCAATCGTCGCCGGCTCTTCCTCGTTGAGCGACACCGGTTGCCCGTCGACGACGAATTCGCCTCCTCGAAGCAGGAGCGTCCCGCCACCGCTGGTAACGAGTGGGCCGTCGAACATTCCTCCGGAGATGTCGAGTTCTCCCCCGCCGAGGAACAAGTCGGGCCAGCGAGCTTCGAGCGTGCCGCCGGTCATCTCCGCCGCGGCGCCCGCAGCGATCTGTAGCCCACTCAGACTGCCGCCAACGAGCTCAAGCCGACCGCCGGATTTCACCTTGGCGCCACTGACTCGACCGTCCCCATCAATGACTAGGGTGCTGCCGGCGAACACGTCGATCCGATCGACGCTGCCGCCGGTGGCGTGGACCTGGGTCCCGAGCATCGCGTCGAACCCGTACTCGACCACGCCGCCGGAGATGTTGATCTCGGCGCCGATCGCCTTGCCGCCGTAGCGGAGCTTGCCGCCTGGGAGCACATTGAGCGTGCTTCCATGGCCGGCGACCACATTGAAACGAGACGTGGCGCCGTCGTCGACGTTCAGTGTCTGACCGGCGCGGAGACCAAGCGGCGCGTCGCCGAGCGACGCCGTAAAGACGCCCGGCGTCGCGGGCAGCGGCTCGGCGGCCTCCAATCGCAGCTCCGATAACGTGTCGCCGTCCTCGGTGGTAAAAGCGAACGGAGTGCCGTCGGCCAGCACGCCCGACAGCAGAGCACCAGTCGGCAGGGTCGTTGTTAATTGGCTGCCCGGCCCGGCGAGTCCGGTAACCGGCACGCCATCGATCTGGAATTCAGCGCCAGCGAGCGTCGCCGCCACACCGGGCTCCAGCGTTACGCTGTCGCCGAAGGTGCCGCCACTCAGGCGGACCTCGCTCTGGCCGCGGGCGATCAGCCCGCCGCGGACCTCGCCCCCTGAGAAGTGCGCCGTCGCGTCCAGTATCTCGAGGCCGCTTTCGAATTCCCCACCGCTGGCGTTGAGCGAGGAGCCGGGCAGGGCGTCGAATCCCCAGGCGATCGACCCGCCGGCCATGTTCAGTTCTCCCTCGAGGTTGTAGTACGAGTAGATGCGTCCGCCGGAGAGGTTGACGACGCTGCCGAGCCGGGAAACGAAGCCGGTGTGAATCAGACCACCGCTCATATTGATGACGCTGTTGTCCCGCGCCTCGAACGATGGTCCGATGTACCCATCGCTGAAGTTGAGCACTGCCGGTTCTACCTCCTGCGTTGCGGGGGCGCCAATCACGGCGAAATCGTGCGAGATAATGCCCCCACTCACGTCGACGGTGGTCCCGTAGGACGCCGAGAGCTGATTGACGCGACCTCCGGTCAAGACGAAGGACGAACCATGCTGGAGGTTCAACAAGCCGAACACTTCTCCGCCCGACATATTCAACTGGGCGCCGGAGTAGAGGTACAGGGAGCTGCCCACCGACCCCGCTGCCAGATTGAGGGTCGACTCGCCGCGAAACTCGGCGAAGCCGCCGATGCTGCCACCCAGGACGTTCACTTCGATATTGCTGTCGCTGCTGAACTTTCCCGCGTCAAATTGATTGCCCAGCGCGCCGCCAACTAGCACGTTGACTTGGGTGTCGCTGCCAATCATGGAAGGCGGCGCGTCAGGTGGCAGGTTCCAGACGGTCGTAAAGTTGCTAGGGTCCGACTGAGCGTCCGCTGCAACTGCGGCGGATACCACCACGAAGCACACCATTGAGGACAAGCACGCACGCATCGGGCATTCCGTTAGTCACTGGAGCTTAAAGAGACCCTGCCAGTGTACTGCCAACCGCAGACGGCTGTCCAATTACAGCGAACGACGCGTCTGTGCCTGGCCCCTTGCCACTCCACGCATCTCAGGAGGCCCGGCCGACGTTTATTCGAACTCCAGGCCCTCGACCTCCCGCGCCCGCCGCCACTTGGGCGACTTCGACGACCACACGCGGCAGTTCGGCTTGAGCAGGCCCTGGCGGCCATGCACCTTGAGCTCGTCGAACGTCAGAGGGCCAACCTTGGCTTCTTCGCCGATGTAGTGCCAGCTGACCGCCGAGGGTTTCGGCTTCTTGGCCGCCTGCTTGTTCTCTTGCTCTTGCTGCCTGCGGTCGAGGGCCGCCTGCACGTCGGGCGGCAGGCCGGCCATGATGATCGTCGAGGCCGATAGGTCCTCGAACAATCCCTTCACGCGGTGCGCGCCGACCCACTCCCCATCGGGACCTTTGCGGACCGAGTCGTCGGGCGTGACCTGGTGGCTGCGGGCCATCTCCAACAGCTGCTTGGAGGTGAACGGGCCCAGCTCGGCCCCCATCAACCGACAGTACCACTCGGTGGCCATGATACGCCTCGCGCGAAGAGAAGAGAGAAGAGGAGGAGCCCGCCATCATCGCAACGTCAAGAATCTTACGCCGATTGCAGCCCCAACACCAGCAGAAGACGCCGCGATGTCAGGCCAACTCAGAATGCCTGGTGGGACGCCGCCCCGCGATGCACCGGGGAGCATTTTTCCTGCAATCACGTCCGTTTGCTTTCCCCGCACGCGATTATCTGGGCATAATAGAAGATCCTTATCAGACAGCGGGCAGCGTCGGAGGCTCTTCACTTCCCGACAGTGTCGAACGTTTCTACCTCCCGCGTAACCGGCTTGCGTGCCTCGGCAGCTGCCCTCGGGCAGCGACTGCAAGCGAAGATGGATAGCGTCAAGGATCCACCATGAATCGGCAGACCCCTAAGAATCCCCGCCGGCGTTCGCTGGCGAAGCGACGGCTCCGCGGGGGCGAGCGTCTGGAGGAACGCCGGCTGTTGGCGGTCGTGATTAACGAGATCCACTACGACCCTGACGTCGCCACGGAGCAGGTTGAGTTCCTGGAACTGCACAACACGGGAGCCGAGACGGTCGACTTGGCCGGGTGGCGGATCGACGACGCCGTGGACTACACGTTCCCCGCCGGCGCCGAGATCCCCGCCGGCGGGTTCGTGGTGGTCACGCAGAACGCCAACGAATTCAACGGCAAGTTTGGATTCGCGCCACTGGGCGAGTGGGAGCAGGGCGACCGCTTGAGCAACGAGGGCGAAAAGATCGAGCTGCTGGACGCGGCCGGCGTGCTGGTCGACGAGGTCACCTACCGGCCGGGCTTCCCGTGGCCGACCGTCGGCGAGGTCGGCAACTCGCTCGAGCTCATCAACCCGGCGCTCGACAACGACTTAGCGGGCAGCTGGCGTTCCTCGGGCCTGTCGTCGAGCGCACACGCGGGCGAATCGCTGGTGCAAACCGGCAGCGTGTGGCGTTACCGCAAAGGAGTAGGGTCCAACCCGCCGGCCAATTCGAACACGCCGGCTACAGACTGGCGGAGTTCCGATTTCAACGAGCTGAACGACGCGGTGGCGTGGCAAGACGGGGCCGCCACGCTCGGCTACGGTGACGGCGACGACGCCACGGTGCTGTCCGACATGCGGTTCAACTACAGCTCGATCTACGCCCGGCGCACCTTTACGCTCGACGCGAATCTGCCCGACGCGCTGGAGCTGCGTGTGTACGTCGACGACGGCGCCATCGTGTACCTGAACGGCGCAGAGGTCGGCCGGTTCAACGTTTCGGCTGGCGCCAAAAACCACGACAGCACCTCCGGATCCAACCACGAGGCCGAGTGGGAAACCCTGCAGATCGCCAACGCATCGAGCCTGCTCACCGCCGGCGAGAACACGGTGGCGGTCCACGCGCTCAACGGGACACTCGACAGCAGCGACTTCTCGTTCAACCTAGAACTGAGCGTGCCCGACGCCACGGTGGGGCTCCCCACGCCCGGCGCCGTGAACTCGGTGCGGTCGACCAACGCGGCGCCGCAGCTGCGGCAGCTCTCGCTCTCCAACCCGCAGCCCGGTTCTGGCGAGGAGGTAGTGGTCACGATCAAGGCGACCGACCCGGACGGCGTGCAGCAGCTTTACCTCGAGTACCAGACGGTCGACCCTGGCGCCTACATCCGCCTCACCGACCCCGGGTACGACACCGGCTGGACGTCCCTCGCCATGAACGACGACGGCGTGCTGGGGGACGCCGTCGCCGGCGACGACGTCTACTCGGTGACCCTGCCCGCCAGCCTGCAGGTCCACCGCCGGCTGGTGCGGTACCGAATCACCGCCGAGGATGCGCTCGGCGCCAGCGTCACCGCGCCCTACGCCGACGACCCGCAGCCGAACTTTGCGTACTTCGTCTACGACGGCGTGCCCGACTACACGGCGTCGTTGCGACCGGGGTTCGAGCCGAGTGTGGTCTACAGCGGCGACGCGCTCGACGACATCGCCACCTACCACCTGATCGCCAACGCGACGGACGTCACCAACAGCCAGTACAACGGGCAGTACAACGAGGTGCTGTTCCGCGGCACCCTGGTCTACGACGGCGTGGTCTACGACCACGTCGAGTTCCGCAACCGCGGCGTCGCGTCGACCTACCAGGTCGGAAAGAACAAGTGGAAGATCGAGTTCCTCAATGGTCACCACCTGCAGGCGCGGGACAACTACGGCGCGCCATTCGGCGAGACCTGGGACGAGATCAACGTGCTGCCGGGGACCAACCCCTGGTGGCGCAACGACATCTCGACCGAGGGGACCGTGCTCTCCGAGGCTGCCGCGTTCAAGCTCTACGACTTGGCCGGCGCGCCCTCGCCGTACACCACGTACTTCAACTTCCGGGTGATCGACGGCGCGTCCGAAACCGGCGGCGACCAGTACAGCGGCGACTTCTGGGGCCTGTACGTCGGTATCGAGCAGCCCGACGGCAGCTTCCTCGACGAACGCGGCCTGGAAGACGGCAACGTCTACAACATGCACAGCAGCGTGTTCGGCGCGACCAACCAACGCCACCAGGGCTCTGAGTCGGTCACCGACCGGTCGGACCTCGCGGCGTTCATGTCCGGGATCGACGGCGGGTTCGAAACCCTCCAGTGGTGGGAAGAGAACCTCAACTGGGACGTCTACTTCGCGTGGAACATCGTCAACCACCTAGTCAACAACTCAGACATCCGCCCCAACGAGAACGTCAACTACTACCGCGATCAGGTCAGTGGTCAGTGGTACGTCATCCCCTGGGATCTCGACCTCACGTTCGAGGACGCGCCGCACCTGGGCAATCCAGTGACCAACCGCGAGAACATCCGCTCGCTGCTCTCGCAGCACCCGGAGGCGGCCCTAGCGTACGAGAACCGGCTGCGTGAGGTCACCGACTTGCTGCTCAACAACGGCGACGCCGCGCTGGTGATCGAGGAGCTCGCCAACGTGCTGGCGCCCGGCGGCGATCAGACCATTGTCGACGCTAACCAGGCGATGTGGGACTTCCACCCCCGCAAAGTAAAGAAGGGCATCTGGTACGAGAACTTCAACCCGCAACTGCTCCAGAGCGAGACCTTCGCCGGCCTGGTCGACTACATGCAGGACTTCGTTAGCCCCGGCGGCTACGGCTACAACCTCGTCCAGTCACGCGGTTCGGAGTCCGGCGTCCCCAACAAACCCTCGATAAGTTACGTGGGGGCCGCCCAATTCCCTGTCGATCAACTGGTGTTTGAAGCATCCGCCTTCAGCGACCCTCAGGGCGCCGGTTCGTTTGCCGCGATGGAGTGGCGGGCAGCCGAGGTGCGCAGCTCGCAGACCGCCGGCTACACCTCGGGCACGCCCTTCCTCTACGAGCTGAACAGCGTTTGGGAGTCGGGCACGCAGACCACGTTCACCAGCCAGCAAATGGCGCCGGCCGACGCGTTCGAGCCGGGCGCCACGTACCGGACGCGGGTCCGCATGCAGGACGCCGACGGGCACTGGAGCCACTGGTCCGACCCCATCGAGTTCGTCGCCGGCGCCGCCGCGCTCAACCCCACGGTAGCGGTCACGGAGGTCCACTACCACCCCAGCGCCGGGGTGGTCGCCGACGAGAGCGACCTCGAGTTTATCGAACTGCTCAACACCGGCGTTTCGGCCACCGACTTGTCGGGCGTGCAGATCGTCGACTTCGCGTCCGAGCCGTATGTGATCGACTCCGGCGTGATGCTCGCGCCGGGCGAGCGGCTGATTGTCGCCCGCACTCCGGAGGTGTTCACCGCGGTCTACGGCGAGGGCCTGAACGTAGCTTCCACTGGCTTCGGAGACCGCAACCTCGGCAACGGCGGCGACACCGTGACGCTCCTTACCGCCCAGGGGGTCGCCATCCTCTCGTTCACCTACGACGACTCTGCCCCGTGGCCCACGGCCGCTGACGGAGACGGGGCCTCGCTGGAGATTGTTGACCCGCTGGGCGACCCCAACGACCCCGCAAACTGGCGCGCCAGCGCCGTGGCCGGCGGGTCCCCGGGCGCAGCCGGCCTGGCCGTGCCGGCGCTGGCAGGCGACTACGACAACGACGGTGATGTCGACCGCGGCGACTACGACACCTGGCGCAGCCAGTACGGTCTTACGCTGTTAACACCAGGCGCCGGGTCCGACGGCAACGCCGATGGGGTGGTCAACGCGGCCGACTACGCAATGTGGCGTGACTACGAGGCCGCGGCCCTCGCGGCAGCGTCCGTCACGGGGGATATCGACAACGAACCTGTCGCCCTGGCTTCGCCGCTGGATGCCAAGGATTGGAGGCCGGCTTCCTCAGACTACATTGCCGCGCTGGCGCCTCTGTCGGAGCCAGCCGCCGCGTTCTCGGTGGCCTCGGACCAGACCGCGATCCAACCGGCGACCGAGTCGTCGTTGTCGAACCAGCGGGCGCAACAACTCACCCAACAAGTGAGCAGTGAGCGCCGCACGCGTCCGCAGCAATCGCCGTCGACGCTCCGTGGCGGCGCGGTGATTGACTCTGAGGAGCTCGGGCGCGACCAGTACTTCAGCGAGATCGGCCTGATGGATTCGTCGCGTCCCGCGGTCGGGCCAAGCCGCCCGCTGAGGACCCCCTGGCGAGGCGTCTGATCAGTCGATCTGCCGCAGCTGCAGCGAGTCAATCACCTGCCCCTCGGCCAGCGCGTTGGTGATCACGACCAGCCAGGTACCGGCGTCGCACCACTGCTTGCGTTTGAGGTAGACCAGCGCGTCCTGGATGGTCTTCTCCGGGTCGTCCGAGAACGGCATCAGGAACGGCTCGACGCCCCACGGCAGCATCAGCTGGCGGAAGATGTCCTCGCGGTCGGTGAACGCGTAGATCGGAACGCCCCGCGGACGCAGCGCGCCGAGCACATACGCCAGGAAGCCGCTGCGGGTAAACACCACGATCCCCGAGTTGCCCAGGTCCTGCGCCAGCGTGGCGGCCGAGCGGAGCATCTTGGCTTTCGGTTCGCGGAGCTTGATCGCCGAGTTCAGCTTGTAGTCGACCGACGGCTCGATGCTCGCGATGACTTTGTTGAAGACCTCGATCGACTCGAGCGGGTAGGCGCCGGTGGTGGTCTCGCCGGAGAGCATGATCGCGTCGGCCTGCTCTCGGATGGCGTTGGAGATGTCGGAGATTTCCGCCCGGGTCGGCATTGGCGAGTTGATCATCGACTCGAGCAGGTGCGTGGCGATGATCACCGGTCGGCCCTCGGCCTGGCACGCCTTGACCAGCTCGGTCTGCACCAGCGGCAGCTGCGGGTACTCGATCTCGATGCCGAGGTCGCCGCGGGCGACCATGATCGCGTCGGACTCCTTGATAATCTCGACCATGTTGCGGACGCCGGCCTGCTCCTCAATCTTCGACACGATCCGCGCGGTGGACCCGAGGTCGGTGAGGTGCCGGCGGAGCTCCTCGACGTCGCCCGCCGCACGGACGAACGACAACGCCACGAGGTCGATGCCGGCCTCAACGCCGGCGGCCAGGTCCTCGTGGTCCTTCAGCGTCAGCGAAGGCAGGTGCACGTGCACGCCCGGCAGGTTGATGTGCCGTCGCGATCCGAGCACGCCGGGCGTCATGACCTCGCAGCGGATGTGGTTGGCGCCCTTCTCCACCACGCAGAGCCGCAGCAGGCCGCTGTCGACCAACACGAACTGGCCCTCCTCGACCTCGTTCGGCAGGCCCTTGTAGTTGACCGAGACGCGCAGCACGTCGCCGGGCGGGCGCTGGTCGTGGGTGGTGCAGAGCTCGAGCTGGTCGCCCCGCTTCAGCTCCACAGCGCCGTCGACGTCGCCGGTGCGGATCTCGGGGCCCTTGATGTCGATCATCACCGCGACATGCCGGTCGAGCTTGTCGGAGACCTCGCGGATCCGCTTGACGATGTTGATCACCCACTCCCGCGACGCGTGGGCCATGTTGAGCCGCAGGATGTCGACGCCCGCGTCGATCAGCTTCTCGAGCATCTCGGGCGACTCGGTCGCGGGGCCGAGGGTCGCGATGATTTTGGTGTGGCGGTAGGACCGGGGAGGTTGCATCGGCAGGGCGGGGGTGGAGGGGCAGTGAGGAACCCACCAGGGGGGAGCATTTCTCGTTCCCACCTTCGCGGTAATGTGCCCGCCTGGCAAGCCCAGCCCCTCAAGGCCGCAGGAATCGCCGCCGGAAACCGACTTGCCGCACTTCGTAGCGCCCCGCCCCGGCCCTGGGGGGGCGGCGGCCCACCGGCGGCGGGCTGCCCGAGAATGCGCTCGGGCGCCCAACAATTAGTCAGGGCACGGCCGGTGATTCAGGCCTCGGCCCGCCGCGCTAGGCTCGGCGCCGCACCGCCGCCAACCCCGCGACCAGCAGCAGCACCGCAGAATGCGGCTCCGGGGCGGCGGTCGCCCCAGAAGCAGACCCGGCGCCAATGCCGTAGCTGGCGGCCCACAGCTCGTAGTCGCTGTCGCCGATGGCGCCCCCGTCGCCGTTGCCGCCGAGCAGGTCGCCCTCGAGCTGGCCGAAGTTATCACGCCACAGGGTGTAGTCGCCGGCGTCGACCACGCCGTCGCCGCTGAAGTCGCCCGACTGGCCGCCCGTGCCCGGGTCGCTGGCGTGGATCTCAAGGTTGCGGAACAAGACGACCTCGCTGCCGCCGTCGGTCTGGGCGCTGAACCGGATGCTCAGCGAGGAGCCGACCCCAGAGAGCGGCGCCGTGAGCGTGGTGAAATTGTTGCTGAGCTGCACCCCAGCAAGGAACAGCGGGTCGGCAAGCGCACGGACCGAGCCGTCTTCGAGCGTGTAGTCGACGTCCGGCAGTTCGTCGTCGACGAAGCTCTCGAACACCGGTGCGAACTGGCCGCCATCGAACGCCGCCTCAACGAGGAACGTGTCGGCCCCGCTGCCGGTGGCCTCGAAGTCGCCCATCGCGGCGAAGCTCATCGACAGGTACAAACCACTCGAGTTGAGCGACGTGTCGAAAGTCCAAACCGCCGACAAGGGGTCGTTGTTTGGGTTGTCGTTGTTGTTGGTGTCCACCACGCCAAAGAACGGGTCGTTGTCGGCGGCCTTGATGGCGCCGAATGAGTCGCCGCCGCCGCTGGAAGAGTCGTCCAGGAAGTTGGCCGGCGCGGTCGCACGAGACTCCACGCCGAAGACGTCGGTGTCCGCGGTGAACTCGAGCGAGAACGGGTTGGCTGCGTACGGCTCAACGCCCAACGGCAGCGGGCCGAAGCCAAAGCCGATCAGGTTCTGATTAGCGCCCGCCCCAACAGCCGAGCCGACCACCTGGCCGTACACGCTGGGCAGTGACAAGCAGACGACAGCAAACAGCGTGGACAGAAGACGCGACATGGTGCGTTCCCGGGGATTCTACAGGGGCGCCTGAACAGACCAACGCCCTAAGCATACCCAGCCACGCTGCGGATTGCCACAACGACAAGAAGAAATTCCCCCACGCCGGGCCGCTAAACCCGCGAATCGAACACCCGCACCTGGGCCCAGGTTTCTTTATTGGTCTCGATGAACTTGAGGTGCCGCGGGTGCTGCTGGTAGACGTCGTGGGCCGCGCGGTCCTCGAACACGACGTGCAGCGCGACGTCGAATTGGTCGTCGTTGACGGGGCGGTCGAACTCGGGCGCGCGCTCGCCGGCGCTGAAGTACACGACGCCGTCGTGCCCGGCGAGGTGCTCGTGGCACGAGGCGACCAGCGTCCCCACGGCGCTAGGCGAGCGGTCCTTGAGCGTAAAGAAAACCATGTGGGCGACACTCTGGCTGGCCGGGTCTAGCACTTCGGTAGCTCCGCAACGGGTAAAGAGATAAGTGGCAGAAGAATGGTGAAAGGGGTCGTTAACACGGCGGCCGAACACCGCCCCCGATCACTCCGCGTCGCGCGGCGAGGTGGTGGTTGGCGCCGGCGGGGCGATCTCAAGCGCCGCGCCGATCGGCGGCAGGGCGCCCTGGGCGGGCGGGCCGATCAGGGCGGTGATCTCGTCCTCGTCGAGCTCCTCCTTCTCCAGCAGGCCGTTGGTGAGGGTCTCGAGCTTGTCGCGGTTCTCGGTCAGCAGCGAGCGGGCGCGGTCGGCGGCGTTGTGCAGGATCTTCGAGACCTCCTCGTCAATCACCTGGGCGGTGTGCTCGCTGAAGTGCCGCTGGTCCTGCACGATCTCGCGGCCGAGGAACGGGTTCTCCTCGCCGGTGGAATACGCGACCGGGCCGAGCCGTTCGCTCATCCCCCAGTGCGTCACCATCCGGCGCGCGAGCGAGGTGGCCCGCTTGAGGTCGCTCTCGGCGCCTGCGCTGAATTCGTCGTAGATGATCTTCTCGGCCGCGCGGCCGGCGAGCGCCATCGCCAGGGTCGCCTGCATCCGCGACTGCGGCATGTTGTGGCGGTCCTCGTCGGGCGTGAGCTGCGTGACGCCGAGCGCCCGGCCGCGGGGGATCACGGTCACCTTGTGCACGCGGTCGCACTCGGGCAGCATCCAGGCCACCAGCGTGTGGCCTGCCTCGTGGTAGGCGGTCTGCTTCTTCTCTTCCTCGGTAAGCAGCTCCTCGCGGTTGGCGCCCATCATAATCTTGTCGCGGGAGTACTCGAAGTCCTCCATCTCGACAAACTTTTTGTCGTGCCGGGTCGCCCACAGGGCGGCCTCGTTCGCCAGGTTCTGGATGTCGGCGCCGGTCATGCCAACGGTCGCGCGGGCCAGGCGGTCGAAGTTGACGTCCTCGGACAGCGGGATCTGGCGGGTGTGGACCTCGAACAGCTGCTTGCGGCCCTCGAGCGTCGGGCGGTCGACCGTCACGTGGCGGTCGAAGCGGCCGGGCCGCAGCAGCGCCGGGTCGAGCACGTCGGGCCGGTTTGTGGCGGCGATGACGATGACGGTTTCGCTCGGAGTGAAGCCGTCCATCTCGCTGAGGATCTGGTTGAGGGTCTGCTCGCGCTCGTCGTGGCCACCGCCCAGGCCGGCGCCACGCTGGCGGCCGACGGCGTCGATCTCGTCGATGAACAGGATCGCCGGCGCATTGCGTTTGGCGGTCTTGAACATGTCGCGGACCCGGCTGGCGCCGACGCCCACAAACATCTGGATGAACTCGGAACCGTTGATGGAGAAGAACGGCACGCCCGCCTCGCCAGCCACGGCCTTGGCGAGCAGCGTCTTGCCGGTGCCGGGGGGGCCGTTCATCAGCACGCCCTTGGGCACCCTGGCGCCGAGCTTCTGAAACTTCTCGGGCTCGCGGAGGAACTCGACGATCTCCTTCAGGTCGCGTTTAACGCCCTTCAGGCCCGCGACGTCGTCGAAGGTGACCTTCGGGCCGCCCTCGGGGCTGTACCGCTTGGCGGGGCTCTTGGTGACGCTCCCCAGCATGCCGCCGCCCATCATCTGGTCGCGGGCGCGACGCATGAACGAGAACATCAGCACCACCATGCCGATCAGCAGCAGGAACCAGATGAACGTCATCAGGCTGCTAAGGGGGAACTCCTGGGCGTTGGATACCTCCGCGCCGCTGGCGACCAGCTTGTCCTTAAGCTCTTTTTCCTCGAACTGATTGTTGCCGAGGACCACAAAGAACTGCTTGCCGAGCTGCCGCGGCTCCTGCCCCGCCGCGGCGATGTTCGGGGCCGTCTCCGGCGAATCGGCGTCCGACGCGTCGGGACTGGCGTCGTCCCCCGCGGCCGGGGCGGGCTGCTCGGTCGAATCGGCGGGCGTTTCTGGTTCGCCGTCTGGCGTTGGTTCGGTCGCTTCGTCTGGCGCCCGATCGCCGCCGGGCTCCGCTCCCTGCTCTTCGCTGGCTGCGGGCTTACCCACGTTCGCCGAGCTGGCTTGGGGATAGATCTTTGGAGCCTTAACAAACTCGCCGCTCATCTGACCGCCGGCAAAAACGGCCGACTCGATGTTGCGGTCCTCGATCTGTGAAAGCAGGTAGGAGTAGCTGATCTCGTCCGGCCGCTCGCCGAACTGCGACACCAGCAGCAGGCCCACCAGCAGCAGCAGCGGCAGCATGGTCCAGCTGAACGACGCCACCGGCCGTTTGCGGGGCGGCTTGTCCGGCTTCTGATTGGAGGGCGTGGCCGGCGGTTTGGGGGAGGACTCGTTGTCGGCCATGCTGGGTCGGCGAGGTTTGATGTCGCGTCCCGCTGCCAAAGGCGGCGGCCGCTTCAATCGGGGCTATAGGCGGCCGCCCCCAATGCGAAACAGGATCTGCACGGGCGTGCAGGGGCCCGAACCGGGGGGCGGCGGGACCCAAGATTGTACGTCGTGGCGGCGGTCGTGACGAGCCGCGGCCCGCACATTCGCGGCGCCAATTAGGGACCGGATCGCCAGATCCGGTCCGTCGGCTGGCTGGTCGCCGCTCGCAGGGCTGCTGCTGGCCGAATTGCTAACAACCGGAGCCGCCCCCGCCGGGGGCGAGGCAACTGGGCAAGACCCGACTAATTCCTGACGGGCTTGCCGTCCTCGTAGGTCTGAGCGATCTCGCGGCCGTCCGCGGTCCACTGCTTCGCGACCCCGTGGCGTTTGCCCTCGCGGAAGGGAATCTCGGCCCGCTTCGATCCGTCCTCGGCCCACTCGACCGCGACGCCGGTCATAACGCCGTTGTCGAAGCTCGCCTCGCGCATCGGATTGCCGTTCTCGTACCACCACTTCCAGGTCCCGCTGCGGACGCCCTCGGTGTAGGCGTGCTCGGTGATGAGGGTCTCGCCGTTGTCGGCGTAGGTCTCCCAGGTGCCGTCCCGCTTGCCGAGCTTGAACGAGCGGCGGGCCTCGAGCGTCCCGTCGGCGCGGTGCACCTCAACCTGACCGTCGGGCAGGCCGTCCTGGAACGTCACCTTCTTGGCGAGCTCGCCGTTGGGACGCCAATAGGTCCACTCGCCGGTCGGCTGGCCGTCGACAAACTGGCCGTCGACAAACTGCTGGCCGTCGCGGTAGTACTCGCGGTAGATGCCGTTGCTCACCAGGCTGTTGTCGGAGTACTTGGTGAGCCCACGCTCAATCTTCGGCTTGCCGTTGTCGTAGGTGTCTCGTTGGACGCTGTTCCCGACAACCTGGGCGGGGACCTCGTCGGCGCTCTCCTCGAGGTAGATCGCCGGGCCGTCGTAGGCCTTGATCTTCAGGTCCGACGAGCCCTGCGACCACGCGACGCCAGCGGCGGACAAGCAGCAGAGAACAGCCAATACGGGCGAGTCAAAACGGGGACGCGTCATGTCTGAACGTTTCCTGGACGGCGAGAGCAAGGTACGAGGAGGGAGGCGCCCCGCCATTTCAGCCGGGCGCTTGCTGCCAGTATGGCGTACGGGCTCCGGGGCGTCCACGTTCGCGCGAAAAGCTGCGGGAGATGCGGTTTGGTCCGATTCTGCCGCCCAACCGCCTACGCACTGCGGCCTAGAGATGCCAGTCCGGCCCCAGCGTGCAGTTCTTCGGGACCACCAGGATGCCGTCGCGGACGACGCAGTTGCGGCCCTCGCCGTAGTCCTCCTGGCCGGTGTCGTTGACCACCTTCAGGCCGGGGGCGATGCGGCAGTTCTTGTCGACAATCGCGCCCTGAATCAGTGTGCCATCGCCCACCCCCAGCGGCGGCTCGCCGGGCGGCAGCGCGGCAAGCTGCGAGGGGGTCTCGTACATGTCGGCGCCCATCAGGATCGAGTCCTTGATCACCGCGTTCTTGCCGATGCGGCACCGCAGCCCGATAACGCTGTTTTCGATTTTCGCCCCCGGCTCGATCACGCAGCCTTCGGCGATCAGGCTCTGGGTGATCTCGGCGCCGTCGCACCGCGTGGGCGGCAGGAACCGGGCGCGTGTGTAGATCGGCGCCGAGGCGTCCGCCAGCGAGAACGGCGAGTCCGCCCGCGCCATCGCCAGGTTGCACTCGTAAAACGAGCGGATCGTGCCGATGTCCTCCCAGTAGCCGTCGAACAGGCTCACCTGGACGTGCCGCTGCTTGATGGCGTTGGGGAAAATCTCCTTGCCGAAGTCCGAAGAATTGCTCTGCTCCAGGGCCTCGACCATGGCGTCGCGGTTCCAGAGGTAGATGCCCATCGACGCCAGGCAGTCGCGGCCGTGGCTCTCGACGCCGCGGGCGTCGATCCAGGCCGGGTCCATGCGGACCTGGTCGAGCTGCTCGGCGGTCTTCGGCTTCTCGACAAAACCAATCACGCGTCCGGTGTCGTCCAGCCGCATGATGCCGAGCGCCGAGGCCTCCGACCGCTCGACCGGCTTGCCGGCGATCGACACGTCCGCGCCGCTCGCCTGGTGCTCGGCCAGCATCTTGGCGAAGTCCATCCGGTAGAGCTGGTCGCCCGACAGGATCAGCACGTAGTCGAAGCCGGGCTGCAGCAGGTAGCGGAGGTTCTTGCGGACCGCGTCGGCCGTGCCCTGGTACCAGTCGAGCGTGGCGTCGGCGTCCATGGTCTGCTGCGCGGCCAGGATCTCGACAAACCCGCCGCCGAAGGCGTCGAACCGGTAGGTGCCACGGATGTGCTGGTGCAGGCTGGCGGTCATGAACTGCGTCAGCACGAACACGTGGTTCAGCCCCGCGTTCAGGCAGTTGCTGATCGGGATGTCGATCAACCGGTACTTGGCCGCCAGCGGGACCGCCGGCTTGCTGCGGTAAGTAGTAAGCGGCTGCAGCCGCGTGCCACGACCACCCCCCAGAACAACGGCTACGACATTTTTCATAGTAGATCGCTAAGCAAAGAAGGCCCAATGTTCGCAAAGAAAAGACCGAGAGCGCCGCCCTGCCCTCTGGGCGTCAACCTAACACAGGTCGCCCTTGCGATACAGAGACAACATGCCTCGCGTACGAAATGCGGATTCTCCGCGCCCGCCGATCCCCTACTTCACCACTAGGTTCACCAACCGCCCAGGCACGTACAACTCCTTCACGATTGACTTCCCGGCGATCAACTCGGCTATCTTCGGATCGGCCTTCGCGGCGGCGAGGGCCTCGTCCTGATTGGCGTCTGCGGAAATGTTGACTTTTGCCCGGACCTTGCCGCTTACCTGCACCGGTATCTCGATCGTGTCCTGCTTGAGCAGCGACTCGTCGAACGCCGGCCACGGCTCGTAGGCGAGCGTTGCGTTGTGGCCCAGGGCGAGCCACATCTCCTCGGCCACGTGCGGCGCGAACGGCGCCAGCAGCAGCACGAACGGCTCCAGGCACGCCCGCGGCCGCGACGACTCCTTGGTGAAGAAGTTGGTGAACTCCATCAGCCGCGCGATCGCCGTGTTGAACGATAGCTTGTCGATGTCCTCGGTGACGGCCTTGATCGTGGCGTGCAGCGTCCGGAGCTGATCGTCGGTCGGCTGGTCGTCGGTCAGCGCCTCGGCGAGTTGCATGGCGTCGCTGCGGTCGTCAATGACGAGTCTCCAGGCCCGGCCCAGGAAGTTTCGCACGCCCGACACGCCGTCCATATTCCACGGCTTGCTGTCGGGGAGCGGGCCCATGAACATCTCGTACAGCCGCAGGCTGTCGGCGCCATACTCGCTCACCACATCGTCGGGGTTGACCACGTTGCCGCGGCTCTTGGACATCTTTTCGTTGTTCTCGCCCAGGATCATGCCCTGGTTGACGAGCTTCTGGAACGGCTCGCGGGTGTGCACCACGCCGCGGTCGAAGAGGACCTTGTGCCAGAACCGGGCGTACAGCAGGTGCAGCACCGCGTGTTCGGCGCCGCCGATGTAGAGGTCGACCGGCATCCACGCCTTCTCGATCTCGGGATCGATCGGCGCCTCGCTGTTCGTCGGGTCGAGGAACCGCAGGTAGTACCAACAGCTGCCGGCCCACTGCGGCATGGTGTTAGTCTCGCGCTTGTACTTCACGCCATCGATGACCGGGTACAGCCACTCCTCGGGCGCCTTGTCCAGCGGCGGCTCGGGCCGGCCGTGCGGCTTGAAGTCGACCAGGTGCGGCAGGTCGACCGGCAGCTCGTCCTCCGGCACCGTGCGGACAATACCGGTGCGTTGTCCGTCATCATCGAGTTGGTGCATCAGCGGGAACGGCTCGCCCCAGAACCGTTGCCGGCTGAACAGCCAGTCGCGGAGCTTGTAGTTGACCGCCTGCTGACCGAGGCCCTTTTCCTCGAGCCAGGCCGTGATCTTCTGCTTGAACTCGGCGGTCGGCGTGCCGTCGAAGTCGCCGGAGTTAATGGCGATGCCCTCGGCCGGGTAGCACAGCTGGCCGGCGAGGATCTTCTCGGCGTCCTCCGGCGGGACGTCGCTCGCGGGCTGCACGACCGCCTTGATCGGGATGTTGTACTTTTCGGCGAACTCGAAGTCCCGCTCGTCGTGCGCCGGCACGGCCATAATGGCGCCGGTGCCGTAGCTGATCAGCACGTAGTCGGCGATCCAGATCGGGATCTGCTCGCCATTCACCGGGTTGATGGCGTAGGAGCCCGTGAACACGCCGGTCTTGTCCTTGGCGAGCTCGGTGCGGTCGAGGTCGCTCTTGAATGAAGCGGCCTTCACGTACTCGTTAACGGCGTCGGCCTGCTCTGCGGTGGTCAGCTTGCCAACCAGCGGGTGCTCGGGCGCGATCACCATGTACGTGGCGCCAAACAGCGTGTCGGGCCGTGTGGTATAGACGCGCAGCACGTCCTCGGCCGGCTTGGCGGGGAAACTCCCCGATGCCGCTGGCGCCTTTGCATCGGCCAGGCGGAAGTCCACTTCAGCGCCGACACTGCGCCCAATCCAGTTGCGCTGCAGCGCCTTCACGCCCTCGGGCCAGTCGAGGTCCTCTAGCTCGCTCTCCAGGCGGTCGCCGTAGGCCGTGATCCGCAGCATCCACTGCCGCAGCGGGCGGCGCTCGACCGGGTGGCCGCCCCGCTCGCTCTTGCCGTCGATCACCTCCTCGTTGGCCAGCACCGTGCCGAGCGCCGGGCACCAGTTGACCGGCGCCTCGCTCTGGTAGGCGAGCCGCTGCTCGTCGACCCACTTGGCGGCGAAGTCCTCGCCCAGCTCCTGCACGTCTCCAGGGATATCGAGCTCGGCGATCGGCCGGCCCTTCTGCTGCTCCTTGTCGAACCAGGTGTCGTAGAGCTGCAGGAAGATCCACTGCGTCCAGCGGAAGTAGTCGACGTCGGTCGTGGCGATCTCGCGGTCCCAGTCGTAGCTGAAGCCGAGCATCTTCAGCTGCCGCCGGAACGTGGCGATGTTCTTCTCGGTCTGCACCCGCGGGTGCTCGCCGGTCTTGATGGCGTGCTCCTCAGCCGGCAGGCCGAACGCGTCGAACCCCATCGGGTGCACCACGCTGACGCCCTGCATCCGCTTCGCGCGGCAGACAATGTCGGTCGCCGTGTACCCCTCCGGGTGCCCCACGTGCAGCCCATCGCCCGACGGGTAGGGGAACATATCCAGCGCGTAAAGCTTGGGCCCGTCCCCCTCCGGCAGCTGCGGCGCAGCAAAGGTCTTTTCCTTGTCCCAGTAGGCTTGCCACTTGGGCTCAATCGTCGCGGGGTTGTAGCGGGGCATGTTGAATCGCAGGAGTGCGGAATTTGTAAGGCAGAGTGCAGTCGCAGGTCGTCCTGGCTGGTTGGAAGCCGAACCGGCGATTCTACCGCCGGAACCCATCAGCGCAAACCGCTCCGCCCATTGACCTTCGGTCGATTCGCCAACTACCATGAGGGGTCGATTTTCGGCCGCGGATGAACACGGATGAGCACCGATCGGTCAGACAAGGGACCGATCTGCGTCCATCCGCGTTCATCTGTGGCTCATTTCTTCTAGCGGCCGAGCGATATCACCGTGGAAAAGACCAAAGTTGGCATTATTGGCCTGGGGACCGTCGGCAGCGGTGTTGCGAAGATCCTGCTGGACCACGGCGACCGCACCGCCCGGCACGCCGGCCGCGTGCTGTGGCTCGAGAAGGCCGCCGTGCGGGACCTCAGCAAGCCCCGCGACTGCGACCTGCCCGACGGGGTGCTGACCGACAGCATCGACGAGGTCATCGACCACCCCGAGATCAAGGTCGTCGCCCAGCTGATGGGGGGCATCGAGCCGGCCCGCTCGGTCATGATCCGGCTGCTGGAGTCGGGCAAGGACGTCGTCACGGCCAACAAGGCCCTGCTGGCCGAGCACGGCCCGGAGCTGTTCGACAAGGCGCGTGAGCTCGGCCGGTCAATCGCATTCGAGGCCTCGGTGGCGGGCGGCATCCCGATCATCGCCAACCTGAGCCAGTGCCTGACCTCCAACCAGGTCACCTCGCTGCACGGCATCCTCAACGGCACCAGCAACTTCATCCTCGACAAGATGCACACCGAGGGCGCCGCCTACTCGGATGTCGTGGCCGAGGCCCAGCGACTCGGCTACGCCGAGGCCGACCCCTCGATGGACGTCGACGGCACCGACGCCGCCCAGAAGCTGGCGATCCTGTGCCAGCTGGCCTTCGGCGCCCGGCTCAACTGGCGGGACATCCCGCGGTCCGGCATCGACACCGTGGACCTGCTCGACGTGAACTACGCCCAGGAGATGGGCTACAAGATCAAGCTGCTGGCGATCGCCGACCTGAAGGAGCACGGCCTCGACTGCGAGGTGAACCCCGCGCTGGTCCGCGCCGGCAGCCCGCTCGGCGAGGTAGGCGGCCCGTTCAACGCGGTGCTGGTCAAGGGCGACGCGGTCGGCCCGCTGTTCTACCACGGCCAGGGGGCGGGCCAGATGCCGACCGCCTCGGCCGTGGCCGCGGATCTGATCGACACCGCCGTCGGACGCACCGCGATCACCTTCCGCACGCTCGGCCTCTGGTCGGACCAGGTGAAGGGGGTCGACCAGGCCGACTTCGCCACTTCGACCGGCAAGCGTTACGTCCGGGCAATGGTCGAGGACAGCCCCGGCGTCCTGGCCAAGGTCACCGAGGCGTTCGGCGCCGAGGGGATCTCGATCGCGTCGATCCTCCAGAAGGAGCCGTTGGAAGGCGACACCGCCGTGCCGCTGGTCGTGATGACCCACCGCGCGAGCGAAGCCGCCACCGACCGCGCCTGCGCCAAGATCGCCGCCCTCGATGCGTGTCGAGGTGAGCCGGTGAAGATGTGGGTCCGGGACTGACGATTGCGGATTTCGGATTGCAGATTTCGGAATGGCAGAAGACTCCGAGGACTACCACGACGACACCGCCCTCCGGTGGTACCTCAACGCCTACTACCCTCATCTCTTCAGCGATGAGGAACGCTGCGTCATCGCAATCGCTGTACTGCGAAACAAGCAGTCACATCGAGAAACTCCAATTGACCATGCAAAAGACGACATTGAGTCATACATCAACGGAAGCGATCGGATACGTCAGATCATCGAAGGTGACATCGAAAGCTATTTAGACGATGCAGCGAGACGGATCATCTCTCAGAAAAGGGAAGATGTGTTCATCAATCGGTGTCCTGCTTGCCAACGTATTGTTCGTACTCCGGTTGCCAAACAATGCCTCTGGTGCGGACACGACTGGCACTAGTTGATTGCACACAATCCGCAATCCGAAATCACCAATCCGAAATCGAATGAAATACCTCATCATCATCCCCGACGGCGCCGCCGATCAGCCGCAGGAGTCGCTCGGTGGTAAGACCCCGCTTGAGGCGGCCGCTACCCCGCACATGGACGCGGTGGTCGCCCAGGGGGTGATCGCCAGCGCGTGCCACACGCCTGACGAGCTGCCGGCCGGGTCGGAGATCGGCAACCTCAGCCTGCTGGGGTACGACCCGTTCGCGCACTTCACCGGCCGCGCGCCGATGGAGGCCGCCGCCCAGCGGATCGCGCTCGGCAAGGGCGACTGGGCCGTCCGCTGCAACCTGGTCACCATCGGCGAAGTCGACGGCGAGCGGGTGATGCAGGACTTCACCGCGGATCACATCTCGACCGAGGAGTCGACCGCCCTGTTCGAGTCGGTACAGGCCGAAATCGCCAGCGACCCGAAGTGGAAAGGCGCGCTCGAGTTCGTGCCCGGCGTCAGCTACCGCAACCTGTTGATCTGGCGGGGGGCGAAGCTCGCCGCGCCGTTTGACAAATCGACCCGCACCGAGGCGCCGCACGACTGGACCGACCTGCCGGTCGCCAATGCCCACCCACGCGGTCCCGGGGCCGATGTGTTGGTCGAGCTGATGGACGCGTGCGCCGACTTGCTGGCCGACCACCCGGTCAACAAGACCCGCATCGCCAACGGCAAGAGCCCGGCCACCAACACCTGGCTGTGGGGCCAGGGGGGCGCACCGTCTCTCGAGCCGTTCGCTCAGAAATTCGGACCCAAGGGCGCGATGATCACGGCGGTCGACCTGCTGCGGGGCATCGCCGCGCTGGTCGGCTGGGACCGGATCGAGGTCGACGGCGCCACCGGCTACCTCGACACCGACTACGCCGCCAAAGGGCGGGCCGCGATCCAGGCATTAAACAAGTACGACATTGTCTGCGTCCACATCGAGGCGCCCGACGAAGCCAGCCACGAGGGCCGCTGCGATGAGAAGGTCAAGGCAATCGAGCAGATCGACCAGCACATCGTCGGCCCGCTGCTCGAAGCGCTAACGAGCCACGGCGACTGGCGGGTGATGATCAGCCCCGACCACCCGACGTTCCTCAGCACCAAGAAGCACACCCACGGCAACGTACCGGTCGCCATGGCCGGCGCCGGCGTCACCCCCGACGCATGCCAGGCCTACGGCGACACAAACGCCGCGGCCAGCGAGCTGACGTTCGACAAGGGGTGGGACGCGATGCGGTGGTTCATCGGCGAATAAAAAAACCGCCAAGACGCCAAGTCGCCAAGGGAAGCGAGTTCTATGCGAGAGCCCGATGCAGAACTCGACCAACTGGCGGCGGAAGTCGTCGACGCGGCCTTGGAGGTACACAAGATCCTCGGCCCCGGGTTCCTTGAGTCAACCTACGAAGAAGCCCTCTGTATTGAACTGGAATTGCGAGGCGTGGCGTTCGAACGCCAGAAACCCGTTGCACTACGGTACAAGGGGCGCCCCGTCGGAGATGCCCGGCTCGATTTGCTCGTCGGTGAGCGATTGGTCGTCGAGCTGAAAGCGACTGAAGCGCTGCACCCTATCCACCACGCGAAGGTCATCAACTACCTGAAGGCGACCGAGCTTGAGCTCGGGCTACTAATCAATTTTCACGTCGTCTTGCTGAAAGACGGCATTAAGCGAGTTGTCTTAACCTAACGGAAACCAACTTGGCGTCTTGGCGTCTTGGCGGTCCCCATCAACAACCGTTCCACTAGCAACCATGTCCCTAATCGTTCAGAAATTTGGCGGCACCAGTGTGGCCGACGCCGAGAAGATCCGCGCGGCGGCCCGTCGCGCTCTCCGCGCCCAGCAGCAGGGCGCCCAGGTGGTGATGGTCGTCAGCGCGATGGGCAAGAACACTGACATCCTGGTGGACCTCGCGGGCCAGGTGTGCGACGACCCCTCGCCGCGTGAGATGGACATGCTGCTGTCGACCGGTGAGCAGGTCTCCGTGGCGTTGGTGGCGATGGCCATCCACGACCTCGGCGGCAAGGCGGTCAGCCTGACCGGCGGCCAGATCGGCGTCCTGACCGACAGCTCGCACACCCGGGCGCGGATCCAATCGATCGACACCAGCCGGATGCGGAGACTGCTGGACGAGGGCAACATCGTCATCGCGGCCGGCTTCCAGGGGGTCGACCAGGAGCTGAACATCACCACGCTGGGCCGCGGCGGCAGCGACACCTCGGCCGTGGCATTGGCGGCGGTCCTCGGCGCCGACATGTGCGAGATCTACACCGACGTCGACGGCGTGTTTACGACCGACCCGCGGCTGGTCGCTTCGGCCCGCAAGATGATGCAGGTCAGCCACGACGAGATGCTCGAGCTCGCCAGCCTTGGCGCCGGCGTGATGCACAGCCGCTCGATCGAGTTCGGCAAAAAGTTCCACGTGCCGATTCACGTCCGCAACTCCGGCGTGTTTACCGACGAGCCCGGCACCATCATCGGACCCATCAGCGAGTCCGACGACCGCCCCGTCAGCGGCTGTGCGCTCACCAAGGAAGAGGCCCGCATCACGATCGAGGGCGTGCCCGACGAGCCGGGGGCCAGCCTCAACATCTTCCGCCGACTGGCCGACCTCAACATCACGGTTGACATGATCCTGCAGACCCCCGGCAGTGAGGGGAAGGCGAGCATCTCGTTCACGGTTGTGCAGGGCGACCTCGCTCGGGCGTTGGCCGCCGTGCGTGACGCGGCCGCCGAGCTCGGCGCCGGCCCGATCTCGCATGACGAAACGGTCTGCAAGGTCTCGGTGGTGGGACTCGGCATGGCGACCCAATCGGGCGTTGCCGACCGGATGTTCCGCGCGCTCGCGGAGTCCAATATCAACATCCAGGCCATCACCACCAGCGAGATCAAGGTGAGCTGCCTGGTGAAGCGGGAGCAGGGCCTTGAGGCGCTGCGCGCGGTGCACGGCGAGTTCGAACTCGACCGCGCGCCCGCCAAGATCGTGCCGTTCGAGGCCTCGCAGAAGGTCTCGCAGGCAGCCGACCTTGCGGCCGTAGTCAGCGGGCTGCAGGCGATGGAGGACCTGACCGTGCAGGGCTGCGAGCTCGACGACTCGCAGGCGTTGATCACGATGTCGCACGTCCCCGACCAACCGGGCATCTCGGCCGACATCTTCGAGGGGGTCGCCGCCGAGGGAATCATTGTCGACATGATCGTCCAGGGCGTCGGCGCCGACGGCAAGACGACCGTCAGCTTCACCGTGCCCGCCAGCGAGATCGACAGCGCCCGCAAGGTGGTCGAAGAGCTCAGCTCAAAGCTGGGCGGCGACGTTACCGCATCCGAAACCGTGGCGATCCTGTCGGTCAACGGCGTGGGGATCCGCAGCCACACTGGGGTCAGCACCCGGATGTTCCGCGCCCTCAGCGAGTCCGGGATTAACGTCGAGTTGATCTCGACTAGCGAAGTCAAAGTGAACGTGGTGGTCGCCCGCGAGCAGGGCGATTCCGGCCTGAGGGCGCTCAAGGCAGCGTTTGCGGACGTGGTGAAGTAGCCAAGAACACCCATTCGGGTGGGTATTGTCGCTAAAATGCGGACTACCGGTAAACTTTCTGTTGATCCGAATCCGCACAGCGGTCACACTAGACTACGCTGCGTCCCCATTCTAACACCGAGCAGACAGTTCATTGGCGCGGCGACCTGCCTAGATTTCCCACCAGAGAAGCACCCATGGCGATCCAAAAACCCCTCCTGGCCGGCCTCGTTGCGTCGTTGCTCATGGCGCAGTGCGCTTTTGCTGACCTCGTTACCGCTTCGTTCAACACCAAGACCGGCTCGGCGTCGGGGGCGTTCTACTCGCTCACGGTGCCAGTCAGCCAAAGTGGCGTCACGTTCGACGCGACGCTAAGCGTCATCGGCTCGGGCAACATCCACACCTCTACCGCCGGGCTCGGCGTTGTAGGCAATGGCCCGAACGCGGTGTCGAACGGCGAGTTCCTGTACCTGTCGATGAGCGTCGCGAACGTGGTCGGCGGCACGGCGTCGTTCGACGGCTTCAAGACCGCCAGCCTCACCAGCTCGGGCGTGAATGACACGGTCGTGTTCAGCCTCGACCCCATCATCCCGACTACCGGCGACAACTTTTACACGGGCACTAACAGCCAGGCGGCTCCGATCAATATTGACAGCCTCACCGGCGGGAACCTGCCCCAGTCGTTCTTCGCCATCGCCGCGCCGATCACCCCCGGCGACGGCGGTAACGCCTTCCGCCTCGGCGGAGTCATCGGCCAGTTCACGGTGGCTGCGGTGCCCGAACCGACCGCGTTCCTGTTTGGCAGCCTGGTCGCGGGCAGCGTCGGCATGGTCGTCGCCCGTCGCCGCAGAGCTCGCAAGTAGGCAGCAGCTGTCACAGCCTGCCACGAAAACCATCTAGCCGCCCGCATCACCGATGCGGGCGGCTTTTTTTGTGCCCCCCACCAGAAGTCAGAATGCTCTGCGCAATCGGTTGCTTGATGCCGACAAGCACGGTCGGTTATCAAGGAGCCGTAAACGAGGCGGCGACAACATCGATGCAGGACCCAAGGGCATGATGCGTTTAACTACCGCCGCTACCATAGCGCTGCTGATAGCGAATTTGACGCCCTGCTGCTCGGCCGAAGACGGCCCCGCCACGCTGATTGTCGTCGGCGGGCCGGTGTGGACCGCCGATCCTGCTCGCCCCACCGCCGAGGCGGTCGCCGTCCGGGGCAACAAGATCGTGGCAGTCGGCAGTCGAGCCGATGTCGAGGCGCTCGCGGACCAATCGACGCGCGTCGTCGATGCCGGTGGCGGCCTCGTCATCCCGGGCTGCATCGACTCGCACGTCCACGTGTTCACCGGCGGCAGCAACCTCAGCGGTGTGCAGCTCCGCGACGCCGACTCACGCGAGCTGTTTGTCCGCCGGATTGCGGAGCACGCCGCCACGCTCCCTGCCGGGGAGTGGATCACCGGCGGCGACTGGGACCACACCCTGTGGGGCGGTGAACTCCCCGACCGGGAGTGGATCGACGAAGCCGCCGGCGACCACCCGGTCTGGATCAAACGGCTCGACGGCCACATGGGCCTGGCCAGCTCGCTGACCCTGAAGATGGCCGGCGTCGACGACCAGACCGAAGCCCCCGACGGGGGCGCCATTGAACGCGACGCCTCGGGCCGCGTCACGGGCCTGCTGCGCGACAACGCCATGGGACTCATCGGCGGCGTGCTCCCACAGCCGTCGGCCGAGACCATGCTGCGGCACCTCGACGCCGCCACCGACTACATGCTCGAGCGTGGCGTGACCTCAATCTGCCAGATGGGCTCGCTCCGCGACCTCACGGCCCTGCGGGCGGCGCGTTCCGGCGGCCGGTTGCGGATGCGCGTCCGGGCGTACACGCCGCTGGAGCGCTGGGAGCTGCTCCAACGCGACGTCCAGGAGAACGGCCCCGGCGACGACTGGCTGCGGATCAACGGCCTGAAGGGGTTCGTCGACGGCTCGCTCGGCTCCCACACGGCGGCGATGCTCGAGCCGTTCGACGACAAACCGTCCGACCGGGGCCTGCTGGTGAATCGCCCCGAGGACCTGCTGGCCTGGACCCGCGGCGCGGACCGGGCTGGCTTGCAGGTGGTGGTCCACGCGATCGGCGACCGCGCGAACCGAATCCAGCTCGACATCTTCGAGCAGGTCGCGCGGGAGAACGGCCCCCGCGACCGGCGGTTCCGCATCGAGCACGCCCAGCACCCGCACGCGGACGACATCCCGCGGTTCGGCGGGTTGGGCGTGATCGCCAGCATGCAGCCCTACCACGCCATCGACGACGGCCGCTGGGCCGAGCCGCTGATCGGCGTCAACCGCTGCCGCACGACCTACGCGTTCCGCAGCCTGCTCGACACGGGCGCCAAGCTCGCCTTCGGGAGCGACTGGTTCGTGGCGCCCGCCTCGGTGGCGATGGGGCTCGAGGCCGCGGTCAACCGGCGGACACTCGACGGCAAGAACCCGGACGGCTGGTACCCGGAGCAGCGGATCTCGCTCGACGAGGCGCTGCGGGCCTACACCGCCGACGCGGCGTACGCGATGTTCGACGAGGACAAGCTCGGCATGCTGAGCCCCGGCAGGCTGGCCGACATCGTGGTGTTTGACGTCGACCCCCGCGAGGCGCCAGCCAAGGTCAGCGAGGCCCAGGTGGGGGTGACGATCGTCGACGGTCGGGTAGTGTACGAAGCGCAACGCTAAGTAGCGTGCGACGCGACTACCACGGCTCTTCCATCAGCCCGACGATCTGCTCGGCCAGCCTGTGGATGGCGGCCTGCTGCTGCGAGGCCACCGTCTGGCCCGCGGCCGGGATCAGCAGCGAAGACTCCTGCACCTCGGTCAGGCCGCCCGGCAGCGGCATCGACTGGGAGGGCATGATCGGCAGCCGGCGGCGGTTGATCCACGAGACCTCCGCGGACAGCTCGTTCTCGAGGTACCGCGCCTGATCCAGCCCGTCCTCGGCCACGACACGGCGGGCGTCGGGGCGGAGCCTGATGGTCAGCACGCTGTCGGCCGACGGGTCGCCGACGACCTTGAACGGGGTCTTCTGCTCGATCTCCTTGCAGACGGCCTCGGTCAGCCGCTCGCCGAGGTCGCGGCGGAAGCTTTCCGACTCGATCATCGGAACGTAAACGGTGTGCACGTCGGGGGCGTAGAGCGATCCCGAGCCGGCCTGGTAGTTCGCGCAGCCCGCGACCGCGAGCAAGCAGAAGCCGACGAGCATCGGCCGCCGGGCTGTCTGTCGGTGTTTAGCGCCAACCATATTCGGACTCTGAACTAGGGAAACGGCCCTCCGAGCCAAGTCACGCCCGGCCGAGGCGATTCCGTTTGCTTCGCTCGGGTCGGCGAATCGGGGAGGCGCCTACTTGGTGGTCGCGTCCCCCGGCGCCTCGGCGACGCGGGTCTCGGCGTCGCGGCGGAGCTCGGGGATCTGGTTGACGATCGATCGCTCCCTGCTTTCCGGGAACAGGTCGACCAGCCAGCTCATCGGCTTCTCGGGCCTGGCGGGCTCGCCGCCGATCTCCGCGAGGCGTTCCCGCGCCTGCTGCGCTACCGGTGAAGAACCGTAGTTCTGGGCGATCCGGCCGTAGTACTGCCGGGCCGCGCCGTAGTGTGAGGTCTTGTCGTAGTACTGCGCCATGCGGAGGTCGCGTTCCTCGGTCGCCTTGGCGACCTCGGCCTGGGCGCTGCGGAGGCGATCCTTCTCCTCGTCGGTCAGGCGACCGGCGAACTGCGTGCGGATCTGCTTCAGCAGCACCTTGGCCTCGTCGAGCACGGCGCCGTCGTAGTCGGCGCCCTGGTACTTGCGGAGCTTGGCCTGCAGGCCGAGCACGTGGGCGTTGAACTGGTGCTCGCTGCGCGGGTACTCCTTCCGCAGCAGCGAGTACTGGTAGTCGGCGTCGCCGTAGCGCTCCTGGCGGAAGTAGATGCTGGCGGTCGCCATGATGGCGTCGTCTGCCCAGGGCCCGGTCGGGTCGTTCAGCCGGATGCTGTCGTAGGTCTTGATCGCCTGGCCGATGGTGTCGAACGTGGGGCGGGTGCCGTCCAGCAGGTTGGGACGCAGACGCGCCGTCTTGTTGTAGTCGAAGTAGTGCTTCTCCCAGTACTGCGCGATCACCCACTGGCGGCCGATCAGCGTGTTCAGGTTCCGCGTGTTGGGGTGCTTGCTAACCAGGCCGTTGAAGGTGTCGCGGGCCTTGAGGTACTTGTCCTGCCAGAAGTAGCACTCGCCGAGCATGAACAACGCCTCGGCCTCGACAGTCGACCCGGCGGCGTAGTCGGCGGCCGACTCGAAGCGGCTGGCGGCCTTGCCGTACTCCTGCTGCTGGAACAACGTCTTGCCCTCGGCAAGCATCTGCCCCGCGACGCCCTGGTCGGCGCCGCGGCCGACCGCCTCCTTGAGGTTCTTGATGTGCGTCTTGGGGTCGAGGCCCGGCAGCAGACCGACCGGCTCGTCTTCGTCGACCAGCGAGTCGATCACCTCGTCGGCCGGCGCGTCCATCGGGCGGCCCTTGGCGTCGTAGTAGCCGTCGTAGCCGGGCACCTGGTATCCCTTGCCCGGCGTCATGACGGCGGACTTCTTGTGCTGCTTCCACCACTCCTCGGTCCCCGGTCCCGTGCGGCCCGACGCCGGCGCATCACCGCCGCCGCCAAAAAACGGCCAGTCGATCGCGTGGGCGGCGGGGGGAGCGCAGCACAACGAGGCGAGCGCAATCGCGGCGGCGGACGCCAGCGGGAGCAACGTTTTCAGGCGGTGACGCATTCGAATCCCTTGTTTGATCTCGGGCCTGGCTGGCCGCGTACGCCTGCCGGGGCCCAGTTGGGGGTCGCGGAGACTAGGAGTTTCTCGCCGCTGGCGTCAAGGGCGACTGGCCCCGCCCCGCCGCCGCCGGCCGGCAGAGGGACCTTGCAATCGACGGCCGAGCGGCTCATCTTACCCAGACCCCCCGGCCGCCCGATCGGCGGGCTATACTTGCTACCACCCGCCCTCCCAGTGCAGCCCCTGGCGCCTGGCTGCATCATGCCTTCCTGCGAGACACCGCTCTGATGACGAGACTCCCGCTTACCGTTTCTCTGTCGACCATCGCCCTCATCCTCGCGTGCGCCGCTGGCGCCGCGGCCGCCGAAGAGCTCTGCGTCTGCCGCTACTGTCAGGGGGCGGCGCAGCTCGGGCCGGAGCCCGGCGCCACCACGGATGCCAGGCACTATGCGCCGGACCGGGTCATTGACGTGCTGAACATTAAGATCAACGTCACCCCCGATTTCGAAACCCACACCATCGCGGGCGAGACCACCCTCACCTTCAAACCGATCAGCCGCCCGGTAGACGAGGTCATCCTCGACGCGGTCGACCTGCGGGTGACCAGCGTCACCGCGTCGCAGGAGATCAAGGACTGGGTCAACGACGGCGAGCACCTGACGATCTTGTTCGCCGCGCCGCTGAAGCTCGACCGCGAGGCCGAGGTAGTAGTCAAGTACACGGCCGAGCCGGACAAGGGCCTCTACTTCCGCACGGCGAAGGACGGCTACCCCGCCGGGGACACGCACCTGTGGACCCAGGGCGAGCCGCACGAGGCGCGGCACTGGTTCCCCAACTTCGACTACCCCAACGAGAAGTCGACCAGCGAGGTCATCTGCCACGTGCCGAGCGAGATGACCGTGTTGTCGAACGGCAGCCTGGTCTCAACCGACGAGGCCGACGGTCAGAAGACCGTCCACTGGAAGCAGGACCTGCCGCACGCCAGCTACCTGATCTGCCTGGCCGCCGGCAAGTTCGCCGAGCTGACCGACCAGGCGGGCGACATCCCGCTCGGTTTCTACACACAGCCCTCGCTGGCCGAGCACGCTAAAAACTCGTTCGCCGACACCGCCAAGATCATGGAGTTCTACCAGCAAGAGATCGGCGTGCCGTACCCCTGGGCCAAGTACTACCAGGTCACCGGCCGCGACTTCATCGCTGGCGGCATGGAGAACACCACGCTGACCGTGCTGACCGAACGCACCATCTACTCCGACGAGACCGAGAACCTCCGCTCCAGCCGCAACCTCGACGCGCACGAGATGGCCCACCAGTGGTTTGGCGACTACGTCACGTGCGAGGACTGGGCCAACCTGTGGCTCAACGAGGGCTTCGCGACCTTTTACACCCACCTGTACGACGCCCACAAGCTGGGCCGCGACGAGATGCTGTACCGCCTGTACAACGACGCCACCCGCGCCATCCTTACCAAGGACAAGGACACCCGGCCCATCGTCTACCGCGGCTACAAGGCGGCCTGGGACCAGTTCGACTTCCGCGCCTACCCCAAGGGCGCCTGGGTGCTGCACATGCTCCGCAGCCAGCTCGGCAAGGACCTCTACCGCCAGGCGATCAAGAACTACCTCGAGAAGCACGCCTTCACCAGCGTTACCACGCCCGACTTGATGGCCGAGCTCGAGGACGTGTCGGGCAGGTCGCTCGACCGCTTTTTCGACCAGTGGGTCTACCACGGCGGCTTCCCGGTATTGAAGGTCAGCTACAAGTGGCTGCCCAAGGAGGGCCTGGCCAAGGTGAGCGTCAAGCAGACCCAAGAGGTCAACAACGACGTGCTGCTGTTCCACCTCCCGACCAAGCTCCGCTTCGCCGTTGACGGCAAGAACATCGACCACGCGATCACGGTCGACCAGAAGGAACAGGACTTCTACGTGCCGCTCCCTGGCAAGCCGTCGATCGTCCGGTTCGACCCCGAACTCACCGTGCTCGCCAAGGTTGAGTTCGACAAGCCGCAGGAGATGCTCGAGGAGCAGCTCAAGAACGAGCAGGACGTCGTCGGCCGGTTGCTGGCGGTCGCGGCCCTCAAGAAAAAGAAGGACGCCAAGTCGCTCGAGGCCCTCAAGACGGCCCTCAACTCCGACCCGTTCTACGGCGTCCGACTGGCGGCCGCCGACGCCCTGTCCGACCGCGAGTCCGACGAGGCGTACGAGGCCCTGGCCGCCTCGCTCAATCAGGAGGACGCCCGCGTCCGCAAGGAGGTCATTGAGTCGATCGGCAAGTTCTACCGCGCCGAGGCGCTCGAGCAGCTCAGCAAGGTCGTGTCCGAAGAAAAGAACCCCGACATCGCCGCGTCGGCGGTACGTTCGCTCAGCGCGTACACCGACCCCGCCGCACTCGACGCGATCCGCGGTGCGATGGGCAAGGAGAGCTTCCAGAACGTGCTGGCCGAGGCCGCCATCGCCGCCGCCGCCCGCACCGCCGACCCGACGCTGACGCCCGCGGTGATGCGGACCCTCAGCGCCCGCCGCCAGGACTTCACCGACCGCGGCATGGCCGAGTCGCTGCAGGCGCTCGGCAAGCTGGCCAAGGACACCGAGCACGCCCCCGCCGCCCGGAAGGTGATCGTCGGCTACCTGAACGACCCGTCGAGCAAGGTCCAGACCGGAGCGGTCGAGGCCCTTGGCGAGCTGGGCGACCGCCGCTCGATCGCCGCGCTGCGGACCTACAGCAGCCGCGAAGACCGCCTCGGCCGGGCGGCCAAGCAGGCGATCGAGAAGATCGAAAAGGACGCCCCCAGCGCCCCGAAGGAGGTCTCCGAGCTGCGGAAGCTGGTGCGGGAGCTCGGGGAGCAGCAGGAGAAGATGGCCGACCAGCTCAAGGAGCTCAAGGGCAAGAACGACGCGGACGCCGCCACGGGCGACGACGAGAAGAAGGAGCCCGAGAAATAGCCGCCGCATTCACACTCCGCTAACACGGGGCGGCTAGACTCGGACGCGTCTGCGTCCCGAGAACACCCCGATGTGAGGAGTCCGAAGTGCCGCGGGTCTTACACCGTCCGAGCGCGAGCCCCTTTGCCGCGTTCTTGTGCCTGCCGTTGGTCGTGGGGGGAGTCCCCGCGGCCGCCGATGACAACGCCACCAAGGCCGACTACGACCTTAAGCAGGTCGCCCGTTTCGCCGCGACCGAAGCGGTCCAGGCGGTCGCCGTCGACGAGTCACACTTCTACGCCATCGCCAACTCGGCGATCGGCAAGTACGACAAGCGGTCGGGCGCGCCGGTCCGCCGCTGGGCCGCCACCGACGAGCTGCCGCTGCGGCACCTCAACTCGGGCGTCGTCCGCGACGGGCGGCTGTACTGCGCGCACTCGAACTTCCCTAAGTTCCCGGAAACGAGCTCGCTCGAGGTGTTCGACGCCGCGACCCTCGAGCACGTCGACTCGCACAGCTTCGGCATCTACGAGGGCTCGCTCACCCTGGTCGACCGGCACGACGGCGCCTGGTGGGCCGTGTTCGCGCACTACTCAGAAAAGGTCAACGACGACCCGCTCGCCAAGCCGCACACCTACACCTCGCTCGTCAAGTTCGACGAGCACTGGCGCCGCACGGCGGGGTGGGTCTTCCCCTCCGAGGTGCTCGACCGCTTTGCGCCGCACAGCTGCTCCGGCGGCGGCTGGTCCCCCGACGGGCGGCTCTTTGCGACCGGGCACGACCGCGGCGAGCTGTACGAGCTGGCTCTGCCGCGCTGCGGGTCGACCCTCAAGCTGAAGCAAACCCTGTCACTCGGGATCACCGGCCAGGGGATCGCCTGGGACCGGAGCACGCCCGGCGTGATGTACGGCATCAGCCGGCCGACGCAAGAAGTCACGGCCTGGCGGCTGGCTGACTGAGCTATCGCATCCGTTTGGCTAGAGGCAATAGACACCGTAGCCTAAGGCATCGCCCTCGGTTGGGGGATGGGAATCGTCCCCCCGTTGGCTGAGGGCCGACCTCAACCCACGGACCTACGGCGAGCCTGGCCGTTGGCCAAGCAACTCTCGGTCCGCTAACGAGCTACGCGCTGTCCTGCAGCGGCTCCTCGTCTTCTTCCTCTTCGTCCCACTCGCCGTCCTCTTCCTCGTCCCACTCTTCTTCGTCGGCCTCGCCTTCTTCCTCGGCGTCCTCCTCCTCGGCCTCGTCCTCCTCTTCGTACTCCCACTCCTCGTCGTCTTCGGCCGACTCGCCTTCGGGCGATTCGTCTTCCTCTTCCTCTTCCTCGTACTCGTCGGTTTCGTCGTCTTCGTACTCGTCCTCTTCGCTGTCATCGACGGCTGCCTCGGCTTCGACCTCGGCCGCTTCGGTCGCCTTGAACGACGAGGTGGTCGCCGGGGGGGGCGTGGCGGGTTCTTCCTCGTCGGCGGCGTTCTGGTCGCGCGCCTCCCAGTCGGCAACCGACATCATCACCTCGCGGGCGTTCGAGCCGTTGTACGGCCCGACGATGCCGTCCTCGGCCATGAAGTCGATCAGCCGCGCGGCCCGCCCGTAGCCGATGCCCAGGCACCGCTGCAGCAGCGACACGCTGCCGCGGCCCTCGCGGACCACGACGTCCACTGCCGCCTCGTAGAGCTCGTCGCGTTGCTTGAAGCCGCCGGCCGACTGCTCGGCCGCCTCCTCTTCCTCCTTGGTCTTCAGCTGCATCAACTCCGCGGCGAACTGCTGGTCGTCGGTGCCGACGTAGTCGACCACGCGGGTGATCTCGTCGTCGCTCAGGTAGGTGCCCTGGCCACGCAGCAGCATGCTGGTGCCGGGCGAGAGGAACAGCATGTCGCCGTTGCCCAGCAGCTTGTCGGCGCCCATCTCGTCGAGCACGACGCGGCTGTCCGTGCGGCTGGCGACCTGGAACGCGATGCGGGCCGGCAGGTTGCTCTTGATCAACCCGGTGATGACGTCGACGGTCGGCTTCTGGGTGGCGAGGATCAGGTGGATGCCGACCGCCCGGCTCTTCTGCGCCAGGCGGATGATGTGCTGCTCGACGTCCTTGCCGGCGGTCATCATCAGGTCGGCCATCTCGTCGGCCACGATGACGATGAACGGCAGCTGCTTGGGCACCAGGCTGAACTCCGCGTCGGACATGCGGCTGCCGTCCTCGTTGCGGACCCGGTCGCGCAGCTCCTCCTCGGTCAGCTGGTTGTAGACGCTCACGTGCCGCACGCCGGCGTTGGCCAGCATCCGGTAGCGTTCCTCCATCTTGTCGACCGCCCAGGCGAGGATCGCCTCGGCCTTGCGCATGTCGGTCACCACCGGGTGCATCAGGTGCGGCAGCTTCCGGTAGCCCGACAGCTCGACCATCTTGGGGTCGATCATCAGCATCCGCACCTCGTCCGGCCCGCGGCTCATCAGGATGCTGACGATGATCGAGTTCAGGCAGACCGACTTGCCCGTGCCGGTGCGGCCGGCGATCAGCAGGTGCGGCAGCGCCGCCAGGTCGACCGCCATCGGGTTGCCCGCCACGTCCTGGCCGAGGTAGATCGGGATCTTCATCCGCCGGGCGCGGCCGTCGGTCTCCTCGATGACCGACCGCAGCCGCACCAGCTGGCGGGTCTCGTTGGGCACCTCGATGCCGACCGTGTTCTTGCCCGGGATCGGCGCGACGATCCGCACGCTCGGCACCCGGCACGCGATCGCCAGGTCGTCGGCCAGGCCGGTGATCTTCGACAGCCGCAGGCCCGGCTCGAGCTCGATCTCGTACTGCGCGATCACGGGCCCGGTCTCGACCTCGACGACCTTCACGTTGAAGCCGAAGTCCTTGAAGGTCTTCTCCAGCACCTTCGCCTTGCGGCGGACCTCGCGCTCGTGCTCGTCGTAGCTGACGTCCTCGCTCGGCAGCAGCAGGTCGAGCGGCGGCAGCTCGTAGTCGAAGTCGAGGTCGGCGTCCTGGTCGGCCGCCTGCAGCTGGTCGATGATCTCGTCCCGCTCGCTCTTCGGCTTCTTGATCGGCACCTGGGCCGGCTTTTCGGCGGCCGGTTCTGCCTCGGCCGCCGGGGTCTCCTCGGCGGGCGCGGCGGGCTTGCCCTTGAGCCCCTGGGCCAGCTTGGCCGCCAGGCCGCTCAGCCCCTTGGCGGACGGGGCCGTCGCGGGCTGGGCCTCCTCCTCGACCTCGTAATCGGCCTCCTCTTCTGCGGCCGACTCCTCCTCGACCTCGCCCTTGGCGCCGGGCGTGCGGATCGTGAGGCCACCCTCGTCTTCGGCTTCTTCTTCCTCCTCATACTCGTCTTCTTCGTACTCGTATTCGTACTCTTCGTCGTCTTGCGCCTCGTCCTCCTCGCCGCCGAGCGACGGCGCGTCGAGGTCGGTCAGCTGCCGCTTGGACTTCACCCGCGCCGCGGCCGCCTGGGCGTGCCTGCGGACCGTGTCGAACCCGGCGCCGGACGCGACGGTGGCGGTCGCCGCCCAGCGGAACAGCAGGTAGTCGGTCGACAGCAGCAGCCCCGCCAGCAGCACGCTGATCGCCACGATGTACCCGCCCGCCGCGGCGAAGTGCCCCTCGAGCCACGCCCGGCCCATCGCCCCCAGGTAGCCGCCGGCGCCGATCACCGGCCCGGGCGACCAACGCGGCAGCATCATCGCGGCGATGGTCGCGAGCCCCAGCAGCGAGAGCGCCCAGCCAATGCTGCGGGTGACCGGCTGGTTGACCTCCTTGCGCATCAGCAGCAGCACGGTGATGGTCGCCAGCGAGCCGACCGCGTAGTACGCGCCAACGCCCATCATCTCCAGCAGGTAGTGCGCCGCGTACGCGCCGCCCCAGCCGCACGCGTTGTGCGTCGTGTCAGACGGCGGCCAGACCAGCGAGCCCGGCGGGTCGGCCTTGTGGTACGTCGACAGCGCGACCGCCAGGAACAGCGTCCCCGCGGCGAGGGCGATCGCCACCACATCAAGCTGCCGGCTGCGGTCGGGCATGGGCAAATGGGGGAAGGTGGAAGGTGGAAGGGAGACGGGGGGAAGGCGGATGGCCGGGGAGCAGGAAACGGGGACTGGCTCGCCGCCGGCCAGAGACGACGCCGCCCCGGTGTGCGGCAGCGTGCCTGTCCCCGTTTCCTGCGGCGCATACCTGCGGCGCTATCGAGGAGCATCGACCGCCGCTGGCTCACGAAATGAGCCTTGGCAACCGCGACGCTAGCACCGCTGCGAAACTCTGCCGCCCCGTAACCCGCGTGCCCCGCACGACCGGCGTGACCCCAACGGAGGGGGATCTGCTCTACCCGCGGGCGGCGTTGGCTGCTACAAGCCGCAAGAAGGTGTGCACGCAGTCAGTTCTTAGATCGCATGAAACCCCTCCTCACCATCGCCGCCGTGCTCTGCTCGACCCCGCTGGCGTTCGCGCAGGCCGACTTCGCCACCGGCAGAAGGGACTCCCAGTTTGTGCTGCCAGAGATTAAGGCGGCCCTATCGCCGACCCACTCAGGGGTCGGGTTCGCGCCGGTCGGACGGATGATGTTCCGCTCGGCCGCCATCACCGACGCCGGGGAGGTCACCGCGTTTCCAGGCGGTTCGTCCTACCAAGTCCGATTCAACACGCTGGCGGTCGAGTTCACCACCGTCCAAACGCTCCACGAGCAGCTCGAGCACTTCTCGGGGTCCATCGAGCTGATGGGGCAGCACCTGTGGAACTGGTCGAGCGGCGTCGAGGACAAGCGTCCGGCGCTGCGGCTCGGCGTGCAGAACGCCGCGTTCGCGATGGACGTCGGCCACGCGCCGATGGCGGACCGCGGCGTGCTTGGGCCCCGCCCCTCGCCGGGGACACCGCCAGGCCCTTGGCGTGTTGTGCAGTACGTGGCCTACGGCGTGCGGGCGGACGACGCCGGCAGCGACTTCCGCTTCGATGGCCTGACCGATGTCGCCGGGCGGGTCTTCTCGGAGACCGACCGCGACGAACTGCTCATCGGGCCGCAGCTCGCCGTGGGCGCCGTCGCGCAGCGGGGCGGGTGGCTGTGGGACGCCAGCCTGCTGGCGGTGGCCGGCTACCGCCGCGCCAACACCACCCAGATCAACGGCTTTGGCGACGACGCCGTGCCGGGCGGACTCAACAACCTCTTATTCTTGCAGCCGACATACTCCCGCTACGGCGAGAGCCACGACACGGCCGCGTACCTCGGCGAGGCGCGGCTGATCGGCAGCTACTACTTCTCGCCCCACCTGACGCTCGACCTGATGGCCAATGCGGTCCTGGCGCCCGAGTCTACCGAGGCGACTCAGATCGTGGAGTACCGAGCCCCTGACTTTGGCATTGGCCGCACGGAAGACGGCCTCGTGGTAAACGGCAATGTATTCGTGGGGCTGACTTACCTGCGGTAGCCCAGCCACTGTGGGAAGGGGACTCCGACCCCGATGCCCTGCTGGTAGACATCGCCATCGGAGACGGCTCCCGGAGTGTGCACTGCTGCGGGACTGGGCCCCCAACCCGATGGCATCTAGTCCCGGCTCGGAGAGCCGGGGATACATTGTCACCCTGCGACAAACACGCGGCTGGGCCAAAGCTGGCCCTGCTTCGGCTGCAGCAACGCGACAAGGGCGCCGTGCTGGTCGACCGCGGCTGCTTCTTCGCCATCGATGGCTCCGTCGATGGGCATGCCACGCCGCAGGAGCTCTTCTTCGATGTCAGTGATCTCGCGCCTCGGATGGCAGGGCAGCGCCTCGAGGGGCGAACGGAGGTGCTGCTGCAGCATCTCGGGCTCGATCGACTTGCCCGGCATGCCGTCGGCGAGGGCGAACGGGCCGATGGCGGTCCGCACCAGCTCGGACATCACGGCGCCGGTCCCTAGCGACTGGGCCAGGTCGCGGCCGAGCGAACGGATGTAGGTGCCGCTGCCGCAGCGGATGGCGAGCTGCAGCTCGGGGTACTCGTACCGCACGACCTCGAGGCCGTAGATCTGCACCGGCCGCGGCTTGAGCTCGACCTGCTCGCCGCGGCGGACCCGCTCGTACGACTTCTTGCCGCCGATCTTCACGGCCGAGTAGGCAGGCGGGACCTGCTCGATCTGTCCGGTGAAGGGAGGCAGGGCGGCCTCGATCGCGGCGAGCAGCGGGATTGGCGCGTCGGCGATCTCGGTCGGCTCGAGTTCGATGTCGTCGCTCGGGCTGGTGCAGCCAAGGCGGAACGTGCCGACGTACCGCTTCTCCATCTGCTGCACCCGCTCGATCAGCCGCGTCGCCGGGCCGAGGCACAGCACCAGCACGCCCGAGGCGATCGGGTCGAGGGTGCCGGCGTGGCCGACCTTGGCCTTCGAGCCCGACTGGCGCAGCAACCACTGCACGCGGTTCACGACATCGCGCGAGGTCGGGCCGGGCGGTTTGTTGACGTTGAGCAGGCCGAACATCGGTGGGTCTGGTAGTCGGTTGTTGGTGACTGGTGGTTAGTAGCACGCACGAAGCGCCGCAGCTCTGCCGCGCCCGTGCGTCCCCCTCGCCGGCCGGTGGAAGGGGGTCCGGCGCCCCTTTCGTTGTCGAAAAGAGCCACCCCGGGGGGTAAAACTAATCCTACGGCGTCCCCTATCGATTCCAACAGGCCCTCTAGAAGGCCGAGGAGCGTGCGAATGCATTCCGGGTCCGGACTTTTGTCCCTGCTGGCGCGCAAGAGCGGACAAAAGTCGGCTGCGGCGGCAGGCGGGCGTTCCGCGTTGACGCTGCTATTGCAGCGTAAGGGGCGACTTGGGGCTCGCCATGGGGCCCGACTTTTGTCCCTATAATTGCGTGGGCTCAGAAGGGACAAAAGTCGCCCAGCAACGGCTGACCGCGACGCCCCCACCGGACAGGCCCCCAGCCCGCGATTCACGCCGCCGACCCCGTCCGAGCTATAGCCGATCCGGGGCCAATGCCCGATACTACAGGGCTTGCCTACCGATCCCGTGAGTGACCAAGCCTTGACCGAACCTGCAGAAACCCCCGACCCGACCGACGCCCGCGCCTCTGCCCCCGAAGCCGACGCAGCCGCCGACGACCGCTCGCTGGCCGATGTGCTAGCGGAGTTTGACTACTCGTTCCCGCAGGAGCAGATCGAGCAGCTCGACGCCTACCGCCGCGTGCTGTGGGAGTGGAACGAGAAGATGAACCTCACCCGACACACCACGCTGGAGAAGTTTGTCACGCGCGACGTGGGCGACTCGTGGGAGCTGGCCAACCTGCTGGAGAAGGGCGAGCGGGTGCTGGACGTCGGCTCCGGCGGTGGCGTGCCGGGCGTGATCCTGGCGATCATCCGCCCCGACCTCGACGTGAGCCTGTGCGAGTCGGTCGCCAAGAAGGCCCAAGCGCTCGAGGACATCGTGCAGACCCTGGGGCTGGACGCCAAGGTCTTTGGCGCGCGTGCGGAGGACCTGCTGGAGGTCACGACGTTCGACACGCTGGTGGTGCGGGCGGTGGCGCCGATGCGGAAGCTGCTGTTCTGGCTGGCGCCCCGCTGGGACGCGTTCGACCGGCTGCTGCTGATCAAGGGCCGCAACTGGGTGGCCGAACGGGGCGAGGCCCGGCACTACAGCCTGCTGAACAAGCTGGAGCTGCGGAAGGTGGCCGAGTACGTCACCCGCGGCGCGGACGCGGTCAGCGTAATCCTGAAGATCGAACCGAAGGAGCAGGACTAACGTCCGAACTCTGGCGCCGGCCGGTGGCGCGGCCGCCGGCGCCGGTTGTAGCGAACAAACGAGGCCCCGCTTGCGAGTCGTGGCACAACCGCCGGTCGCGCCTATGGCCCGGTCGGCAGCGATCGCTTAAACTTGCGGAGAGTCGCGGCAGACCGCTGCGGTCCGCACCGGCGGTCGCCGCCGAGCTACTGCTGTCCGTTTGACGCCCCAACGTAACGACGCCCCTACGTAACAAGGACTAATGCCATGGCGGACACGCCCGAAAACGCCCCCGAACAAGAAGCCCCGGCCGCCGAGGGCGCCCCGCAGCCGCAGCAGCAGCGTCAGCGTGTCGAGATCAACGACAAGGACGCCCTGTGCACCTACGCGAACTTTTGCCGCGTGACGGGCACCCCCGAGGAGCTGATCCTCGACTTTGGGCTCAACAGCCAGCCGTACGGCGTGCCGACCGAGCCGGTCGAGGTCAAGCAGCGGATCGTGACCAACTACTTCACGGCCAAGCGGATGCTGCAGGCGTTGCACTTGTCGGTGCAGCGGCACGAGCAGGCCTTCGGCGTGCTGGAAACCGACGTCCAGAAGCGGGTGATCGGCAAGCAGTCGTAGCCCGGGCGTCGTGAACCGGGCCGAGCGGTCGTGTTGCAGCGGCCGTAGCGGTTATCGGGGGCCGGGATTCGTTGTGGACGCCGGGGCGTGAGGTACGCTTGGCGTGACACGCCACCCCGGCCCTCGCTATGCGCCCGATCTACCTCGACTACAACGCCACGACGCCGCTCGCGCCGCCTGTCCAGGAGGCGATGCTGCCGTTCCTGGCGGACCAGTACGGCCACCCCTTCGCGGACCACGCGTTGGGGCGGGCCGCTGCGCAGGCGATCGAGGACGCGCGGAGCCGGGTCGCATCGGCCATCGGCGCCTCGGCCCACGAGATCTACTTCTGCAGTGGCGCCACCGAGAGCTGCCACACGGCGCTGGCGATGCGGCCCCGCTGGGCGGTCACAACCACGGTCGACCACCACGCGGTCCGCCAGGCCCCGTGCGGCGAGGACCTGACCGTGGTGAGCGTCCCCGCGAGCGGCGTGGTGTCGCCCGAGGCGGTGGTCGACGCGGCAGTCGACGGCGAGACCCTGGTGAGCGTCGTGCACGCGAACAGCGAGGTCGGCCTGCTGCAGCCGGTGGAGCGGATCGCGTCGCTGCTCGAGGGCCGCGGCGTGCTGCTGCACACGGACGCCTCGCAGTCGTTCGGCAAGGTGAAGGTTGACGTCAACGAGCTGGGGGTCGACCTGCTGACCCTGACCTCGCACAAGTGCTACGGCCCGAAGGGTGTCGGCGCGCTGTACGTCCGCGATGGGGCCGCCCTCAAGCCGCCCCAGTCGAGCGGGCCGCTGCTGCGTCCCGGCACGCCCAGCGTGGCGGCGATCGCCGGCTTTGGGGCCGCGGCCGAACTGGCGTCGCGGAGCGTCGACGAGGCCGCTCCGCGGCTGGCTGGCATGATTGAACAACTGGTCGGGCTGCTCCGCTCGGCCATCGGGGAGGAACTGATCATCTGGGGTGAGGGGCAAGTCCGCCTGCCCAACACGGTGGCGGTTGCGATGCCGGGCGTATCCGGCGCGGAGGTGCTGTCGGCCTGCCCCGAGCTTTGCGCAACACCACTGGCGTGCGGCGGCCAGGGCGGGGTCAGCCTGTCGCCGACGCTGCGGGCGATGGGGGTCGATCCCCAGGCTGGGAGCGGCAGCGTCCGGCTGTCGGCCGGGTGGCACTCCGAACCCGACGACATCGAGCGGGCCGCCAGCCTGCTAATCGGGGCATGGGAGCGACTCTCCGGATAGAATGCCCACGGAGAAAAACACGCCTATGTCACCGACATCCATCACATCGTTCGACTTCAAGCCCGGCGCCCGGATAGGCAAACGGTACGTCGTGCAGAGCCGGCTCGGCGTCGGCTGGGAGGGCGAGGTCTACAAGCTCCGCGAACTCGACACCAACATCGAGCGGGCCGGCAAGTTCTTCTTCCCCCACCGCAACCGCCGCCGCAAGGCGTCGCGGGTCTACGCCCAGAAGCTGCACAAGCTGCGGGCGTTCCCGATCCTGATCCAGTACCACGCGAGCGACATCTTCGAGTTCAAGGGCCAGGACGTCGTGTTCCTGGTGTCCGAGTTCGTCGAGGGGGAGCTGCTGGAAGACTTCCTGAGTCGCCAAAGGGGTAAACGGATCGGCGTGTTCCAGGGGCTGCACCTGCTGCACGCGCTGGCCGCCGGCATGGAGGGAATCCACGAGGCCCGCGAATACCACGGCGACCTGCACACCCGCAACATCATCGTGAGGCGGTTCGGGATCTCGTTCGACCTGAAGCTGCTCGACATGTACCACTACGGCCCCGCGACTTCCGCCGACCTGCAGGACGACGTGGTCGACCTGGTCCGGATCTTCTACGACGCGATCGGCGGCGCCGAGCGGTACGCCAAACAGCCAATCGAAGCAAAGCAAATCTGCCGGGGTCTCAAGCGCACGCTGATCCTCGAGCAGTACCGCACCGCGGGCCAACTGCGGCATTACCTGGAGACCATGCAATGGTCCTAACCGTGGCGAATCCAATGCAGGGCTGGGATACACTGCCGACCGATAGCGGCCACGCGGAGGCGATGTGGACCGAGCGCGACGAGCCGTCGCAGGCCAATTGGCGGACCGCGGCCGGCAGGGTGACGGCGTACTCGGCCCGCAGCCCGCACAAGGACACCCCGAACGAAGACGCGCTGGCGGTGGTCGAGACCAGCGAGGGCGGGCTGGTCCTCGTGGTGGCCGACGGCATGGGCGGTCAGGCCGCCGGCGAAGCGGCCGCGAGGCTCGCGGTAGAGTCGGTCGTCAACGCCGTGCGGGGCTCGGACCTCGACGCCGAGCGGCTGCGGTCCGCGGTGGTCGACGGCATCGAGGAGGCCAACCGCGCCGTGCTCGCGCTGGCCAACGGCGCCGGGGCGACCCTCGCGGTGGCGCTGATCAGCGAGCCGTTCGTCCGCTCGTTCCACGTCGGCGACGCCAGCTTCCTGTTGATGGGTCAACGCGGGCGGGTCAAATTCGAGTCGATCGCCCACTCGCCGGTCGGGTACGCCGAGGCGGCCGGCCTGATCGACGCGGTCGACGCCATCCAGCATGAGGAACGGCACATTGTCTCGAACTGCGTGGGCGACGAGAAGATGCGGATCGAGATCGGGCCGGTGCTGTCGATGGCCCAGTTCGACACGCTGCTGGTCGCCTCCGACGGCCTTGTGGACAACGTGCTGCCGGGCGAGCTCGTGTCGGGCCTGCGATCGGGGCCGCTCGAACACTGCGCGGCCGAAATCGCCGACCTGGCCCGGAGCAGGATGGTCAACGAGTCGCCCGGCCTGCCGAGCAAGCCCGACGACCTGACCTTCCTGGCCTACCGCCGGGGTTAGTTGCGGAGCACGATCACCGGGCAGTGGGCCGCGCGAACCACACGTTCGGCGACCGAGCCGAGCAGCAACCGCTTCAGCCCGCTGCGGCCGTGGGAGGGCATCATGATCATGTCGATCTTGTGCTCCTCGGCGTAGTCGACCACCTCCTCGGCCGGGGCGCCAAACCGCACGGCAAAGTGCACCGCCGAAGCCCGCGGGTCCTTGATGTGCTGACGGTACGAGTCCTCGATCCGCTCGGCGCGGGCGTGCTCGGTGATGTTCTCCCAAACAATCGCTGGGTCGGCCACCGGGTAGCTCGACATCGGCGGCGCCACGTGCAGGACGCTCAGGTCCGACGGGTCGGCCACCATGTCGAGCGCGTCGATCACGGCCTGGTCCGCCTGCGGCGAGAAGTCGGTCGGGACGAGGATCTTCTTCTGGCGTTTGAACGAGATCATTTGGGGGCTCCTTTCGCGCTTCGCTCCGGCGCCACGGCGGGGGCGTCCACCCAGGCGGCAAGGAGGTCTAGCGGGCTGATAACACCGACCGGGCGCCCACGGTCATCGACGACAATCAAGCGGTGCAGGCGGGCGAGGCACATCTCGCGGCTCGCGGCGCGGAGCGACGCGTCGCGATCGACCGTCTGCACGTAGCGGGTCATGTGGTTGGCGACCGAGTCCTCGCAGACCTGCTCGATCCGGTAGGGCCCGGTCGGGGTGTCGCGCACCAGGACCTCGGTGATCGGGCAGCGGTCCCCGGTTGCGCCGGTCGCCTGCTCGACGAAGTCCATCGCGCTGAGAACGCCCACCACGACGCCGGTCGAGTCCACCACCGGCGCTCCGGACACGTCCGCCTCGCGGAGCCGCCGAGCGGCGTCGCGCATGTTGGCGGTTTCGTCTAGCGTGATCACCAGACTGCTCATCACGTCGGCGACCGTCAGCCGGTCGACTTTTTGGGCAAGAACTTTCATCGTGACGCCTCCTATGGCTAGTCGCGCGACGGCGAGGGGCTGCTGAGACCACCGCAGCAAACAACGTCTACCCGATTCTCGACACGGCACCCCGCTGGCAACGGTCCGACAGCGGTCTGCAGCACCGACTTGAGGTAGAACGACGGGACGCGGCCCGAGAGGACCACACTCCCTTCACAGTAGGTGACCTCAACCGATTCGAGGTGACCGGCGAAGTGGTCGTTGTGCTCGATCCTGGTGCGGGCGAGTCGGACGAGGGTTTGCGGCGTTGGCCGCGGCACGACAGAGTTTGCGACGCCATTCATGACAAGCTCCTCCTGTAGGCGACCCGGCGAGGAACTCTATCCGGCGACAGCCGGATCCCAACCGGCCTCAACGCGGGGTCGACAACCGCGGTAAAACACCGCTGAGTCACCTGAAATGCTGCAAAGATTGCGCCCGCCGTAAGAACACTCGAATCGGCCGATTTACGCTAGGTCGCAGCGGTGGGTGCGCCGTTCTGACCCACAGGTCGTGCCGATGCCGCACAGTAACCCATGACTTGGGGCGGCGGTGCTGGTAAAACCTTCAGGGAGTAGTCCCCTGCCTCATGATCAATTCGATGTCAGCCGATTCCTTAGCGAAACACCAAGAGATCCAGCACTACGTCGGCTGGACCGCCGAGGACGCCCGCCGCGTCCACGCGGCGGCGGACATCGTCCTCGACGGGTCCGAAGAAATCGTCGACGACTTCTACGACGAGATCCGCCGGCACGAGTCGGCACGAAGCGTCATCCTCGGGGGCGACGTCCAGATCGATCGACTCAAGTCGACGCTGCGGCATTGGATGCGGATGCTCGTCACGGGCCCCTACGACCGCGACTACCTCGTCGCCCGCCTGAACGTCGGTCGGCGTCACGTCAACATCGGCCTCGATCAGGTCTACGCGAATGCGGCTCTGGCGCGGATGCGGTGGCGCCTGTCGCGGTTGCTGCGGGCGAATTGGAATCTCGAACCGGCCGAGCTCGCCCCGACGCTCGAGGCGTTTCACAAGCGTCTGGACCTCGACTCGATCATCATCCAAGACGCGTACCAGGCCGAGTACCTCGCCCAGCAGCAGTCGCTGAGCAAAGAGAATCTGCAGCTGCGCACCGCGCTCGATCGCAGCCAACCCGCCTGGGAGATTGTCGGGGAGAGCGCCGCCATGAAGGCCGTCTACCGCCTGATCGAGCGGGCCGGCCCCACCAACAAGCCGATTCTGATACAGGGCGAGAGCGGCACCGGCAAAGAGCTGGTCGCCCGGGCGCTGCACCGCGCTAGCCACGCATCCGACAAGCCGCTGGTTGCCATCAACTGCGCCGCGCTCCCCGAGACGCTGCTCGAGAGCGAATTATTCGGCCACGAGAAGGGGGCCTTCACCGGCGCGGTCGCGAGCAAGCCCGGACTGTTTGAGGTAGCCGACGGCGGCACCCTATTCATCGACGAGATCGGCGAGCTCGAGGGGGGCCTGCAGGCGAAGCTGCTGAGGGTGCTGGAGGATGGGCTGCTGCGGCGGGTCGGCTCCATCAAGGAGCAGAAGGTGAACGTGCGGATCCTCGCTGCCACAAATCGCGACCTGGCAAAAGAGGTAGAGCAAGGCCGCTTCCGCGAGGACCTCTACTACCGCATCAACGTGCTCCGGATCCACCTGCCGCCGCTCCGCGAGCGGGCAGGCGACATCCCGCTGCTGGTCGAACACTTCGCGGAGGACGGGTGGACCTGGGACCAGGACCTGCTGCGGATTTTGGAGGGGTACGGCTGGCCAGGCAATGTGCGGCAATTGGCGAACGCCCTCGATCGAGCCATGATCCTCTCGGACGACGATTCACTAAAAGCCGACAATTTGCCTCCAGAAATCGTCCGCACTAGCCAAGAAAACCCCACTCCAACGGGGGGGAACGACGGTGACCTCGACTCGGTGAACCGACGGCACGTGTGCGATACGTTGGCGCGCTGCGATGGGAACAAAACGCGCACCGCCCGCGCGCTCGGAGTAAGCCGTCGCACACTCTACCGGCTGCTCGAGAAATACGGAATCGACCCCCAGTAAAGGGGAATCTGCAGCGGAATGCGCCCCTCTTGAGCGCCAAATCCTGAAATCATTTGATCCGGCACGTAGGTTGCGTAGCTGCGGTAATCGCAACGCCTTCCTCGAACCGGAGCCGACCCATGACCGACGAGACGAAGCCTGACCTCGCGCAGCCGATTATCCAGAGCGAGCACGAAGAGTTGTTGTCGCTGCTGCGGAGTCTCAAGCGTAGGCTCGACGGACCCGCATGGGGAGATCAGATGGTGGCTTCGCTGCTTGATTCGCTGCGGGAGCACCTCGACACGCACTTCACCTACGAGGAATCCGAGGACGGGTTCGACCACCTGGCCCGGCGTGCGCCATGGACCTCCGATCGCATCGACGCGCTGGTGGCGGAACACCGCCGGCTGATGGCCTCCGCGTGCGACCTGGCTTCCAGGGCCCGTAGTGGCCCCCGGACCGTTCCGGTCTGGCAGGAATTGCAGAACGGTTTCGAGCGACTCCACGACGATCTTGTCGCCCACGAGTCGAAAGAACACGACCTGCTACAGGAAGTCTACACGCAGGATATTGGGGACAAAGACTAGCGGCGGGCCCGGCGGTGCATCCCTTCTTCTGACGCGGCAAGCTATAATACTGGGGTCACGTTCAGGCCGCACGTACCGGCCCCGCCCCCGGTGGGCCGGGGCGCGCGGCGGCTCAGAGGATGCCCAGCTATGCCCGTCGCGATGCAGCTCTCGCGGATCATCATCAGCGAGATCAATGACCAGCAAGTTATCTACCTCAAAGAGATTGAAGGAGATCGGACGTTTCCCATCCTGATTGGCATCTTCGAGGCGACCAGCATCGACCGCCATGTGCGCGGGGTCGAAACGCCGCGGCCGCTGACCCACGACCTGCTGGTGCAAACGATCGAGTCGCTGGGCGGCGAGTTGCAGGATGTCGTGATCAACGAGCTCCGCGAGCACACCTATTACGCCAAGCTCCGCGTGCGCCAGGACGGGGAGCTGATCGAGATCGACTCGCGCCCGTCCGACGCAATCGCGGTCGCGGTGACCTGCGTCCCGCAGCTCCCAATCTATGTCGCCGAAGACGTCCTCAACGACGTCATGCGCGAGCAGATGTAGCGCACCGCAAGAAAGCGGGCGCCGTGGCCCTTGTGCCTGCGGCCGCCTCGCGCGGGCGGGCGATGCTCTTGCTGGCGGCGGTTCTCGCACTGCTCGTGCACGGCGGCGCCTGCCGAGCCGAATCCGACTACGACGCCGCCCCCATCCGCTACTCTAGCTCCGCGCCCGAAGATGTCGTCGCCCAGCTGAAGAGCGCGGTCGACGAGGGCGTCGTGCGGCTCGAATGGGACGCCGACCACGGCTGGCTCCCCGCCCTGCTGGACTACCTGGCGGCGCCGACCGATTCGCAGACGCTGGTCTTCTCGAAGACCAGCCAGCAGCGGCGGCTGATCTCGCCCGACCGGCCCCGCGCCCTCTACTTTAACGACGACGTGTACCTTGGCTGGATCCCCGGCGCGCCGCTGCTAGAGGTGTCGGCGGTCGACCCGCGGCTCGGCGCTGTCTTCTACACCGTGGACCAGACCAACCACGACCGCCCCGACATTCAGCGCGACGGGGGCCAGTGCCTCGCCTGCCACGCCACCCGTCAAACCGAGGGCGTGCCGGGCTACCTGCTGAGGTCGGTGCACCCGGCCGTGACCGGCGAGCCACGACTCGACCTCGGCGGCCTGGCCAGCACGCCCGCCACGCCCTACTCCAAGCGCTACGGCGGCTGGTACGTCACGGCTCGGCGGGACCCCCTCGGGCACCGCGGCAACTCCATCACCCGTGGCGACAGCCTCGTGCCGCTGGCCCCATCGCCGCTGCCGACGCTCGATTCGGTGCTCGCCACAGACCGCTACCTGCGGCCCGACAGCGACCTTGTCGCGCTGCTTGTGCTAGAGCATCAGGCCCACCTGCACAACCTCATCGCGAGGGCGGGCCAGGAGACTCGACGGGCGCTGCACTACAACGCGGCCCTCAACGACGCGCTCGACCGCCCCGCCACGCACCGCTCTGACAGCACACGCCGTCGGATTGACGCCGCGGTCCGACAACTGGTCCGTGGGTTGTTGATGGGCGGCGAGCCGCCGCTTCGCGGTCGGGTCGAGGGGAGTGGCTTCGCGGAGCGCTACGCATCGGAAGGCCCGTTCGACCCGGCCGGACGGTCGCTCCGCCAACTCGACCTGCGGACCAGGCTGTTCCGCTACCCCTGCAGCCCGCTGGTCTACAGCAAGGCGTTCGACGCGCTGCCGGAAGAGGCGCTAGCGTCCGTCCGCCTGCAGCTAGCGGCGGCGCTCGCGGAGTCCCCCGCGGAGGGCTTCGAGCACCTCTCTGCCGCCGACCGACGGGCGATCCGCGAGATCCTGACGGCGACCAAGCCGGGCCTGCTCCCGTAGCGGAGTTGCTCGGCCCCACCGCATCTGCTAATAGCGGATCCGCCGCGTGGAGTGTGCCGCGTGGAGTCCCCCCGCCCCGATCGTTGTTCGCTATGAAGCCCCTCCTCGGCGTCGTCGCCGCCTCGCTGCTGGCGCTGCTGGCAAACGCCGTGAGCGCGCAGCAGTGGCAGTCGGCTGGCGTCTCGAAGATGACCGCCGCGTACGACCCCGGCTCTGGCGCCGTACTAGTCGATACGGGCGCCGGCCAACGGCTGGTCGACCCGCAGGTGGTGCAGGCGTCGGTGTACCAACCCCCTGGTCGCGCGTACGCGATCGAGGATCGGTTCTCGGCAACGCCGTCGGTCGCGCAGCCGGGCTATGGGTCTGCGGCGGTCGTGGCCCCGCCGGGAACGGTCTACGGGGCGACCCCGGTCTACGCTGGCGCGCCGACCTACGCGCCCGGCATGGCGGCTCCGAATGCCGGGTTTGCCGCCCCGGGGTACACGCCTGGTTACAACGGCTGCGCTCCGGTCGACCCCTACGGTTGCGGCCCGGTCTACGGTCAACCCGCCCCCTACGCGGCGCCGTCGGCAAGCTTGTTTCCGTCGCGGCCGGCCCACGCCGAGATCGAGGGCCGCATGGGCGACCCGGCCGAGGTGCTGCAGGGCAACCTGATGCTGCCGTTCTGGCAGCAGCAGAACGTGTTCTGGTTCCTCGACCTCCGCGGCCAGTACGACGACGAGCGCGCCGGCGAGGGCAACTTCGGCGTCGCGCGCAGGGAGCTGCTCTCCAGCGGGATGATCACCACGCTCTACGCCTTCTACGACATCCGCCACTCGGCGTACAACAACAACTTCCAGCAGGGCATGGTCGGCTTTGAGATGATGACGCTCGACTGGGAGTACCGCGTGAACGGCTACCTGCCTTTCAGCGGCGCCCAGGCCACCGGGCTGAACGTCGCGACGCTCGACGTCAACAACAACATCGTCGTGCAGCAGGGGCTGGAGCGGGCCTACTTCGGCATGGACGCGGAGTACGGTTTCTTGCTCTCTCGGCCAGGCGGCCAATACGACTCCGAGTACCGCGTCTTCCTCGGCGGCTACTGGTTCGACACCGACAAGGCCGGCTACTCGACCATCGCGGGGCCGCGGGCACGGATCGAGGGTCGCTGCTTCGACCTGCCCTACCTTGGGTCGGGTTCGCGGTTCACCTACGGCTTGAGCTACCAGTGGGACGACGTCCGCGACTCGCAGTGGATCGCCAGCGCCAACCTCCGCATCCCGTTCGGCGCCGGCAGCCGGGCCGCGACCAAGCTGTCGTTGATCGAGCGGCGGATGCTCTCGGCGCTCCGCCGCGACGAGGCGATCGTGACCGGCTCTGCACTGAGCACGTCCGAGCAGGCCATCATCAGCTCGACCGGCGCGGTCGCGACCAACGTCGCTACGATCGATGCCGGCGCCACCGCCGCCGCGGATGTCGCCGCGGCCGGCGACATCGTGGTCGTTGCCAACAACATCAACCTCGGGGCGACCGGGCCGATCGCCCTGAACGCGAACCAGTTTATTGGCGGTCGGTTCCAGGTGCACGGGCAAGACACCGGCGCGGTGGCGACCTTTGGCCAGCAGCGGACCGTCTCCGGAAACGCGGGCGCCGACGTCCTCCAACTCGGCAACAACGCCACGATCACGGGGCTGAGGATCTCAGGGGGCGACGCCGGCATCGGTGGCGACAACGTGACTGGGTTCAAGATCACCAACAACCACATCAGCGGCGGCGCGGGCGCTGGGGTTCGGTTGCAGAACATCAGCGGCGGTGACATCGTTGGCAACACCTTCGTCGGAGGCGGGACCACCGGCAACGGACTCATCGCCGCCACACTCCTCGGGCTGAGCGACGTGCGTGACAACTCGTTCACCGGCTTCGCCAGCGATGGCGTCCGTATCACGACCTACAATGGCGGCGTGTTCTCCGGCAACTCTGCGTCGGGCAATGGCGATGATGGCTTCCAGATCTCGACCTACGCAGGCGGAAACCTCACGGGCAACACCTCTCACAACAACGGCAACGACGGTTTCGAAGTAGGCACTGTCAACGGCGGAGTGATCTCAGGCAACACGGCCGAAGCCAACGGCGACGCCGGTTTCGATTTCATCAACGCGGTCACGTCGGGCAGCATCACGGGCAACCTGGCGGCCGGCAACACCGACAGCGGGTTCGACTTCGACGATGTTACCGGCGGCCTGATCCGACAGAACACGGCTCGGACAAACGGCGTCGACGGTTTCCAGTTTGCCACGCTCACCGGCGGCGGTATCGGCTTCAACACCGCAGAGGCCAACGCCGACGACGGTTTCCAGATCGACTCGTTCACCGGCGGCGTCTTCAGCGACAACACGGCGAGTGACAACACCGACGACGGCTACGACGTGACCGGAGCCGGCGGCACGGCGGCGGGCAACACCGGCAGCGGCAACGGGGCGAACAACGTCTTCCCGTAGCCAACGCCCGGTGGGCGCCCCGGCTGAACTCGGCGGCCTCGGCGCGCTATAATGTCGGGATGGCCTTCGATCACCTCACCCCACGCGCCGGCAGCTGGGCGCTCCGCACGACGACGCTCGATCTTAGCGGCCCGCCGCTGCTGATGGGCATCGTCAACGTGACGCCAGACAGTTTTTCCGACGGCGGGCGGTTCGTGGAGATCGACGCCGCGGTCGACCACGCGCTGCGGCTGGTGGACGAGGGCGCAGCGATCCTCGACATCGGCGGAGAGAGCACGCGCCCGTACTCGGACCCCGTCGAGGCCGTCGAGGAGCTCCGCCGGGTGCTGCCGGTAGTCGAACGGCTCGCCGCCCAGACCGCGACGCCCCTCTCGATCGACACCAGCAAGGCCTCCGTCGCCCGGGCGGCGATTGACGCGGGCGCCGAGATCATCAACGACGTCACCGGGCTCGAAGGCGACCCGGACATGCTCGGGTTGGCGGTCTCGTCCGGCGCCGGGGTGTGCGCCATGCACATGCGGGGCACACCGCAGACGATGCAGGACCATCCCGTGTATGATGATGTCGTCGGCGAGATCCTAGAGTACCTCCGGCTGCGGCGGGACCGGTTGCGGGATGCCGGGGTCGAACACGCGAAGGTCTGCCTCGACCCGGGCATCGGCTTCGGTAAGACCCACGAGCACAACCTTCAGCTGATGCGTGCGGCCGAACGCTTTCATGCGCTCGGCTGTCCCCTCTTGGTGGGTCACTCCCGCAAGGGGTTCCTGGCTCGCCTGCTCGGAGACAAGCAGGCCGACCGCACCGCGGCGACCGTAGGCGGATCGCTCGCACTCGCCCAACAGGGCGTCCAGGTGCTGCGAGTCCACGACGTCCGCCCGACCCGCGAAGCGATGCTAGCATTCGCCGCTTGCGGCGGCCTCGACCGCAGCCACGCTAGCACTAAACCATTCTGACAAAATGACTTAGGCGGCCGACTGGTCAACGTTGCCTCAGATCGCGACGCCTGCCATACTCGCACCGGCGCTCTGCGCCAGAACCTTCTGACCTCACGATTCTTCATGCCTGCTCAAACCAAATCTACTGTCGACCTAGCAGCCTACTGCCACGAGGTGGCTGAACGCGCCAAGGTGGCGTCGGCTCAGCTGACTTCGGTTTCTGGTCAACAGAAGATCGATTGGCTGCGACAATCCGCGAACCTGCTTAGGACCAGCGCCGAGGTCATCAATGCGGCGAACCAGAAAGACCTGGCCGCCGCGCCGGACTACGGGCTGACCGACGCCCAGGTCGACCGGCTGCGGCTAACGCCCGACCGGATCGAGTCGATCGCGGTGGGGCTCGAGGAGGTCGCGGCGTTGCGGGAGCCGGTGGGGCGGGTGCTCGACTCCACCGTGCGGCCCAATGGGCTGCGGATCGACAAGGTCTGCGTGCCGCTTGGGGTGGTGTTCTTCATCTACGAGTCGCGGCCCAACGTGACCGCCGACGCCGCCGCGATCTGCGTCAAGGCGGGCAACGCCGTGATCCTGCGGGGCGGCAAGGAGGCGCTGCACTCGAGCCGCGCAATCGTCGACCTGCTGGCGGAAGCCGCCGAGGCCGCCGGGCTGCCGCGCGACGCGGTGCAGCTGGTGTCGACCACCGACCGGGCGGCCGTCGGGCACTTTCTCAAACAGTCCGACTTCATCGACGTCGCGATCCCGCGAGGGGGCGAAGGCCTCATCCGCCGGGTGGTGGCCGAGGCGACCATGCCGGTCATCAAGCACTTCGACGGCAACTGCCACGTGTACGTTGACGCCGCCGCCGACCTCGACGCCGCCGAGGCGATTGTCGTGAACAGCAAGTGTCACCGCCTGGGGGTGTGCAACGCGGCCGAGTCGTTGGTCGTCCACGCAGACATCGCGGCCGAGGCGGTCCCCCGCCTGGTCATCGCGCTCAACAAACAAGAGATCGAGGTCCGCGGTTGCCCCAAGGTGTGCGAGCTGGCGCCGTCCGCCGTGCCGGCGACCGAGGAGGACTTCGGCGCCGAGTTCCTGGGTCCGACGATCTCGGCGGTGGTGGTGGGCTCGCTCGACGAGGCCATCCGCCACATCAACCGCTACAGCTCGGGCCACACCGAGAGCATCGTCACCACCAATCTGGCGGCCTCCCGCGAGTTCGCCGAACGCATCGACAGCGCGGCGGTGGTGATCAACGCCAGCACGCGATTCAACGACGGCGGCGAGTTCGGCCTCGGGGCGGAGATCGGCATCAGCACCGACAAGTTCCACGCCCGCGGGCCGTGCGGCGTGGACGAACTGACAAGCTACAAGTACATCGTCCACGGACAGGGCCACACCAGAAAGTAGCCAAGGGTCCGGGACGGACGCAACCCAATCGCAAGGACGCGAACATGGGCGACGTGCTCAGCCAAGCGGAAGTTGAAAACCTGCTGAGTTCGCTGGACGGCGACCCGACTCCTGCTGCGCCCGCGCAGCAGGCGGCCGCCTCCCCCGCCGCGCCGGTTTACTCGTCCGTCCCGGCGCCTCCTCCCCGCACGCGCGAAAAGGTCACGCCGTACGACTTCAAGCGCCCGGAGCGCGTCGGCAAGGATCAGATGCGGGCGCTGCAGACCATGCACGAGGGGTTCGGCCGCAACTACGGCGCGGCGCTCTCGGCGCTGCTGCGGACGATCGTCGAGGTGAAGCTGACGAGCGTGGACCAGCTGACCTACAGCGAGTTCATCTTCAGCCTCGAGAACCCAACCTGCTTCAACCTGATCAACGCGGCCCCGCTCGAGGGCCAGCTGATCCTCGACATCAACCCGTCGCTGCTGTTCCCGATCATCGACCGTCTGCTGGGCGGCGGCAGCGAGGCGACCCCGCCGGCGCGGCGTCCGCTCACCGAAATCGAGCTGCTGCTGGTCGGCCGGATCACGGGGCTGTTCCTCAACGAGATGCGTTCGGCCTGGGAGAACGTCATCGAGCTCGACCTGAGCGTCGATCGGGTAGAGAGCAACCCGCAGCTGGTGCAGATCGTGCCGCCGAACGAGGTGGTCGTGCTGATCAGCTTCGAGCTCACCATCGGCGACGTTCGGGGCATGGTGAACCTGTGCATCCCGTTCAACTCGATCGAGCGGATCGGGCAGGAGCTCAGCGCCAACAGCTGGGTGACCTACTCCAGCAAGCCGGCCAGCCCCGAGGCGATCCAGCGGCTCGGGTTGCAGGTGCAGTCGGCGGCGGTCGAGGTGGTGGTCGAGCTCGCCGAGACCACCATCAGCACGGCCGACTTCATCGGCCTGCGGGTGGGCGACATCATCGCCACCGAGAAGGACGTCCGGCAACCGCTCTGCATGCTCATCGAGGGGCGTCGCAAGTTCGAGGCGTCCGCCGGGGCGTTCAAGGGCCGCAAGGCAATCCAGGTGAGCGGCGTGATTACCGACCCCGCGCAGCGGACCGCGAAGCAGGCGGACGAAGACGCCGCTTAGGCACGCTCAGCGACTGGGGTGTCGTGCGCCGGTTGGCGCTCCAGAACCTTCCAGGCGCGGGGCAAAACAATCGCCGCCTCGATCACCATCCAAACCTGCAGCAGCAAGATAACCACGCCGAAGCCGAGCAGCACGTGCTTGCCGTTTGGCCAGAAGTCTTGGGCAATATTCTGCGCCATCGCCCACCCGGGCACGACCAGCATCAGCACCATCGGGAGGGCGGCAAACCAAACCGGCAGCCCGCGGCGGAGCAGGTAGAAGACGATCACCATGAGGGCGAGCCCCGCCAGCAGCTGGTTGGTGGCCCCGAACAGCGGCCACAAAATCAGCCCCCCGGAGCCGGGGCCCGAGCCGCCGTCGATCAACGCAACCGCCCCGCCTGTGACCACCGCGATCCCGGTCGCGATGTGCTTATTGGTCAACGGCGCTACACCAAGCGTGCCGCCCAGCTCTTGGATCACGTACCGCTGCAGCCGGGTCGCCGTGTCGAGGGTGGTGGCGGCGAAGCAGGCGACCAGCACCGCGATGATGGCCACGCTCAGCCTCTTCGGCACTCCCAGGGCGCTGACGAAATTGGCGCCCCCCTCGACGAACCCGCCGACCATCTGCGGCAGCTTGTGGTTCTTCCAGCCGCCGCTGGTGACGGTCTGCCCCTGCTCGTTGGTGCTGGTCGTGATCCGAGCGTCGTACTTTGATTGCCAGGCGGCGGCGCCGGTCAGCGTCTTCCCGTCAGGCGTGGTGACTCCCATCCCGAGCCCGGCACAGCAGGCCAGGATAACAACCACGGCGAGCGCGCCCTCAAGCAACATCCCGCCGTAGCCGACCAGCCGCGCGTCGGGCTCACGGTCGATCTGCTTGCTGGTGGTGCCGCTGGCCACCAGGCAGTGGAAGCCGCTGCACGCGCCGCAGGCGATGGTGATAAACAGGAACGGGAAGATGGGCGGCGCGTCCTCTGGGATCTCGGTGGCGATCATTGGGGCGGCGGACAGGCTGGCCTTCCCCGTCAATCCGGCCACCGCCAGCCCACCGACCAGCAGTGCCAGGGCGACCATCAGCTGGTGGCTGTTAATGTAGTCCCGCGGCTGCAGCAGCAGCCACACCGGCAGGACGCTGGCCACGTAGCAGTACGCAAGGAGCAGCATGGTCCAGACCACGACGGGATTTCCGTAGGCGCCCAACGCGTCAATCGGGGCGAGGCTGAAATCGAGCCCCAACTCCGGTGCGTAGGCGCCGACCGCGACCGTGGCGTAGAGCACTACCAGGGCGATGACCGACGGCCACAACAGACCGACTCCTGCGCGGTAGACCAGCAAACCCACCACAACCGCGAGCGGCATGGCGGTCCAGACGCTGAGCACCGAAGCGGGGTACAGCTTGAAGATGATGGCGATCACCAACCCGAAAATGGCCAGCACGACCATCAGCGCAAAGAACAGCACCAGCAGGAACAGCAGCTTGGCCCGTGGCGAGATCACCCGGCCGGCGACCTCGCCGATGGTCTGCCCCTGATTGCGGAGGCTCAGCACCAGGGACCCGAAGTCGTGCACCGCACCGACAAAGATCGACCCGAGCACCACCCACAGCAGGGCCGGGAGCCAACCCCAGAAGACGGCGATCGCCGGCCCGACGATCGGCCCGGTCCCCGCGATGCTAGTGAAGTGGTGGCCGAAGATCACGCTCGGCTTCGTGGGCACAAAGTCGACATCATCCCGCAGGGCGTGGCTGGGGGCGACCGCCTCGGCGCTCAGCTGAAAGATCCGCTGGCCGATCCACCGCCCGTAGGTGTGGTAGGCGACGATGAAGGCGAAGAACGAGCCGAGGGCGACGGCCAGGGTGAACATGCGAGGGGAGCTCGGTCGGGTGTGAAGAGATCCCCTCTAGTCTAATAGGGGCGGCCGCAGCTCCGCCAGCGGCCGCAGGCCGGGCGGGTTCCAGCCTTCCACCGGGTGGATTACACTGCCGTGCTCGGTTGGTCCCCTCACCCGCGTCCCACGCCCCTCCCCGCACCATGCCCCAGATCGAAGCCTTCCGCGGCGTCCGCTATGACCTTGGCCACGTTGGCGGCCTGTCGAATGTTGTCGCCCCGCCGTACGACGTGATCGGCCCCGAGCTGCAGCAGCAGCTCTACGACCTGCACCCCAACAACTGCGTGCGGCTGATCCTGAACAAGGACGAGCCCGGCGACGACGACTCCAACAACCGCTACACCCGGGCCGCCAAGCTGCTGAAGGACTGGCAGCGGGACCGCGTACTGTTCACCGAGGGCGACCCGGCCGTGTACGTCTACCACCAGACGTACGAGGCGGGGGGCATCGAGTACACCCGTCGCGGTTTCATGTGCCGGGTCAAGCTCCAGAGGTTCGGCGAGGGCGACATCCACCCGCACGAGGAGACCCACGGCGGGGCCAAGGCCGACCGCCTGAAGCTGTGGAAGGCGTGCAAGACCAACATGAGCCAGATCTTCGGCCTGTTCCCCGACGAGGAGAACGAGGCCCAGGAACTGCTGATGGACGCCATCGCCACCGCCACTCCGCTCGAGGCGACCGACCACCTGGGCGTCACCAACAGCCTCTGGCCGGTAACGGACGTCGCCACGATCACCAAGCTGCAGGCGATCATGGGGGGCAAGCCGACCTACATCGCCGACGGGCACCACCGCTACGAGACCGCCTGCAACTACCGCGACGAGGTCGCCGAGGCGTACGCCGCCGAGAACGGCGGGGCCACCCTGCCCGACGACCACCCGGCCAACTACGTGCTGATGATGTGCGTCTCGATGAGCGACCCCGGCATGCTGGTGCTGCCGACCCACCGCCTATTCCGCAACATGCCCGAGCTGGATTCTGTGGAACTCGTCGAGAAGCTGGGCGACTCGTTCGACCACGAGTTCGGCGGCAGCGGCCCCGAAGAGGCGGCCGCCGTCTGGGGCATGATCGACGCCGAGCAGGACCAGGGGACCCTCGCCCTCTACACCGCCAAGGACCAGCAGTGGACCATGGTCACGGTGTCCGAGAAGGGGCGCCAGAAAATGGCCGAACTCTCGTCCGACCACAGCTCCGACTGGCAGGGCCTGGGCGTCAGCCTGCTGCACCGGTTGATCTTCGAGAACCTGCTCGACGCCCCCAGCGAGGCCGCGCCGAAGTACGTCCGCTCGATCGAGGAAGTGGTTCAGGGCCTGACCCACGGCGACGACACCGGCCGGGACCTGACCGGCCAGATCGCCACCGGCGGGGCCTTCAACCTGGCGGCGATCGTCATGCCCGCCACGCTGGAGCACATCCGCCAGATCAGCAACCACGGCGAACGGATGCCGGCGAAGAGCACCTACTTCTACCCCAAGGTGCTCAGTGGCCTGGTGTTCAACCCGCTCCAGTAGGCTCGGCGAAGCTCCCCCGCAGCGCGTTCCACGCGTGGCTGACTGTTTCACGTGAAACGCTCAGGCGGTTCTTGCCGTGCGCGCGTGCTGGGTGTTTCACGTGAAACAGGCAAGCCGGTCGACCGCCCCAAACTGGCCGCCCAAACCGACTCCCCGCCAGCGAGATCAGTCGAACGGCGAGGCCGGGGCCTCCTCGACCCCGCGGGCTGGGGCTGGCATTGGGAACCGCCGACCCAGCAGCCGGTGCGAGACCCACACGCTGACCGGCAGCAGCAGCACCGCGACCAGCACCCCGCCCAATAGCACCCGGGCAACCGGGACGTCGAGCAGCCCGCTCACACGCAGCAGGCCCATCACGAAGCTGGCGACCGACATCACGCCGAACATCGCCGCTAGGCTAATCTGCAGGTTCAGCGACCGACGCGCGGCAGTGATCTGGGCGTCGGCGGACCAGAACGACTCCCGCACAAATTGCTTGAGCTCGCGGGTCGCCAGGTAGGTCGCCACCGGTTGGATCATCATCACCGCGACCACCGGGCCCCAGAAGAAGTCGTGCGGGTCGTCGACCACGCCGGCGGAAATGGGCAACACGCCCGTGACAGCGGCGCCGCCGGCGATGAACCCGGCCAGCCAGTCCTGCCGCACCGGCGTGCCCGAGAGGGCGAACACCAGGGCGACCATGCCGAGCACCATCGCCCCCACCAGCGCGAACCAGAAGTAGCCGAGGCCCGCCAGACCGACGACCGTGAGCGCCTCGCCCCAGACCGATTGCGGCGAGAGCAGCCCAAGCGGGGTCGCCTCAAACCGCCCGCCCCACAGCCGGGCGGCGACCGCCACCGGCACGTACGCCGCGCCGGCGAAGGCGATCGCCGAATGGATCTCCCGCCAGTTGACGTCCTGCAGGCGGCGGGGGCGGCGTTCCAACTGGGCCAGCCGGCGGGCCGACGGACGGGGCTGTTCGTAGCTCATCTGACGATTGCTGGTTTCACGTGAAACAGGCAGACCTGACCGGCTCCGCCCCACCGCAGCTGATGCGGCATCACCGCTGCTGCCTCATCGCCTTCAGCCTACCGCCAAACCTCCTACTTTGCACGCGCCGCCGCCAGCGGCCGAACCAGATGGCGAATGGGAGAGAGATAGTTTGCCAGACCAGCCAGGCGCCAACGAGCGCATAGAGCGGCAATGTGAGCTGGCGGAAATAGCTGAGCGTGCCCAACGCCAGACTGGTCAATAGGGTGAGCAGCAGCAGTTGACGAATTGAGAAGGTCAGGCTCATAGTTCCCGGCGCATCGCCGACGTTGGGTGGTGGCGCAAACCGCCAGTTGAGAAGTCCTGCGTAGGCTCCACCGCACTGCAGGAACGTGGTAGCAAGCAGCGGCCCCAGCAAAATCTCTATCGCCAACACATCCAGCTGAGGTTCCTTTAACGGCCGGATGAAGTGCAGCGGCAGGAATGCGACGAGCGCTACAACGCCCCCCGCCAATGCACCGTGGGTTTCCCAGCGACATTGCAGCTTCATCGATTTGATTGCAGCCACATACACGGGAAGCACAACGGCGCTGATCGCACCACCGTAGGCAGCCGTCACCGCGAACACCGGGAGCATGGTGGCTAAGTAGGGAATCAGCTCAGAAAGGACCTGCCAGCCCACGGCTCCAAGGGGCGGTCCGCGCAGCGATGAGAGCCACAATAGGGTGCAAAGTGTGACCGAATAGACGCCGCCCGACAGAGCCAGCATCGATCCCAGATAAGTCCACGGCCCCTGGCGCACATTGGAGTAGACATCAAGCCGCGACGGGATCACGCGGACGCCGGGCTCGTTGTTATCCTCCGGCGGGGGCTGCTCCTTGGGCAGCGGGATCGGGCGGATGTAGCGTTTGGTGAGGCGGGCCATCGGCGGCTAGGCTCCGGCGCTGCGGACGGGCGGCGCGCTGGTCGGTGTGGCGGGCATTTCCCTCAAGGCCCCAAAGCGACGACTCCGCCGCAGGCGCCTGGCCAAGGTCAACGCGGGGCGGCGCCCGACCGTCTGGCACACCATCCAAAACGCCACCGTAAGCAGCATCGATAGATTGAGCATCTCCGTCAGCCGCAGCACCGCGAACCCCACACTCAGCACCAGCGTTAGCCCGAGCATCTGGCGGACGCTGAACGACGCTCGGTTCGGATCACAGGCTTCTTCATCAAGCCCCGCGTCGCAGCGCCGCTGCTCGAGACCGAGTCCCCCGCACGCTCCGCCGACCTGGCCAACGAAAATCGCCAACACCGGGCCGAGCGCCACGGTGCATAAAAACATGAACAGTTCCATGCCGCCCGGCAGGACCTGCGGCCGCCACAGGAACTCGCTGCACACGACGTAGACCATCGGTGCGAAGTAGGCGTAAGCCACCATCCCGCCGCCGATCACGCCCTTGGTCCGCCACTGCCACTTGACTCCGATGGCGCAGGTGGCTGCCCAGAGAACGAACAGCACCGGGACACACAGCACCGCGGAGGCGAACAGGGCCGCCCCGCAAGCGACGGTCGTTACCACCACGGTCGTAACCCCGACCTCCAGGATGTCTTCCCACCGCGGGTGTTCAGACCCCACGAAGATGGATAGCACGACCAGCGGCAGCGACACCACGAGCACTAGGATCGGGTAGCACATCGCCGCCATTGAGATCCCGACCCCGATCGCCGGCCACTCGGGATCAGGCTCTGCCGGCCGGGGCGGCGGACTCTCGGCGTTGGGCAGCGTGCTGGTCATTGCTATCACCACTGCGTATGCGCTCGAAAACCTCGGGATGATTGCCGTTCCGCCGCCGGCCTTCCGATTCTACAATCCCCCGCCGCCAGATACGAACGAGTAGTCCAATCCACATCGCGTCGATCAGCCCACCCCGCCAGGGGTGGGACCGAACCCTAGCGCGGTCCCACCTCTTGCGAGATGGGCTAAGGCCGAACAACCAGCTACCGCGAACATCAGCCTCCGAGCACCAACCTGCACCATGGGTCGAGTCCACTGCATCGCGAACCAGAAGGGCGGCGTCGGCAAGACGACCACCGCCGTGAACCTGGCGGCCGGCTGCGCCATGGCAGGGCTGCGGACGCTGCTGGTGGACCTCGACCCGCAGTGCAACGCCACCAGCGCACTGGGCCGCACGCCCTCGCCTCGACATCCATTAGTAGAGAAAACCCCGATCGCCGACTCGGTCGCCCCGACCGAGATCCCCGACCTCGAGGTGCTGCCCGGCAGCCGCAGCTTCCAGGACGCCGACGCGCTCGCCAACGCCGACGACAGCCAGGCGAAGCTCGTCGCCGACCACCTAACCGCCAGCCTCAGCGTCTACGACGCGGTGCTGGTCGACTGCCCGCCGTCGCTCGGCGCGCTCACCCAGACGGCCCTCGCCATGGCGGACGAGGTGATCATGCCGTTGGAATGTGAGTACTTTGCGATGGAAGGGTTGACTCAAATGATTGAGCTCATCAAACGGGTGATGCGGCGTACGAATAGCCGATTACAGTTTGGCGGGATTCTGCTGACCAAGTATGACGACTCGCTCGACCTGACGCGGGAAGTCGAACGCGAGGTCCGCGATTTTTTCGGCGACATCGTGTTCCACACCGTGGCGCCGCGCGACGTCGCCCTGGCCGAGGCCCCCAGCCACGGCCAGTGCATTATGGACTACGCCCCCCGCTCCCGCGGAGCGAGGGCCTATATAGAGCTTTGCCAGGAGGTGCTAGGACGTGTCTAATCAGCAACGCCGTTTGGGTCGAGGACTAGAAGCATTGTTGGGCCGCTCGCTGGACGAGCAGCCCGCCGGGCAGCCGCTGCCGGCCGACGCCGCCGCGCCGGCCGACGCCGTGCCCGCGGGCGAGGACCCGGCGCTCATGAACCGCGACGAGTCGGGCCAGCTGTGGCTCGAGCTCGGCGTGATCAAGCCGAACCCGCACCAGCCCCGCAAGCACTTCGACGAGGTCGAGATCGCCGACCTGGCCGACAGCATCCGCGAGCACGGCGTGCTCCAGCCGCTGGTCGTCCGCCAGATCGACGACCGCTTCGAGCTGATCGCCGGCGAGCGCCGACTCCGCGCCGCCCAGGCCGCCAGCTGGCAACGCGTGCCGGTGCAGCTGAAGCAGGTCACCGATCAGCAGATGGCCGAGATCGCCATCGTCGAGAACGTCCAGCGGAAGGACCTCGGCCCGCTCGAGAAGGCGGCCAGCTTCCACAAGTACCTGCAGGACTACGGCTGCACCCAGGAAGACCTCGCCAAGCGGATCCACATCGACCGCTCGACCATCGCCAACCTGATCCGCCTGCTCGAGCTCCCCGAGCAGGTCAAGCAGATGATCTCCGCCGGCGAGCTGACCCAGGGCCACGCCCGGGCGCTGCTGCCGCTGGGCGAGGTCGACCAGCAGGTCGAGATGGCCAAGCGGATCAAGCGCGAGAGCCTGTCGGTCCGGGCGACCGAGCAGGCGATCCAGGAGTTGAACCGCGGCGAAGACGACCTGCTCCGCGTGGTCGGCGAGGACGGCGTCAGCCGCAAGCCGACCGCGGCCCGCAACGATCAGCTAGCATCGCTAGAGCAAGAGCTGCAGACGGCGCTTGGAACAAAGGTCTCCCTCAGCCGCAATGCCAAGGGCAAGGGTAAGATCACCATCGCCTTCAAGGACGCCGACGAGTTCGAGCGTCTGCGGCAGCACCTGGCGGGCCAGCAGTCTGTGCAGCCGGCGGCGCCCGAGCAGGAGCCGGCGCAAGAGTTCGTTCAGCAGGACTCGAGCTTCCAGCAGGACGGCTACCAGGATGGCGGTTTCGTCGCGGCCGGCTAGCGAGGTCGATCATCACCAAGCGGAAACGCTCGTCGCAGCTCCAGCCCACCCCGCCCGGGGTGGGACTTCGCCGGAGTTCGGTCCCACCCCTGGCGGGGTCGGTTACTACTCAATGCTTCGAACCGCAGTGCGGCGGGCGCCGCCGAGCGGTCCGTTGCTGCGAACCAATCGGTAAGCTACGATATCAACTCAGGTGGAGCCACTAGCTCCAACCACGGGGCGTGGCGCAGCCTGGTAGCGCGACTGCTTTGGGAGCAGTAGGTCGCATGTTCGAATCATGTCGCCCCGACTTTCTCTAAACCCTTGCCGATCAAGAGTTTGCGATACCCGCGGACGGCCCGCGGCGCGGCGTTTCCCGGGAAGTCACAGCGGTATTTACCGCTTTGCACTTTCCGGAGGCCCGCGCTACACGCCGTCCTAACCGCAAACTTTCCTTCTATCGCAAGCACAAGCGTAGCGGCCACGGCCCCGCGAGAGAGCGGCATATTGTTTAGGGCACGCGATGGTGGGGCGTTTGGAGCGTCATTCCGGACCACTCTGCTGCCGGTAGAGGGTGGGGTCGACGGCTTCTACCATCGCGCCCTCGTCGAGTCCCCCGCCTAGGAATCGGTTCACCTCGGCGGCCACTTCGGCTGGGCAGTCGATACAGGAGCGGTGCTGCACTTTGAGCACTTGAGCGTCACTTGCTTGGAGGAATCTGTCGACCGCCTCGACCTGCTTGGAGAATAAGCCTTCGAGCTGCGCGTCGGACAGCGCCGCCCCCTGCTTGCCGGATCGTTCGAGCATGGTTCGCTGCGACCTCACCACCTCGATCAGGTCCCGCTGCATGAACACGATGCGGTATTTCTCCCGGGGCAGATACTCCAGCAGCTGCACGATCACCTTGACCACTTTACCCCTGGCGTCGCCCAGCCACGAGTTGTCCGACCTCAGGCTCTTCGTCTTGTCGTACTCAAGGTACCCGCGGGGGTTATCCTCGTCGGCGCCGCGTTGTCCGTCGGTCAACGGGGCAAGTCCGCCAGCGACGAGCATCTGCATCATCATCGATGTGCCGGATCGCGGTAGGCCCGTGACAATAGTGATAGCGGAGTCGGCAGTAGTGGAGTCGGTGGTAGCGGAATCAGCGCTCATTGCCTCAGTTTGCCATGCCCGCACCGGATTGGCCAGCTCGACAGCGCCAAGCAGCACAGCAGGAGCGACCCGGGCTCTGGGATCGGCGGTGCGGTCGCGGCCGACGAGCCGGCGCCGGGGGATCCGTAGTTCAATCTCCAGAGCTGGTAGTCGGATTCGCCGACGACCCCGTCGAAGTCGCCGTCCGCGTCCAGCAGGGTGGTCGAGCCCCGGGTGTCACGCCACACCGCGTAGTCCGTCGCGTCTACGAGGCCATCGCTGTTGAAGTCGCCGGCCAATCGGACGGGCGCCAATTCGCTGTAAGAAGTGAGCGCGTGGAAATCGATGCCGCCGATGCTGGTCCCGTAGTACGAACGGAGGGAATCCGCCATCTCCAGGAGCGCGTCAAAGCTCGCGAAGGTGTCGCCGGGACCGATCTCGGCCACGTTAAGGCCGATCCGCACCTCGCCATCAAAATTAGCCACTTCGTAGCCGACGCCGCTGACGATGCTGGACAGGGTGCTGCGCTCGTAGGCCATCATCGAGAAGCCGTCGAGTGACAGGGCGATGTCGTCGAACCACTGGTTTCGATCGGCCGGATTGGCCCAGCCGAGGTTGGATGTGAGGTTGTCGAACCACACCGGGAGGTCTGAGTAGATCCGCACGTACGAGCACCCGTTGTCGTCGAGCCGCTCCCGGACGGCTGCGTAGGTGTCGCGCAGCTCGAGCAGAATCGCTTGCCGCTCGGCCGCACTGCCATTCTGGAACGCGCTCGTGACGTGCGGCTCAAGATCGAGGTGCACCGCGTCGAAGCGCTCGCGAGGATCGGTGCGAGCGTTGTTGAATTCGACGAGTCGCGTCTGCACCAGGTCCGCCATCTGCGTCGGGCTGAAGTTGACCAGGCCGAACAGCATCTGCGACGAGATGTTCGCGTCGTCCAGGCTGGCGTTCCAAGAAGCCGGCACCTCGGGCGTAGAATTAGGTAGGGTTCCGAAGCTCGTGTAGATGCGGTCGAAGCCCCAGTGCTTGAAGTTGGCGATCATCTCGCGTTCCTTCGCCTTGTCGCCGAGCACGTTCACAGCGCCGGCCGGGTGCGACGCGCTGCTCCACATCCAGGCCGAATTGGTCGTCTGGGCCGGGGCCCGGGCACACAATGAGACCGCGACCAGCAGCGCCAACAGGCGGCACGGGATACGCGCGCCCAGCGACGCCGCTGCGAGATTGCGTAGGCCTTGGATCAATGTAGGTCCCTTTCCGGAAGTCAAATCCGCCGTGGTCGTGGCGGTAAGAGCCGCCCTGCGGCCGACAAAATCCGGCGGCGTGGGGCGGGCTGGCGTCACTTGGCTCGATCGATCTCGAACAGAAGGTCGTCGCGGTCGCCGTCGATGTCGACGACAAACGGCGTGGTTTCAGGCTTTGCGAACTTGGCGTCCACGTAGGAGATGGGCTCCATCGGCGCCTTCCAGATGGAAAAGGTCACCGCGTACTTGCCGAGAAAGATCCCGTCTCCTGGCTTCCGTGTGTAGACCTCGAATGTGCCGTCGGGTTGGATGGCGCCGCTGGCCGCCTTCCGCACCTCCGCGGTCGAGTCGTCGGTTGGCTGGAACTGCACTAGGCACACCCCACCCTCGGGCACGCTGCCATCCTTGTACAGCACCTTGCCACTAACCTGCGCCGTCGCCGGTCGTCCGCTACACCCAAGCAGAGCCGGGGCGGCGGCCAACAGGAGCAACGCCAGGGCAAGACGCGCCGAGGGCTTCAAGTGATTTGCGTTCAAAACGGTGCGTTCCTGCGGGAAAAAACAACCTGATACTTGTGCTCGTAGAACTGGCGCCGGGGAAAACTGGCGCGCGGCGTCCCCCCGGCAACGGGGCTCACTTACAGACTGCTCCCGTCGGCGCTGCCGATCATAAAGTCCCACAGCGACCCCCAGGGGCCGTGGTCTCCGCTGGTTTCGATGTCATCGCTGACAAACTGCACGCTGCCGTCGCACATCGCCAGGTTCACGCCGCCAACATGAGAGCTGCGAGCCGTCGCCTGCGCGAAGTACCGGTCGGGAACGCAGGACATGCACTCGGCTTGATTCTGGTCTCCCAGGCTGAGGTCGCAGTAAACGTCGTCCGAATTTGGGTAGCACGCATTCGGTCCATTGGCGTCACCCCCGGAGCCGAACATGGCCAGCAGGCTCGCGCCGGCGTGCCCCATTGCCCAGACCCCACGGGCGTCCTTGGAGCTCAGGCCGGCGCGGACCTCTCCAATCATGATCGTCTTGGTCATGCCGTCGCTGATCCGCCTCGCGGAGACCGAGGTGTTGACCCCCATCACCCCGCGACGGCGGGCATTGTCCCTCCAGCCGTCTTTGCCGGAGGACCACGCGGAGCCGCTGGGGCCCTCGGTGCAGTAGTAGTCGTCGGGACCCACAGGGCTAGGGCCACACGGCGCCTTGAACAGGAACGATCCGCCCGCGTTTGCCGCGTAGTTGGTCCGCCCCCAGTTGTCGCCGTGCGCAGGGTAGTTCCCTTCGTAGAGGACTTGGTTGTTCCCGTCGGTCGGGCAGAGGAGCACGGGGATCTGAGCGCCACGCGCCTGGCGGTTGCGCAGTTCGCTATCGGTCGTCCCTCTGCCGTTTATCTTCACCGACAGATCGAAGAGGTCGTAGGTGGCCTGCTGTTCGATGTAGGCGAGAATCTGGATGATCCAGTTGGGGCCAAAATGGATGGGGTGCCCGAGATCGGGGTTCTTCGAGCTGTCGTGCGTCATGCCGATCGGGAACTCTTTCTGTGTGGTTTCGTAGTTGATCACCGCGAGCGCGACGTTCTTGGTGTTGCTCTGGCACTGGGAACGCCGCGCGGCCTCGCGGGCCGACTGGACCGCGGGGAGCAGCATCGCAATGAGGATGCCGATAATGGCGATGACCACCAGCAGCTCCACCAGGGTGAACGCCTTTTTCTTGTGCGCGCGGGGGCTCGACTTATCGTTCTTGATCATCGGATTGGCTTCCTTATCGTTTTGAACCGTCGGCGTTAGAGGCCGGCCAGTTCCTGATGTCGGTTGGCTCGAAGCGGGTCTCTTGATCGGTAGAGAACCGCCAAGCGGTAGTGGGCGTCTTTGAGCCGGTATCGCATCGCGAGGCACGTTTCAAACGCGGCTATCGCTTGTTCCTCGCGGCCGTCCCCGTGCAACGCCACTCCGAGGTGGTAGTGGGCCGATGGGAAGTAGTGAATCAGGCCGACCGCGAGCAGCGAGTGCTCGATGGCGTCGCCGAAAGAGTCCCGTTCCAGGTGCACCGCCGCCAGCCCGTCGTGGGCCATCGGGTTTTCTTCGAGCAGCGACAGGGAGCGTCGGAACACCGACTCGGCGTCGTCCCAGGACTCCGAATCGAGCAGCAGCTGGCCGACGCGGTTGAGGATGCCGGTGTCGTCGGGGCACTGGTCGAGCACCTCCCGCGCCAGCCGCAGCGCTTCGTCCGGCTGGCGGTTCTTTTCCGCCAGCCGGACGCGCATCAGCTGGACAAACGGCGACTGCCCCATCTCGCCGTTGAGCTGATCCAGGATGCTTGCGCACTCCGCCGCGTGGTCGAGCTGCAGGTGGCAGCACGCCGAGTGAGCGAGGTACAGGTCTTTCTTGGCCGGGTCGTCCGCACAGAGTTCCACCAGCTCCTGCCAGATCGGCAGCGACTGCTCCAGGCGGTTGCTGTCGGACAGCGCCAGGGCCAGGTTGGTCTTGAGGTCGATGGTGGTGTTCTGCACGGTCTGCTGAACGTCTTCGCTGGGCGGTTCGATGTACCCCAGGTCCACCAAGTGGCGGAGCGCCTCGGCCGCCTCGACGGGGTCCTCCCGGCGGTCCTCGCTGTGCATGCCGCACTCGCCGTCCACCAGGTCCCAGCTCTTGACGCGTTCGGGCCGCGTTTCTTCGTCGAACGCCTCCAGCCAGGGCCGCCCGTCCATGTCTTCGCCGACCGGCAGCCCGAACAGCGACAGGATGGTGGGCGTCACATCGAGCAGGCAAGCTCCATAAAGCGAATCGTTCTTCTTGAACCCCGGCCCCTTCGCGCAGACCACGCCGAACGGCCGGTGCCAGCTGGTGGGGTCCTTGAACCCGTCTGTGTCGGTCCGCTCGCTCCCGCTGTGGAAGCCGTGGTCGCTCACCAGGATGACGGTGGCGTCCTCGCCGGCGTTGTTCAGCAGCGACTCCAGCATCATGTCGTGGAACCGGTAGCAGTTGACCATCACGTCCTTGAAGATCTCCGCGTCCAGCTCGGAGATGCCCTCTACCGCCGGCGGGTGGTAGGGCATGAAGTGGTGGCCGAACTGGTCGATGGCGTCGTAGTAGACCGCCATGAAATCCCAAGGCTCCTTCGCCATCAGGGCGCACGCCGCGGCCTGGATGCTCGACGTCCGCATCAGCAGTGTGGCCAGCTTACGCAGTCGGTCGTCCTTGGCGCCGTCGATCTCCGCCGCGCGGGTGACAAACGACAGGATGGCCTGGGCGTCGATGTCACGCGGTTTCACCCTCAGCTTGGCCATCGGCTCGATCAGCCGCTCCGGGTGGCAGACGTCGGGAGGCAGGGCGTCGGGGTCCTGGCCCGGCGCCGGCGGATGGACGTAGTAATCGCTCACAACCGCCCCGCGGATCGGCTCGGCCGGGTGACTGGCGAACCAACCCACGACGTTGCTGTTGAGGCCGTTCTGCGACAGGATGTTCCAGATCGCTTTTGTCTTTCGGCTGGTGCTGGTGACGGGCCGTATCCCGGAGCCGTCGGGCAAGGGCTCGGCAAAACCGCAGATGCCGTGCTTGTCGGCCCGTTTGCCGGTGGCGATCGAGTTCCATAGCATCGGCGAAAGGATCGGCCGGATCGTCGCCAGGTTGCCGCTCACGCCGTCTTCGATCAGCGAAGCCAGCGTTGGCATCAGGCCCTGATCGATCAGTGGACGGATCATCAGCCAGTCCGCTGCGTCCCAACCTATCAACAGTACCTTCTCGGCCAGCCGCTTCATCAATCGGTATCTACTCTTCTCAGCCCTGGAGGTGAGGGGTGTCCGTCGGCAGGCAGGGCGCCGATCCAACGGAGCCGACGACGACGCATCGAGGGCGAATACGGCCTCAAACTACCGACGCCGGTGGGAGACCAGCGCGCCGACCCCGGCCGCCAGCAGCGCCAGGGACGATGGCTCGGGAATCGACGAACCCGTCGGCGCGGCCGCCGTGGCGCTGCCCGACGTGCTGCCGAATCGCGATTTCCAGAACTCGTACTCCGACTGCGTAACCAAGTTGTCGGTGTCCGACGGGTCGGTGTTGGGCAGGGTCGTGCTCTGCCCCTTCTGGTCACGCCACACGGTGTAGTCGGCGGCGTCCACGACGCCGTCTGAGTTGTAGTCGCCTGCGACCGGCTCCGGCTTGGCGCCGGCAAGGATCGGAGTGTTGAGATCCGTCTCGTAGGCCCAGTCGTAGAGCGTCCAAACGTGCTCGTAGTAGGGGAAGCTGGCGGTGGTGATGATCTCCGCACGCAGCCGCACCCAGCCGAAGTGCAGGCCGTCGTCGGGGTCGCGGATCGCAATGCCGGCGAACTGATCGCTGGTGGTGTCGCCAAACCCGCCGCCGTCGTCCGCCGGCGAGTACGGGCTGCGAAGACTAGTCTTCAAGACCCCGTACCCGCTCTGCGGAGTGTTCGAGAGGCGACCGGCCTTGACCGTGAGCCCTTCACCAACAGGACCAATCTGATCGCCCGGATGGAAGGCCCGCACGTAGTAGCCCGGGTTGCTGCCCGGGGGATCGTTGAGGCGGGAAAGGGCGTACGAGTACGACTCCGGCGCAGGCTCGCCGGGGTACGCGAGGCCGATAAACCGCCCCGAGGCGTACCACGTACCCCCCGCGTTGTTGCGGAAGTGCAGGTCGAGTTTGCCGGTCGGATCGTTGTCGAGGTTCAGCTCGACAGCCGGATCGCCGCGCATCAACACGATATCCGGCACATCGGTGTAGACGATTGCTCCGCGGGCTGCCTCGCCGCAACCAAACGCCCCCAACCCGGCGGCCATTGAGTAGGACGCCAGCCTCTTTGCTGTCTGATTGGCGCCGCCGCTCTGGTCTGAACGCTTCGAATCTTTGTTCTTCATCGCTGGTCTTTGCCTCAAAGCGAGTTAGCTCGAACTGCTTGCACAGAATTTGACCCACGTGCGCCACCGGGCCCCGCGGCCCGATCGCGTACGCATTCATTCGAAATCGGCCGATCGCCCGCCCTGCTCAGGACGAACGTGAGCGGCTCGCGCCGATGAGGGCGCCCACCCCCGCTGCCAGCAACGCCAAGGACGAAGGCTCGGGAGTGGCGCCCGCGGCGATTGGTGTATCCGGTTCTGACTCGAATGCCCAGTCGAAGATTGTCCCGGTCAGCGGAGCGACGCCGTAGCCGGTGCTCAGGTCGACCGGCTCGGTCTTTACTCGCACCCAGCCGAAGTGCGTCGCGCCGCCGATGTCGAGCTTGATTCCGGCGAACTGCGGGTCGGTTGGGTTGCCGAAGTTTGACAGGTTCGACGTGACGATTCCGTTGTTATTTGCCTCCGGCGTGCCCGGCCCGATTAGGTCTCCCAGCTCGAACGACCGCACGTAGTAGGTGCTGCCCTTGGCCGGTGAGTTTGACAGGTCGGCCGAGGGGGCCACGCCCTGAAACCGAATCCTCGCCAGTCCACCGCCGCCGTTGTTAAAGCGGAAACGGAAATCGTCGACACCGTCGCCATCCATGTCGAAATAACCGCCGGTCGGACTGTCTTGGTTGACAACGATGTCGGGAACGTCTGTGTAGACGATCGCCGCGTCGACCGACTCGCCGAACGCGAAGGCCCCAAGTCCGGCAGCAGCCGTGTAGGAAGATATCTGCTTCGCAATCTGCAGCTTGCTGCGAAGGTTCTGGTGGCTAGTCTCGGAGGCGTGCTTCTTGTTGTGCATTAGGCTACCCGCAGTTTAGGGAAGTGAAGAATCAAGTTGTCGTTCGTTCCGAGTGTCTCTCCTCCGGGCCGCAACGCCCCATCCCGCGTGGCGGCCCGAGGCAGATTGACCTGCGCAGCAGTCGCGAGGTCGGCTGCCGTAACCCAGCCCACCCCCGACAAAAATTGCGCGTGCCTTCTGCCCACAGGCGTCCACAGCGGCCGCCGCCTGAGCTGCCACTCTCTGCGTAGGCTTCAAAATAAACCATGAAACCACGGCATATCTACTTGATTTTTCCCCCTTACTAACACAAATTGTTCCAAAGCAGTGATACGGCTACCTGTAGCCACGTCGGAAATGTGATTTTTGTACTGGTCGCTGGTGGCAGGCCCCCATTGGTAGAAGACATGCAACCAGTCATTGTTCTTCGCAGAGGTTCACGACGAATTCGCCTGTCGCCGCATTGATTAGCTAGCCATGCGTTCAGCCCTACAAGGCAATCTCTAGTATGAAACCGGCATTTGAGAAGCTGATCTCGCCCGAAGGCTGCTCGATCCGTTGCAGCCAAGGGCTCGCCGTCAAGAAGTCAGAAAACCGATGGCACTACCACCCGGAAATTGAGTTGACGCTCATCGAACGCGGCACGGGAACGAGACTTGTTGGCGACCATGTGGAGTCGTACGGGGTCGGTGACATGGTGCTGCTGGGGTCTAATCTTCCGCACCACTGGGCCGTCGTCGAGCCGCGGAAGCAAGACTACACGATCCACCGGGCGATGGTTGTGCAGTTTTCGCCGAGCCTATTCAGCGAGGCATTCGTTGCGGTCCCTGAGATGCAGCCCGTGGGGGAATTGCTGGATCGTGCCAAACGAGGAATTCGGATCACTGGCAAAGCCCGCCGGAATGTCGCCCGAATGATGACCGAAATGCGTGATCAGACAGCGTCGGACCGATTCATCAGCCTGCTGCGATGCCTGTTCTACGTGGCCAGCATCGAGGAGACGACGCTCTTGGCCAGTGAGAGTTATTCTCCGGTGTGGCGCACCAAGGCCGAGTCGCGGCTTAACGACATCCTGACCTACATTCATGTCAATCTGGCCGATCCGGACCTTACCCAGAATGAGCTGGCCGATTTGGCGGGGATGACGCCGTCGGCTTTCAGCCGGTTCTTCCGCAAAGCCACGCAGCGGACGGTCATCAGCTACATCAACGAGAAGCGTATTAGCCTGGCCTGCCGGATGTTGTTGGAACGGGAGCGATCCGTTCTCGACATCTCCCTCGAGGTGGGCTACGACACGGTTTCGTACTTCAATCGCCGGTTTCGCCAGGTCAAGGGCATGACGCCTCGTGAATTCCGCGAGCGGTTTCGAGGGCATGCCGCCTGGGAAAGTCTGGCGTGACACCCTTCGCACGGCGCCCGCAGGCGACGAGTCAGGCGGCCGCAAAGCTCTTGGAGATCCAGGCCTCCGCAAAACATGATCGCAACCCACCTGCCCAGACCGGCACAGCGGCCTGCCGGAGGTAGCCACTGCGGGATTGCTCGCTAGGGGAATCTCCGCGGGCGAGACTTCGCAGGACCGCCTGGTCCGTGGCTAGTCCCCAAACCAGCGGGCCACGACGCGCAGGTCGTCCCAGTCGTCGGCCGGGAGGGAGCCGCTGGTGTCGTTAAAGCCGACGACCGCCGAGCGGTCGTCGCTCGCCAGGACCTCGAAATCGGTATCGATCCACGCGTCGTCTGAGTCCTCGCTCGGCCGGCGGTGGCGACCGTAGATAAAGTACCGGCGGGCACGGTCGGAGTGGTTGGTGATGACGTAGGCGCCGCGATTCCGCTGCTGCCGCGCGCCCTGAACCGGCGCCGACCCGTCGTGACGCCAGACGACCCGCCCCGAGTCGGCCTCGATAATCTGCAGCGAGTTCTGCCAACGCGCGTCAGAGCTAGCCGCGAGCAGCACGCGCTCGCCGGGCCGAACATCAATTATGTAGCCCCTCGCGTCCGGGTTGGCGCGGATATCGGAGGGCTCCGGGAGAGGGTAGTAGGAAACGGACTGCTCCGTTCCGTGGACGCCCGAGTCGGCGGACGTGAACTTTATCATGGCGCGGATGTCGTTGTAGTCGCGGTCGGGCGGCGAGTCGTGCTCCCCCTCCCGCAGCATGCCCGAGTAGCCGCTGTCGTCCCAGCCGAGCACCATCAGCCCATCGTGATCAAGCGAGACCTCAAAATCGCTCTGCCGCCACACCTCTTCTTCCAAACCGTCGTAGAGCATGTGCGAGCCGGTGAAGAGGTAGTGGCGCGAGTAGGGTGAGTCGTTCCACTCGGAGAACTCGCCCACCATCCCCGCCCGCGACTGCCGCACCTTGCTGACGCCGCTCGGCAGGTTGTTGAACTGCAGCGTGCGGCCGGTCAGCTTGCCGGACGCGTCGAACTCGGCGATCGCCAGCGAGTTGCGCCCCATTGCGTCGGTGTCGAAGTAGACGTCCATGCGTTCACCCGGGCGGAGCGAGACAAGGTAGCCGCGTTCCTTCTTCCTGGCGGGGCGGTCGTACCAGGCGGCGCCGCTGCAGAGCGTGAACTGCTGATCGGCGGAGCCGCCGCAGCGAGGCAGCCGCACGCTCGTGATGCCCGCATCGCGGAGCAGGTAGCCGAGCCGCGCGAGCGACTCGTCGTTGCTGATGACCAACCCGTCCTCGCGGAGCAGGTCTTCGGCGGCCGCGGTCCGCGCCGGCCGACTCTGGGCGGCCGGCGGGCCGGTGTCGTTGGTAGAACGCCCGAGCCAGAACGCGGCGACCAGGGCTGCGGCGAGGGTCGCCAGCACGCTCGGCGTGAACCACGGCGAGCGGGTCCGGCCCAGGTCGGCGTTGATGTGCGTCGCCACCAACTCGCACGTCGCCGGCGCGGCGCCGTCCAGCGGGAGCTGGGCGCGGCGCCCCGACAGCCGGACCTCCGCGTCCAGCAGCACGTGCACGCCGACCAGCTTCGCGTAGTGCTCCTGCAGATCCGGGTCGTCACGCAGCAGTCGTTCGAGCTTGGCCGCCTGCTCGGGCGTCGGGCCGTCGTCCGCGCAGGACGAGAAAACCCGCTCCAGTTCTTTCTGCTTTGACAGATCCATCTCAACAGCTCTGCGTTAATAAGTAGCCACCGGGGTACAATCGCCTTGGCGGCGGCCGGCTAACCCGCCGCGATCTTCGATTCAATACAGCTCAGCAGGATCCGGCGGATCCGTTGCAGCGACGAGCGGACCGCGACCTCGGACTTCCCCGCCCGCGCGGAGATTTTGCGGATCGGCAGCCCATCCTCGTACCGCCAGTTGAGCAGATCGAACTGCGTCTGGCCGAGGTTTTTCAGGCAGTCGCGGAGGGCGCCGCGGGTCTCTGGCTGGACGGCGAACTCGTTGTCGCGGCTGGCCAACTGCGACATCAGCTCGAGGCTGAACACGTGTCGGTCGCGGCCGCGGTCGCGGAGGTACGCCTGCACCTGCCACTGCGCCACTGTGCGAGACCACGCGCGGAAGCTGGTGCCCGGCGCGAACTCCGACGCCTTGCGCCACAGCACGAGGTTGGTCTCTTGCAGCACGTTCTCGGCGGCGTTGACGTCGCCGCTGAGGAGCATCGTGATGTAGTGCAACAGCCGCAGCTGCTCGCCGGTTAGCAGCTGGACGAACTCCTCGCCGACGACGGCCGGCTGCTGTTTGACGTTCGGTTCGCTCATAACACTCTCTACCGGCGCCGACCCCCGCGGTCGGCCAAGCGGTGGCGGTTTCTCCACGCAGGCGCACCGCGCACACTGCCCAATGAACCTGATACCAAACCGGGCCGTTTTGTGGCGGACGAATTCCTCGATTCCAGCAGATTTCCCCAAATGTTTAGCCCCGGAACTCCGCGGCCGCTTTTCTTGAAGAAAACGACCCAATCGCCGCCACAAACCGGCCCCGGCCGGTATTCACATGCATCCACCCGTCTACCTCGTGCTGTGCGACGCAAGCGCCAACTCATCCCTGCCCGCGGCGGCGCGCGTCCACCACCGGCCGCTTGGCAGGATCCACCACCACGGGAAGTGAAACGTGAAACGACCGGCATACCAATCGAAAGCAGTCTCGCGAGGCTTCACCCTGGTCGAGCTGCTGGTCGTGATCGCGATTATCGGCGTGCTGATCGCCCTGCTGCTGCCCGCAGTCCAAGCCGCCCGAGAGGCCGCGCGGCGGGCCCAGTGCACCAGCCAACTGAAGAACCTCACGCTGGCGATGATCAACCTGGAGTCCGCCACCGGGAGGATGCCCTCCTCAGGCTGGCGTGGCAACTGGACCGGCGACCCCGACCGGGGTCTCGACCACACGCAGCCCGGCGGCTGGATCTTCGCGATCCTCCCCTACATCGAAGAGCAAGCCTTGTTTGAGCGGGGCCAGGGGCTGACCGGCTCGGCGCGTGGCGCACAGCTTGCCGAGCGCGACCGCACGCCCATCGCGGTGCTCAACTGCCCGTCGCGTCGCAGCGGCGGCCCCTACCCCCAAGCCAATGGCGATCCCTACCCACCCGCAGGTCGGACGGCCTACTCGGGCGATGGCAAGGGCGGCGCCGCAGGGTATCTCCAGCCGGCCGCGGCCCGGAGTGACTACGCCACGAACGTCGGTGACGAGACCGGCTTTGACGGCGTCTGCCAAACTCTGTCGCCCTCGAACTACAACTCGCTGCCCGCCAATTTCCCGCCGAAGGCAAGCGAGTTCACGGGCATCAGCTTCTGCGGCACCGCGGCCAAGCTGCGTCAGATCCCCGACGGCCTGAGTAAGACTATCGCCCTGGGTGAGCGCTGGGTTCCGGTGGCTTCCTACACAGGCGAGGTCTACTTTAAGGCCGACGACTGGGCCATGTACACGGGCTTCCAGGACGACACCGTCCGCTCGACCTACTACGACGGCCGCACCGCGAACCACACACCCCGCAGCGACGCCGACGAGTCGTACCCCACCACCGACCTCAACGCCCGCGAGGCGTTCGGTAGCGCCCACCCCGGCGGGTGCCTGTTCTCGATGTGCGACGGCTCGGTGTCGCTTGTCGCCTACTCTGTCGACGCCGAGGCCTTCCGTCAGATGGGCCACCGCGCCGATGGCGGCGAGGTGAAAGTGTACTCGCGTCGCTAACGGCGGCGTGCGTCCGTCGATCCCCGCCCACGCCCGGGCACAGGCGGGGTCCACATTCTTAGATCTAGTCCCCCTTGCTCTTCCTTCAATAAGCCAGCCATGACTACACCACGAATCGCCAGCCTGATTGCCGCGGCTTCCGCACTTCTCGCCGCACACAATACGTTCGCGTTGAGCATCCTCACCCCGGGCGACCCGATCATCGCCATTGACTTCGATGTCAGCACCGGCAGCGACGTGCGCTCGGGCCAGCTTGCGGACCTGCTGCTCGACGGCAATCCAGCCACGAAGACACTCAACCGGGGCGGCAACAACGCGGGGTTCATCGTCACGCCGTCGGCGTCATCGATCGTCCAGAGCTTCGTGATGACCACCGCCAATGACGCCGAGGGACGCGACCCCGCGTCGTGGATCCTGTACGGCACCAACGACCCGGTCACCAGCACCGAGGGGAGCAACGGCCGCAACGAGAACTGGTCGGCGATCTCCCTGGGCGACCTCACCCTGCCGTCGGCTCGGCAGACAGCGGCCGACCCGGTCGGCTTCGCCAACGCCGCGTCCTACTCGTCGTACAAGATGGTCTGGCCGACCATGAAGGACCCCAACCAGCTGCTCACCCAGGTGGCGGACATCTCGTTCTACAGCTTGCTCGACGGGAGCGGCTCGAACCTCCTGTCGCCGACCGACCCGATCATCTCGATCCGCGACGTCGACTACCGGTCGGAGAGCCGGATCTCTGGCACCGGATCGCCGACCCACGCGATCGACGGCGACCTCAATACCAAGTACCTCAACTTCGGCGAGGAGAACTCCGGCTTTATCGTCACCCCCTCACTCGGCTCGTACGCCGTCTCCAGCTTCCAGATCACGACCGGCAACGACTGGGAGAACCGCGACCCCGCGTCTTGGGCGCTCTACGGCACCAACGACCCGATCACCTCGGCCGACAACAGCGACGGCCAAGAAGAGAACTGGACGCTGATCGACTCAGGATCGGTTGAGCTGCCTTCCGACCGCAAGGCGCTCGGACCCGTCGTCGACGTGAACAACACGGCCGGCGTGTTCAGCTCCTACCGAATGGTTTTCCCGACCGTGCGTGACCCTGAGGGGACGCAGGCCAACTCCATGCAGATCACCGACATCCAGTTCTTCGTCGACGACGCCGCGACCCTCGTCGTGGACCGGCAGACCGGCGAGGTAAAGATCCGCGCCGACCAGGCGATGACCTTCTCTGGGTACGAGGTCACCTCATTGATTAACCAGACCCTCTCCCCCTCCGCCTGGGACTCGGTCGCCTCGACCAATGGCGACCCGGGCGACACATGGACCGAGTCCGCCGAGTCCGGTCCCGCCGGCCTCGCAGAGAGCGACACCGCCGGGGGCGACGACAACGGCATTACGCTCGCAGCGGGACAGATGCTCAGCCTCGGGTCTATTCGGTCAATCCTGCCCGCCGGCTTTGACGACCTGCAGTTCAGCCTATTCGGACTCGACGGCGCCAAGTTCGCCGACGGCGTTGAGTACGTCGGAAACGAGGTTGACGCCGGCGACTACAACGCGGACGGCGTGATCGACCTCAACGACTGGCAGATCTTCCGCGCGGGCTACGGCGGCGATTTCGACGGCATGACCGCGGCCCAGGCCTACCTTAACGGCGACCTCGACGGCGACTTCGACAGCGATTTCTACGACTTCCGGATGCTGGTCGAGCTCGCCGGCGGCGAGGCGGCCCTGTTCAGCTACGCCCCGGTCCCCGAGCCGGGCGTGGCTTCCCTGGCGTTGCTCGCGGGGTGCTTTGGCGCAGTGGTCGGCGCTAGGCGTCGGGCCGCGGCAGCCCTGGCGGTGATCGCGGCGGTCGGCGTCGCGGCGCCCGGGTCGACCGCATCGGCCCAAACGTTTTCCGTTGTGGGTGGCCAGCCAAACCTGATCACAATCCCGGCTGGTCAGGCCAACGACATGGAAACACAGGGGCCGGAACAGCTCTTCGACGACACCTATCTCGACGAGGGGAGCAACATCAACGAAGAGATGTTCGTGCTCGACTACAACGACCCCAACCTGATCGGCTCGTACGCCCAGTACGCGGGCGACGGCGTCGGCCCGATGACGCTGTTCATGGACTACGGCTCGACGGTCTCGGCCAACTGGTTCGCGTACGCCCAGCGGTCCGGGGGCAACCCACTGGCCGACCGCGTGGGCAAGTTCGAGTTCTGGTTCAGCAACACCGACTTCGGCGACACCCTGCCCGAGACCGGGCCGGACGCGGTTGTCGACCTGCTGCCGGACGACCAGCGCCTCATCGGGGCGGCGTTGCGGCCGTACACACTGTCCGGCGACCACTCCGGCCGGTTTGTCGCGGTCCGTCTGACCGCGGCGGCGGTTGCCCTCAGTCAGCCCACCAACAATATCGGCGGGCACGAGTTCCGCCTGCTCGACGGGCCGGGCGACGTCGTGCTCCAGGTGAATCGCGCTACGGGTGAGATGAGCCTCAGCAACAACCAGCCGGGCGCGCAGAACATCGAGATGAAGACCATCAACATCTCGAGCCCAATCGGCGCCCTGCAGTCCGATGAATTCAATGGCCTGGGCGGCGACGCCGCGGCCTTCCCCGCCGGGACCGGGCAGGGCGACGGCTGGGAGATCGGCGAGTCCTCCAGCAGCTACCGGCTGGCGGAAGCGTTCTGGTCGGGCGGCTCGGTTCTCACCGCTGGCGCCTCGGGGCTGTCGCTGGGCGCGGCCTACAACGAGCTGTTCGTCTCGGAGGACGTCGTGTTTCAGTGGATGAACTCCGACGGCAAGGTGTACGACGGGCGGGTCGAGTATGTCGGGGTCGCCCCCGAGGTGCTGCACGGCGACTACAACGACGACGGCGTCGTCAACGCCGCCGACTACTCGATTTGGCGCGACGCTGCGGGGACGACCGCGTCCCTGCCCAACGACCCGACGCCGGGCGTCGTTGACGCAAGCGACTACACCCGCTGGGCCGCCAACTACGGAATGGTGGACGGCGTCGTACCTGCGGCCGCCGCGCCAGAGCCCGCGGCTGTCGTCCTGCTGCTCGGACTGGCGGGCGGAGTGTCTGCTCGCCGGCGGGTCCGGTAGTTCGTCCCGCAGGCCGGATTCTGGCGTCTGTTTCCCTGGGGGCAGTGGGGACCGGCGACCGGGCGCCGGCCTGCGGCGGCGATGACTTCCTGGCGCCCCAGCACCAGGAAGGTCGTTCCGGGACGGTCAGCAATAAATTTCCGCGTCGCTTCATTCTGCTGGGCGAATGCCGCCGCCAGCCAATCTGCGGGCCAAGTTCAGCCATTCACTCTCCTTGGCCAGCCGCTTAATGCGTTCGTCCTCTATGTAGCCCTTCGGTTTGCTCTCATCCGCGACGCCCACCCCTTAGGTGCACGGCTCGAGACCGCCCGCCACTAGCAGCTGCATCACCATCGAGTGCCCGAACGGGGCAGGCCCGTGACATTCGTGAGGAAGTCTGGCTTGGGTATCGCCGGCATCTTGGGGGCTCCAGGCATCACAGAAGCGGGCTGCGTTGGTTCGATTCTCTCCCGAGGACGCGGCGCCCGCCCCCGGCAGGCTTCGCGGCGGTGATCGCGACGAGGTACAATCAGGGGTCCCTCCGGCACGCCCTGCCCCACCTGCTCTGCGCCATGAAAATCCCCCTGCGAGATTCCCTCACGCCCAAACACTGCCGGCCGGGCGTCGCGACCTGGCTCGCCTTGCTGATCGTCATGGCCATGCCGCCCGCCGTCCGCGCGGCCGACGGACCGATCCAACTGCGCGTGATGAGCTACAACATCCACCACGGCGAGGGCGTCGACGGCAAGATTGATCTCTCCCGCATCGCCCGCGTCATCAACGACGCCCGCGTCGATGTAGTAGCGTTGCAGGAAGTTGACTCCGGAGTAGAACGCACCGCGGGGGTCGACCAGCCGCGGGAGCTTGCGCGTCTCACAGGACTCGCGATCGTGTTCGGAGACAACATTGCCTACCAGGGCGGTCGGTACGGCAACGCCGTCTTGTCGAGGTTTCCGGTGGAAGAGTGCGTCAACCACCCTCTCCCGAGTCACTACGAAGGGGAGCAACGCGGCGTCATGCGTGTGGTGTTGAAAACGCCCGATGGGTGGCCGGCGGTGCGGGTGCTGGCAACCCACTTCGACTACCGCCAGGGGAGCACCGAGCGGCTCGACTCGGCCGAGGTGGTCAATCAACTGCTGCGTGACACAGCGCCCGACGCTCGCTCGCTGACGCTGCTTGTGGGGGACCTCAATGCCCAACCGGGCAGCCCCACGCTCCTCAGGCTAGCCGAGCAATGGCGTTCGGCCAGCGCCGCTCCGGCGCCGACGTTCCCGGTTGATCACCCCACTCGGCAGATCGACCACGTGCTTGTCGGCAAGTCCTCGCGTTGGCAGAACGAGTCGTTCGAGGTCCTTGCTGAACCGACCGCCTCGGACCACCGGCCGATTGTCGCCACGCTGCGGTTCGCGCCTCAGCAGTTGGACTAGCAGGCGGCCGAGCGTTCACCGGCCGGGCAGCTTGACCACGGTAAACCAGTACTTCTTGAGCGTCGCCAAACACTCGCGGAACTGTGTCAGGCCGACCGGTTTGGTGATAACGCTGTTGGCCTGACGCGAGTAGCTTTCTATGAGATCGCGTTCGTCGTCCGAGGTGGTCAGGACGACAACCGGAATGCACTTGAGCTCCGGGTCGGACTTGACCTCCTTGAGCACCTCGCGGCCATCCATACGCGGCATGTTGAGGTCGAGCAGGATCAGGTCGGGCCGCGGCGCATACTCGTACGGCGGCGCCCTACGCAGGAAGTCCATCGCCGCGACACCGTCTTCGACGCGGTGCGTGTTGACCATCACACGGTCTCGCGCGAGCGACTTGAGCGACAAGAAGTAGTCGTCGTCGTCGTCCTCGACAAACAGAATCTCAATCGGCGCTTCCACAGGCATAGATCTGCTCCCCGCTGTTGATGGTGGCTTGATCTTCCGCCGTGATTAACTGGAAGCGGAACACACTCCCACCGCCCGGCGCCGGGTCGACCCAGATAGAGCCCCCAAATCGCTCGACGACACGGCGGCAGAGCGCCAGTCCAATACCGGTTCCGCTGTACTTGTCGCGAGAATGCAGACGCTGAAAGATCTGGAATACTTTGGCGGCGTACTCCTGGGGAATGCCGATCCCGTTGTCCTCGATCGAGACAACGCACTCCCGGCCCTGACCCTCAGCGGTGATATTGATCACCGGAGGCTCGCTGCTGCGGTACTTGAGCGCGTTGCCGATCAGGTTCTGAAACAACAGCGTGAGTTGACTCTCGTCGGCCATCACACGCGGCAGCCCCTCGCACTCAACGCGGGCCTGGCTCTCTTCAATCTGCAAGGCCAGGTTGTCGAGCGCAGCGTTCAGGCAGGCGTTGGCGTCGGTCGGCGCCAGCGGCTCGCCCTGGGTCGCGATCCGAGAGAGGCTGAGCAGGTCCTTGACGAGCACCCGCAGCCGTTCTGCGCCGTTGATCGAGACGTCCAGGTAGCTGACCGCTTCCGGGTCGAGCTGATCGCCCTTCTCTTCCTTCAGCAGCTGGCAGTAAGAAGAGATCTTGCGGAGCGGCTCCTGCAGGTCGTGCGAGGCGACGAAAGCGAAGGTCTCAAGCTCTTGGTTGCTGCGGAGCAGCGCGGCGTTGGCTTCCGCCAGCTCTCCGCTCTTGGCATCAATCGCCCGCGCCATCGCCGACCGTTCGCTCGTGTCGACAATCGCGCTGACTACTCGCAAACCGTTTCGGGTCTGCACCGGCTGGAGCCCGATCTCGACCGGGAACTCCTCGCCGTTGGCCCGCAGTCCAAATAGCTCGCGACCGGCCCCCATACGGCGGACGGATGGATCGTTGAAGTAGTTGTCCCGCTGCGCGGGGTGCGCCGCGCGGTAGCGTACTGGCAGCAGCACTTCGATCGGGCGCCCGACCAAGTCTTCGCGTTTCCAGCCGAAGATCCGCTCCGTAACGCCGTTGACCATGATGATCACGCCACTTTCATCAGCCATGACGATGCCGGTGGGCGACGACTCGATTACCTGCAGGGCTTCGTGCTGCGCGAGCTGGAGCTCCCCGGTACGTTGCTCAATGAGTGTCTCACATTCGTCAGGGCTGCGGTACGCCATCGCCAGCGGAGCAATCCTGACGAGCGCGACCACCGTGGTCACCGAAACGAAAGCGGTCGCCGCCTTGAGGCAGCCCGCCAAGCCGTAAGCGGGCCACCAGAAGATAACGGCCTCCATCAGGTGGGACAGGCCGCACAGCAGGATGAACGCCCCAAACAGCAGGTACACCCTGCGGAATGGCAGGTCGGGCCGGGTGCGGGCGAACCAGCCGAGCGTCAATGGGATCGCGAGATACGCCGCCCAGATCAGGGTATCCGAGACAATATGCAGCCAACCGATCCCGGCCGTCCAACGTCCGCACCGCCAACGAGGTGGGTACGGGGAGGTGTCGAGGACCCAACCCAGGAATGGCGCGGCCGACGCCTCGCTGCCGCCGCCGCCCGGCGCCGACGCGTCGACGCAGCAGCTGGGGATCCCGGCAGTTTTAGCGGGCGGGCCGTCACTGGCCGAGGCCACACCCGCTGCGGCCAGACAGGTCAGCAACGCGCCGGCAAAGCACAGCGCCCGCTCACAGCCGCGCGGGCTGGCAGGTGGGCGCCAAGCTGAGCACAGCCTCGCGCAGCTGCTCCCACTCGTAGGGCTTGTTAAGGAACTCATCCGCTCCGAGTCTCCGCATTTGATGTTCGATCGTGGGCTCGCGCCGCCCCGTCAGAACAATGACCGGGATCGACGCGGTGGCGGGCGACTCCTTCAGCCTGCGCAGCACATAGTCCCCGTTCCCGTCGGGGAGCTCGTAATCCAACAGGATCAGGCTCGGCGTATCGAAGAACGCGCGTCGGTAGCCGTCACGCCCCGCGACGGCGCGGCGGACATCCAACCCAAGCTCTTCCATACGGCAAGAGATTGACCAAAAAACGTCCTCGTCGTCTTCTATCGACAGGATCCAAGGACGCGGGTCCTCGGTTGATTCCGTTTGTGGGATGCCGTCGGACTCGCGGCCGGGTGAGAGCATCTCGAACGCTGCATCTATTAGATTCACTTTTGACGCTTCTTCGGGTTGCTCGCCCCGGGGTGTCCCCACGACGATCGGCGGCAGTAGCGCGCCGGTCCCGGGGGCCGGCGACTCTTCAGTTGGGTCGTTATCGCCTTCCGCATGCAGCAGCTCGCCGATGAGCGGCTCGATCCGCGACCACAGTTCCGGACCCTTGGGCACGTAGTAAGCGCACAGCTGGTGGCAACGCCGGACGGTGTCCTCGCAGACCGCGCCGGTCATCACGATCACCGGGATCTTGGCGAGCTCGTGGTGGTCGGCCATCATCTCGCACACCCCCAGACCGTTTCCGTAGGGCATATTCACGTCGAGGATCACGAGGTCCGGCAGGGTCTCCTCGGCCTTGCCGAGGGCCGACATCGCGTTGGCGGCGATGTCGGCGGTTAGCCCCAGCGACTCGCAGCGGCGGGCGAGCAGTTCGGCGAGGTCGAGGTCGTCGTCGGCAATAAGCACAGTCTTGTTCATGGCGTCGGTCTCTGATGCAGCGCGTGTGGTCGAGAAAAGAGAAATAAGAAAAGGTGTCGGCGTGCGCGTCTAGGCGAGCGCCGATTTCAAGGCAGCCAGCAGCTTCTTGTGGTCGTAAGGCTTGTGGATGAAGAACCGGGCGCCGGCGTCTAGCGCACGCTGCTCGTCGCGGAGACTGGCCGACAGCATCACCACCGGAATCTCCGCGGTCGCCGCGGTCGCCTTCAGGCCCTCCATCGCCTTCAGGCCGTTCATCCGGGGCATCATCATGTCCAGCAGGATCGCGTCAGGGGGCGAGGTCACCGCCGACTCCAGCCCGTCGACCCCGTCGGATGCCTGGGTGGTGTCGTAGCCCGCGACGCCAAGCCACATCGCGACGCTCTCGCGAATGTCTTCCTCGTCTTCAACGATCAGCACGCGGCTAGGGCTGTTCATGGCGGATCCTCTTCTAAACAGTAAGCGTGACGTTCTCAGCCGGGGCGGCAAGTTCCTCCCGCACGCATTGGAACTCGGTGAGGCGTTGGTCCAGCGTTGATTGGGTCTCCCAGACACAGCGGAGCGTCACCTCAAAGTCGGGAAGCGGGCCCAGCGGGCGATTGCGGTTGGCGCGTTGGAGTTCTTGCTTCATGCGGTCGCACCACTGCGCGGCCTCGACGGAGCCGACCGCCATCACGACCAGCCACGCCCGCTCGCCTACCCGCAGCAGCAGATCGCCGCGCCGGACAAAGCAATTGAGAAAGTTGTCCAATTCGTCGGCCGACTGCTCGGACACCGCCTCATCAACCCGCAGCTCTTTGAGGCGTAGTTCGGGCGCGCCCGGATGACCTCGCAGCCAGCGCCGCAGCACCTCGTCGGGCTCGGCGACCGGGATCGTGAACGAGAACGTGCTGCCCTTGCCGACCTCGCTCTCGACCGACAGCTCGCCCAGGTTCAGCCGGCACAGCATGTGGGCGATGTTGAGACCCAGTCCAAACCCCTTAGAAGCGATGCCGCCGGCGTTGCTGAGCTGTTCGAAGCGCTGGAATATCTTCTTGAGCGAATCGTGATCGATGCCGGGGCCGGTGTCGGTCACGCCGATGCGGACCTGCCTGTCCCGTGGTTCGTGCCGGGCCCAGAGCGACACCTCGCCACCCTTGCCAGAGTACTTGACTGCATTGACGGTCAGGTTGGTAAGCACCCGGCTAACCTGCTCGCAGTCGCAGAACACCCGCGGTGTGTTGTCGTCGCAGTCGATAGTTAGCGCAACCTGATTGACCTCGGCCCGTTGCACAAGCAGCGGCGCGACGCGGTCCAGAACGCTGCCGAGTTCGACCGGACGGCGCCACGTCCCGAGCAGTCCCGACTCGAGCTTGCTGGCGTCGAGCAGGTCGTCGACCATGTTGTTGAGGTCGTCGGCCCGGACGCTTACCTTGTTGAGCATCCGCCGCTGCTCGGCGTTGATCTCGCCGATCAGCCCCTCGCTGATCATCGCGACGTAGTCCTTGATGACCGTCAGCGGTGTCCGCAGGTCGTGCGAGACGTTGTCGACAATCTCCTGCGCGGTGTTGTAGAGCCGTTTCAGGTCCTCGTTCTTCCGCGTCAGCAGCATCTGACTCGACTCGAGCTCAGCGACAAGCGAGGTGACCTCGTTGAGTGCGTTCTGCCGCTGCACCGCGTGCATCACGGCCCGCGTCACGGCCCGGCCGCCGACCTCTCCCTTGACCAGGTAGTCCTGCGCGCCGGCGTCGACGATCTCGTGCTCGATCGCCTCGTCGTCGAGCGAGGTCAGCACCAGGATCGGGGTCCGACCCGCGTGCTGGCGGAGCCGCGACACGGTCTCGACGCCGACACTGTCGGGCAGGGACAAGTCGGTCAGCACGACGCTGAAGTCGCGCGACGACAGGTGCTCGACCGCCTCGGCGAAAGACTCCGCGGAGGTGATGCAGATCTTCCCGCGGTCGCGGCGGAGCTGCTTTTCCAAGAGGAACCGGTCGTCGGGGTCGTCCTCAACGAGGAGGACTTCGATGGGGTCGTTCAACTGCATGGCTAGCGGCTTTCCTGGTCATGGGGGCGGAGATCGACAAACTGCCCAAGCGTGTGCAGCAGTTCGTCAAACGCGACCGGCTTGCTGAGGAATGCGGCCGCGCCGGCCGAGATCATCTTCTTCCGCAGCCCGGGGTCGCGCATGCCGGTCAGCACCACCACCGGGATATCCGAGGTCGCGGCGTTTCGCTTGATGCAATCCAGCAGGTACTCGCCGTTGCCGTTGGGCATGGCGATGTCCATCAGAATGACATCGGGGTGATTCTTGATGGTCTCGGTGATGCCCTGCATCCCGTAGAACGCGTGCTCGACCTCAACGCGGTAGTCGCGCATCCGCATCTCGATGGTGGTCTGCACGTCGGGGTCGTCGTCGACGCAGAGCAGCTTCGGCATGGGAGCCCGGGTCTCCGGGGTTGGGAAACTCTTGAACACGACGCGATCAACGGTGGCTAACATCTAACACTCCTTCTAGGGCGCGCGTGGGCGCCCAGCGGTCATAGAGGTCGAATCAGGTGGCTACGTGCAGACACCCCGGGCTGGCGCCCGGGGAGGGTGAAGCAGAATGTTCAAACAGCCGGAAGCTGCTGGGGTGAACCACCCTGTAGGTTGTAGCTCTTGAAGAACATGGCCCCGGGTCGAACCCGGCCGGATTACCGCAGCAGCGTAGAACTACACCGAGCGGAACGGGCGGAGCCAACAGCGTGGGGACCGCCCACTGAAAACCTACTTCGCCCCGCACGGCCGGCCGCGGCGAATGTCCGCTCCTGCCGTAGTTTCGACATTTCGGGTACTTCCCACAACGAACTTCGCGGCGAGCGGCGGCGCTTGACCCGGCTCGGCCGCGGCGGTTCCACTGAGGGCCGGCCGCACCGCGGGTTGGTAGACTCAGCGGCCACAAAATTCGTTGCCACCAGTTTGAGTGATCCCGCGTAAGCGAGCGAATAGGGTAGTGACTCCACCCTGACCTCGGCCGCCGCGGCGGCGAAATCCGTCATGATCGCTCTTAGCCTTACTCAACACGCCAGGCCCAGAACGATGCCAGACAATGACTCGCCGCAGGAAGGTCGCCGCCCCGAATCACTGCTAAACGACGCCTCTGCCGGCCGCGGGCCGAGCGGCGACGCACCGGAGATTGTGGACTCGCTTATCCACCAGACCTTCGAGCTCGGCGCCAGCGACATGCACCTGCTGCCGATGGCCCACGGGCTCCGCGTTCACTGGCGGATTGACGGCGTGCTGCACCACGCGGGCGACCTCCCCAAAGCCGTGGCGACGCATGTCGTGACCCGGCTCAAGGTCTTGGCCGACCTGATCACGTACGACAACCACAAGCCCCAGGAGGGGCGACTCCGCACCAGCCCCGACCGGCCACCGGTGCGTGTCACCACGATGCCGACCCTGTTCGGCGAACAGATCGTGGTGCGGGTCCTGCCCGGCAACGCCCACCACCTGGGGCGCCTCGGCGACCTTGGGATGCCGGAATCGGCGTACCAGGTCCTCTCCGAGGCCCTGCGTCAGACCACCGGCGCAATCCTGATCGCGGGGCCTGCCGGGAGCGGCAAGTCGACCACGGCGTACGCCCTGATCCGTGAGATCGCCGCCGCGTCGACCGGCGCCCGCAGCATCGCCTCGCTGGAGGACCCGGTCGAGATCGTGCTGCCCGGAGTGGCCCAGGCGCAGGCGGCCCCGCACGCCGGGTTCGACATGCACACCGGGCTCCGGGCCTTAGTGCGGCAGGACCCCGAGGTGATCCTGCTCGGTGAGATCCGCGACGACGAGTCCGCCAAGCTGGCGTTCCAGGCCGCCCTCACGGGGCAGCTCCTGGTCACGACCTTCCACGCCGGAGACATCGCCACCGCGATCACCCGGCTCATCGACATGGGCATCCCGCCCTACGTGCTCAAGGGCGCCACGCAAGCGATTGTCGTGCAGCGGCTGCTGCGGCGGCTGTGCGAGTGCTCCACGCCCGACTGCATTGTCGGGTGCGAAGAGTGCCGCGGCGCCGGTCACCAGGGCCGGGTTGTAATCGCCGAGGCGGCCGACATCCGCCACCCGGACCTGGCCGACGAGATCCGCGGCGACTACGACCGCCAACGCCTGCACGGCAAGCTGCACGACCACGGCTCCTCCAGCCTGCGCGAGCAGGCCGAGGCGCTTGTCGAGCAGGGCGTGACCTCGCGGCTCGAGCTCGAGCGCGTGCTCGGCTTCCCCCACAAGGACTAGGACGCGACTGGCATGGCGGGCGCCTCGATCCAAGACCTGATCGCGCTGAACCAGGAGATCCTGGCGATCGCCCGTGCAAAGGCGCCGATTGCGGCCGAGCTGGCCGCCGCCGCCCGGCAGATGCCGTCGGGCGCGGCGATGCTGGCAGAGCTGATTGCCCACGAGCTCGAGCGGGGCAAACCGCTCGACCAGGCGGTCGCCGCTCAGCAGGCCAGGCTGCCCCGCTTCTACACGGCGGTCGTTGCCGCGGGGGTCAACTCGGGGAAACTAACGTCGGCGCTCGAGGGCCTGAGCGAATCACTAACGCGGATGCAGGCGCTCCGCTGGCGGGTGCTGAACTCGTTCTCCTACCCGTTGTTTGTGGCCTCCATGGCGTGGGTGTTGGCGGTGGCCGCCGCCCGGACCTTCGCCCCCAGGTTCGACTGGGTAGACCCGTCCATGCCGCCGACGCTCGAGTGGCTCCGCGCCGACGGCGTGGGCTTCTGGCTGTTGCTGGTGAGCGTCCCGCTGGTGTTGTTCGGGGCGGAGCTATTCACCCTCTGGGGTTCGGCCCGGACAGGCCGCTCGTACGCTACCGGGCTCGGTGTGCTCGACCGCCTACCCGGCGTGAACTCCGCCTGCCGCTCGACGGCGTCCGCCAACTTTGCCGACCTGCTTTCGCTGCTGGTCGCGCACCGCACGCCGATGCCGGACGCGTTGCGGATGGCTGCCGACGCGGTCGACTGGCGGCCGCTCACCGCGGCGGCCGGCGGGCTCGCCTCGGAGATCGAGGTCGGCCACCCGATCGCGGCCGGCGGGGCCTCGCTCCGGCTCCTCCCGCCGCTGGTCCGGATGGCGCTGCTGACCGGCGCCGACGCCGACTCGATGGCCGCCCTGCTGCAGCAGGCGGCCCAGTCCTACCACCGCCGCGCGTTGTCGGCGATCAACGGGCTGTCACTGCTGCTCCCGGCCGCCACCACCGCCACGATCGGCGGAGTCGCGGTCGCCGCGTACGGGTTGCTGATGCTCGGCCCCTACTTCTCTGCGCTCAACAAGCTGGCGCTCCCCTAAACCCCGCCCCCGCATCTGCCGTTCGCCACCCACCCCAAAAGCTCCGCGTTCCAATCTCTCATGTCACTCACCAGCAGCCACCAGACGCCCTCGAGGTTCGCCGACTGGCCGGACGACCCCGCGTCGCGGCTTGCAATCTGGCTCGACCAGCGGCTGCCGCTGCCGCAGATGCTGCGGGCGCTGGCCGAGGAGCAGGGGGGCCGCGCGGCGGCGGGACTGGGGCTGATGGCCGACCGCGTCGAGGCAGGCGACGACCTGAAACAGGCGTTCGCCGCCGCCCAGGACAAGCTGCCTCGCCGGCTGCGTCGGCAGCTCGCCGTGGCGGCCGAATCGGACGACCTGCGGACCGCGCTGCCGGCCGCCACCGCCGCCAACGCGTCGTCCGCCGGCCTGACCCTCGAGACCCTCGCCATCCTGGCGTACCCCGCGATCTTCCTGGCGGCGGTGCTGTTGGTGTTCAGCCTATTTTCTTACGTGGTCTTCCCCGAGTTCTGCGCGATCTTCAACGACTTTGGATTGGACCTGCCGGTGATGACCGTGGTGTTGCTGAACGCGGGCGCGGCGTTGCCCGGGATCGTGCTGACGCTCTTTGTGTTGATCGTAGCGGCGCTGATCCTGTCACGAATCCCCGGCGTTGGCCGGTGGGTGCACTGGCTGGCGACCGCAGCGCCACTGGTGGGACGCCTGTGGGTCAGCTTCGGGCACCAGTCATTCTCACAACTGCTGTCGGCGTACACCGCGGCCGGCATGCAGGCCCCGCAGGCGCTGCGGGCCGCGGCGGCCGGCCTGGCCGACCGCAACCTGGCCCACGCCACCCGGCTGGTCGCGCGGCGGTGCGAGGCGGGTGAGTCCATCGCGCAGGCGATGGCCGCCAGCCGGCATTTCGAACGCTCGCTCACCGCGCTCGTCCACTGGGGGGAGAAGAACGGCCAGCTCCCCGCCGCGCTCACCGAGGCGAGCCAGACCTACTGGATCCAGACACGGCACCTGGTGCAGCTGGTGCAGCGTGTGGTCCCGCCGCTCACCTTCGCGCTGGTGATCGGGGCGGTGTTCTTTTCGGTGCTCGCGTTGTTCCTGCCGCTCGTCTCACTTGTCCAGAACCTGAGCGGGTAGCCCACCATGTTTTACCCCATCCTTGTCCTGCTGTCCCTGGTGGCGGTCGCCGGCGTGCTGACGCGGTTCGCGTTGCGTCTTGCGTACGGCGCCCGCGGCCCCGACACGGGGGACGACCTCTACTCGATCATCAACCTGCTCAGCTGGGTGGCGATCGTAGTCGGGGCTACCGCGTTCTCGCTGCTCAACCTGCTGTTCGGCGTGCTGCTGGCGACCATGATCGGCATTGCGTTGCTCGAATACACTCAGTCCCGCCGCCGCGTGCAGCGGCACGCCGCCTGGGGCATCCTCAATCAGGCGGCCCGCCACGGGCACAACGTCGCCGAGATGGTGAAGCTGCAGCAAAGCCGATTCTCCGGAGTCGCCCGCAGAGAACTCGACGGGTTTGCGTGGCAGGTGACCCAGGGGGAACCGCTGCCGATGGCGGTCGCGATCTGGCGGCGGGCGTTCCCCCGCGAGGCCCAGGGCTTCGCGGCGCTCGGCAAGGACGACGGCGTGCTGGCGATCGAACCGAACGACGCCTCGCAGCAGGCGCTCGACCCGTCGCCTGGGTGGTCGGACAACCTCGGCTACCTCGTGTGGGTGGTCATCAGTGGGATGGCGGTCGCCGCGTTCATGACAGTCTGGATCGCGCCGTCCTACCAACAGATATTCGTCGATTTCTCCATCGACCTTCCCGACTCAACCGAAGCGTTCTTTGCGATCACCAACGGCCCCCTGCCGGTGCTGCTGGTCGTCGCGCTGCCGCTGCTGGTCCTGCTCCTAGTGAGCGTGTTCTTCTTCTACCTGACCGACGTGCCCATCTTGCAGGCGGTGACCGACCGGCTGATGTTCTCGCGTCACCGAGCCCAGCTGCTGAGGCTGCTGGCGCTCGCCGCCGAACGCGACCAGCCGTTCGCCAAAACGCTGCAGCACCTGGGGCTGGGCCAGCCCCGCTTCCCGGTGGGGTGCTTCGACCGCCCGCTGCGACGCGCGCTGCGGTCGGCGGCCAGCGGGGCCAATTGGAAAGACGCCCTCGCGTCCGCGGGCCTTCTCAAGCGGAGCGAGCTCTCGCTGATCACAGCCGCCGAGGCCGCGCAGAACCTGCCGTGGGCGCTGCGTGCGCTCGCCGAGCGGTTGATCAACCGCTCGGTGGCCCGGTGGGAATCAATCCGCAGCATCACGACGGTGATCGGCACCCTGCTGGTGGGGCTGCTGGTGCTGTGGTTTTGTGTCGCGATGTTCAGCCCCCTGGTCGTCCTCATCGAGTCGCTGTCATGACACGAACCTCAATTCTCAGAATCCGACGCCTGCCCGCACGCCGCTCGGGCGTGACCATCCTGGAGTGCGTCGGCAGCCTGGTGATGCTGTCGGTGCTGCTGACGCTGGTCGCCAAGATGACGCTGCTGGTAGACCGGCAGAGCGAGCTGCGTTGGCAGCAGCGGTTGGCCAGCGCCACCCTGTCGAACCTGATGGAGCACGCTTCCGCCCGGCCGTGGGAGCAGCTCAGCACTGAAACACTCGCCGCGGACCTTGGTGAACGTGTCGACTCTCTCCGACTCCCGTCCCCGGAACTCGACGTCGAGGTCACTGAGGCTCCCGGCGAACCAGCGGCGAGGCAGATCAACCTCTCGCTCGGCTGGTCGCCTCTCGCGGCTGCCAAGCCGCAGCAGTTGAGCCTGCGGGCCTTCGTCTACCGCACCCCGGAGGCCAACGAATGAGCCGCTCTGCCCCCGCTACCACCTGCCGGCCACGCCGCGGCATCAGCCTCGTCGAGATGCTGGTGGTGATCGCGATTGGCTCGGTCGTCATGGGCGCGGTCGTGTCCGGCGCCGCGACGCTGCTGAGCGTCAACGGCCGGGTGAAGAACCGCGCCGACGCGGCCGAGCAGGTCGACCTGCTTGTCAGGCGGCTCCGCGCCGACCTGCACGCCGCCGACCAGGCGCAGTTCGACGACGAAGCAACGGAGCTCGTTCTGACCTCGCCGCAGGAAGAGGAAGTCCGCTACCGGTTCGAGCCCGGCGGCGGCGTCCGCGAGTCGAGCGAGGGCGCCCTGCCCTTCCGATTGCCGGCCGGCGCAACGGTCGCGTGCGACGCGGGACAGACGTCGGCCCCCGCGGTGTACCAGTTGTCGATCACGCTCGACGCCACCCACTCGCTGCCGATCGCGGCCCGGCTGGGCTCGGCCCGGCGGCTGCTGGCCCCAGGAGGATCGCCATGACCAACCGGCTGCCGGCCCGCCGCCAGCGCGGGTTCTCGATCATCGCGGTGCTGGCGTTGTTCGCGCTGGCGGGCTCGCTGTTCACCGTCTGGGCGCGGGACGCCCTGCAGCAGCGGCAGCGCACCCAGCTCTCGCACCAGCGGGTGCAGGCCGAGTGGCTCGCCACGTCGGCCCTCGGGCGGGCCGCCGCGCTGCGCACCGACAATCCCGAGTACGACGGCGAGCAGTGGGAGCTCGACCGCCAGCAACTCGGCCAGCCCTACGCCGCGGAGGTCGCGATCTCCCTCGAGCCCAACGACGCCCCCACCACCATCAAGGTCGTGGTGCGGCTGACGCTCAACGCCGATCGGCGGTTGCAGGTGACCCGCACGGCGCCCCTAGCCCAAACAAACCCCAGCCCCCAATCGGGAGACCCCTGATGAGAAACCAAAACGTCCGCGCCTTCACGCTCGTCGAGTTGTTGGTGGTGATCGCCATCATCGGCATCCTGGTCGCCCTGTTGCTGCCGGCGGTGCAGTCGGCCCGCGAAGCGGCCCGCCGCTCGATGTGCCAGAACAACCTCCGGCAGACACTGATGGCGATGCACTCGTACGAGGGCGCCTACGAGGCGTTCCCGATGGGCGTGTCGAACGACACCGGGCCCGTGCTCAACCTGCCGCAGGGCGATCACAAGAGCTGGGTCGCACGCGTGCTGCCGTACCTCGGCGAGCCCGCCCGCTACCGCCACATCGATTGGGACGTCGGCGCCTACCACGCCGCGAACAACGCGGTGCGGCAGACCTCGATGGACATCCTCTCGTGCCCGTCGTGGCCCGGTTTTGACGGCCCCGGCTCGAGCTACGCCGGCGTGCACAATGACGTCGAAACGCCAATCGACGCCGACAACAACGGCATGCTGTTCCTCAACAGCCAAGTCACCATGAACGACGTGCAGGACGGCGCCAGCTACACGCTGCTGCTGGGCGAGAAGGACTTCATCACCACCCACTCGCTCGGCTGGCTATCGGGCACGTCCTCGACGCTCCGCAACACGGGCACCAAGCTCGACGCCGACGAGTCCCGGCCGTGGCGGTCCAGCAACCGCAGCGATCTGCTGGAACCGCCGCCGTGGTACAAGGACGACCCAGACTTCGAAGAAACCGGCGACGCCGAAGCCGGTGACGACAAGCCGCAGGACCCGCTCTACGCCGCCGGCGGCGACACCGACTCGCCCCGCGCGGTCGGTGGGTTCTCGAGCGCGCACCCCGGGGGCGTGCAGTTCGCCTTCGTCGACGGCTCGGTCACATTGATCCGCGACAATGTCGAGCTGGAGATCCTCCAGAAGCTCGCCAACAGGCAAGACGGCGCCATGGTCGACTCCGACGATTTCTAGCGGAAAAACGGGGTGAGGCGACATGCGGGCGGCGCGCAGGTAGACTAGTAGCTGCACGCCCCGCCCCGATAGTTGCTTCCCTCGCCGGCCCAACAGGCCGGATCTCCGTCATGGTCGATACAGCCCGGACGCGCCGACGCTGGTGGCCCGCGGCCCTGTGCCTCGGGGCCCTGATGCTCTTTCCCGGCACGACGCCGGCCCAGCAAGCCGACGCCCCCGCAGGCGTCGAACAAAGCGTCGCTGCTACTGCCAGCAATGATGCCGCCGGCAACGGCGCCCAGGCCGCCGAGGGCGACCAAGACTCCGCCCAACCACCGGCGACGGGGCGCCCGAACACGCAGCCAGCGGCCGCTCCTCTGGAGATCGTGCTCCGCGACTACCTGGTCCTCCCCCTTGTCGGCGAGTACCAGCGGACCATCGTCACCCGCGACCCCATCGACGCCGCGATTGTCAGCGGCAAGTGGCAGGCGCCCGTCGCCGGCGACAAGGTCACCGGCGACGACGGCAAGCCGTACCAGTGGAAGCGTCAGCAGGCCGCGGCCGACGGCGTGCTGGCCACGAACGTGGTCCCCGGCGGTTACGCGTTTGTGTCGGTCGAGGTCGACTACCCGCGGATCATGATCCTCGAGGCCCAGCGCCACGCCGCGGTCTGTGTGAACGGCGAGTGGCTGGCCGGCGACCGCCACGGGCAAGGCTGGCTGCGACTGCCGGTGCGTCTCAAGCAGGGCCCGAATGAATTCCTGTTCCACATCGCCCAGCCCGGCATGAAGGCCAGGCTCGTAGCGCCCGCCATGCCGGCGTACTTCATTGCCGAGGACGCCACCCTGCCGGACGTTGTGACGGGCGACGACTCGGAGCTGTGGGCGGCGGCGCCGGTTGTGAACGCGACCAGCGAACCACTCGCGGGCGCCGAACTACTGATCTCGATCGACGGAGGCGAAGCGATCGCCTCGCCGTTGGCGACTGTGCCGCCGCTGTCGGCCTACAAGGCGCCGCTCCGGTTGCCGGCTCCGGTGTCCGGCGAGGGGCAACAGCACAAGCTCACCCTCTCGCTGCGGATGCCAAACACCGACGCCACGCCCACCGCCACGATGGCGCTCGCCAAGGTCGGCCCGCAGGACGCCCGCCGCTGCACGTTCGTCAGCAAGATCGACGGCGGCGTGCAGTCGTACACGCTGCTGCCGGCCACGCAGTCCGACGACCCGTCGGCCGACCAGACCGAGCCGCCGGGGATCATCCTCGCCCTGCACAGCGAGGGGGTCGACCACCGCGCGTTCGCCGACAACTACCTCGCCAAGCCGTGGGCCCACATCGTCGCCCCCAGCAACCGCGGCGAGTACGGCTTCGACTGGGAAGACTGGGGCGCGGTCGACGCGATGGAGGCCCTGGCCGATGCCCAGGCCCGGCTGCCGCACGACCCGCGGCGGGTCTACTGCACGGGGCACTCGATGGGGGGGCACGGCGCGTGGCGGCTCGGCGTGATCTACCCCGACCGCTTCGCCGCGATCGGCCCCAGCGCCGGCTGGCTCAGCCTGTGGAGCTACGGCGGCGGCATGCCGACCTACGACGACCCCAACCACGTCCAGCAGATGCTGCTCCGTGCGGCCTCGACCAGCGACACCCTCAGCCAGATCAGCAACCTCTCGACCCAGGGCGTGTACGTTCTGCACGGCGACCGCGACGCCCACGTCGGCGTGGCGCAGAGCCGGTTCATGCGATCCCGGCTGGGCGAGTTCCACACCGACTTCTCGTACTTCGAGCGGAAGGGCGCCGGCAACTGGTGGGGATCCGCCTGCTGCGACTGGCCCCAGATGATGGAGTTCTTCCGCGAGCGGTCGCTGCCCCAACCCGGCGACACCCGGCAGATCGAGTTCGCCACGCCCAACCTCGGGCTCACCGCCGAGTGCCACTGGGCCCGGGTCGAGACCCAACTCCAGCAAGGCCAGACCTCGCGACTCACCCTCGGCATGCTCAAGCGGTCCCGCGCGTTTATCGGGACCACCGAGAACGTGCGGCGGCTGTCGCTTGACGCGTCCGTGCTGGGCGGCGACCAGCCGGTCCGCATCAAGCTCGACGGCGGCCGCGCGTTCTCCGCCAATCCGTCGTCCAAGGGCCGCGTCTGGCTCTCGCGCGACGAGGACGGCCGCTGGTCGCAGATCGCCCGCCCGCCGGTCGGCGGCAAGAGCCCCGCCCGGCACGGCGGATTCAAGTCGGTGTTCAACAACAACGCCGTGCTGGTCTACTCCACCGGCGGCTCGGAGGAAGAGAACGCGTGGTCGCTGGCCAAGGCCCGGTTCGACGCGCAGTCGTTCTGGCTCCGCGGCAACGGCGCGCTGCAGGTGATGGCCGACAAGGAATTTGACGCCAACCGCCAGCGGAACCGCAATGTCGTGCTGTACGGCAACGCCGACACCAACCTCGCCTGGCCGGCGCTGCTGTCGACCTCGCCGGTGCAGGTCCGCGGCGGCCGCGTGCGGGTCGCCAACCAGGGCCAGGAACGCCCCGAGGACGACCCCGGGCTGGCCGCCCTGTTCGTGCGGCCCCGCCCGCGGAGCGAGACCGCCACGGTCGGCGTCGTGGCGGGCGTTGACCTGGCAGGCATGCGTCTGACCAACCGCATCCGCTACTTCCACTCCGGCGTCGGCCTGCCCGACCTCACGCTGCTCGGCCCCGAATCGCCCGCCGAGGGCGACTACGGCGTCCGCGCGGTCGGCTACTTCGGCCACGACTGGGGCGTCGAGTCGGGCGACATCGCCTGGCGGGACACGGCCCTCTAGGCCAGCCCGTGGGCCCTTTCCGTGGGCCAATCGAATATTTCTCGACCGATGCGGCGAACCCTGTGGCAGCCGCCCCGTACCTAGGAGCCCTGTACCCAGGACTGGAACAGGGCGAGCGCGCATGGAATGGTGACCCACTACCGCACCGCGTAGGCTCCTCTCGATGAACACCCTCAAGCGTTTGTTCGGCCGCAGCCTGGCCGAGCTCGACCAGCTGCTGCGCGGCGCCGCCACGCGGCCCGCGCTCCTTAATTCCGACAAGCTCGGCGTTTCCGCCCGCGGGCTGGCGGTCGTGTCGGTGCTGCTGGCCATGTTCTACGGCGCGTGCATGGGCTCGTACTCGCTGCTGAAGGAGGTTCCGCCCGACCTCCACGACCCGTACGGGCCGTACCTGCAGGTGCTGGCCTCGACGATCAAGACCCCGGCCCTGTTCCTGCTGACGCTGCTGATCACGCTGCCGTCGCTGTACGTGTTCAACGCGCTGGTCGGCTCGCGGTTGACGCTGATCGGGATGACCCGGCTCTTGGTGGCGGCGCTGGCGGTGAACATCGCGGTGCTCGCTTCGCTGGGGACGATCGTCGTGTTCTTCTCGCTGACGACCGGCAGCTACGCGTTCATCCGGCTGCTGAACGTGGCGGTGTTCACGGTCGCCGGCGTGCTGGGGCTGATGTTCCTGCTGCAGACGCTCCACCGGCTGATCCGCGCCAGTGAGGAGCGGGAGCTGTCAGAAATGCTCGCCGCAAAACGCGCCGCCGATCGTGCTGACGACGGGGCCGACGGCGACGCCGAAACCGCAAAGCTCGCCGCCGCCGAGAGCATCCTCTACGAGACCGACACCCCACCGGATGCCGCGGTCGACGAGTCCCGGCTCGAGGAGCAGATCGCCAGCGCGCTGGACATGCCGTCGGGCCAGGTGCTGGGGCGGCACACGCGGCTGGTGTTCCGCTGCTGGATCGTGCTGTTCTCGCTGGTCGGCGCGCAGATGGGCTGGGTGCTGCGGCCGTTCATCGGCTCGCCCGACCTGCCGTTCACGTTCTTCCGCGAGCGGCAGTCGAACTTCTTCGCCGCCGTCCTGCACTCGCTGATCGAGCTGCTGTCGGGCGGGGCCTAGCAATGGTGACGACAGAATCCCAAACACGCGAGCCGAAAAAACGGGGACTGGCTCGACGCGTCTGCCGAGACTCGAACCAAGATGGTCGCCTGCCGCGTCGTGCCTGTCCCCGTTTCAAGCCACACTACCGACGAACGTAGAATCATATCCGACGAGTCGCTTCCCAATTGGTCCGCCAACCGATGACCGCCCTGCTCCGCACCGCCGACGACATCCTCCGCCGCGCGCCGTGGACCACCGCCCCGCACGACGCCGGGCGGGCCGTGCCGCGGCTGGCGGGGTGCGTCGTGGCGTTCGCCTGCGTGTACGGCGCGGCGATGGGCGCCTACCGCGGCTTCAATGCCGAGCCGCAGTGGGCCCTGCAGATGGCCTACTCGGCGATCAAGGCGCCGCTGCTGCTCGGCGGCTCGTTCCTCTTGACGCTGCCGGCGTTCTTCACGCTCAGCAGCCTGCTGGGCCTCCGCGACAGCTTCGGCCAGATGGTGCGGGCGCTGGTCGCCGGCCAGGCGGCGCTCGCCATCGCGCTGGCCGCGTTCGCCCCGCTGACGCTGCTGGCGTACGCGTCGAGCCCCGACTACGACTTCGCCCGCGCGTTCAACGCGGTGGTGTTCGCCACCGCGGCGCTGGCCGGCCAGTCGGTGCTGCGGCGGCACTGCCGCCCGCTGATCGAGCAGAACCGGCGGCACCGCACGCTGCTCGTGGCGTGGGGCGGCGTGTACGCGTTCGTCGCGATCCAACTGGCGTGGCTGCTCCGCCCGTTCTTCGGCGCCTCGGGCCTGGCGGTGCGGTTCCTCAGAGAAGAGGCGTGGGACAACGCCTACGTGCAGCTCGCGAGGATCGTCTGGCGGGCGGTGGTGGGGGAGTGAGGGCTGTGCGGGACCCGTCTTAGATGCGCAGAACGATGAAGCCTGCGGACTCTCGGTAATCCCGGATCTGACCGAGGTTGTGACAACCTCAGCGCGCTAGATGCCTGCCCGATTGCCGTAGGAGCGAGCCAACGCGGTCGAAAAGCAGGTAGCTTGAGAAGGCCCGCGGCAGCCCGCTAGAATGGCAGCCTGCTTACTGAAGGTCTCCTTCAATATGCCGGGCATACTGAAGAAGTTTCTGTCTAATAACAAGTTAGCCGGCGCACCAACATGGAAGCTCGATACGAGATCCTGCCGGGCCTTCCTTCAACGGGCCCGATGCCCGAGCAGTTCAGTGCGACGGGCATGGGGAAGCACAGCGAAGGTTTCGTGGTTCGCTTTCACTCATCAGCCGGAGACCCCTGGGTAGGCAACTTTCAGGGCGGCCTCGGCGAATGCGAAGGTGTCTACCGCGAACCCGGATTGCGTCACCTCATCGTTGTCTCCGCTGGTCAAGCCTACGTTGTCGATCCTGAAGAACGAGCTCTCGTGCGCACGTTCGGTGGCGGGATCTGCCACGTACTTCCAGTTCCAGACCTTGAGCTACTAGTATTCGACAACGGAATTTGGCTCGAAGGTATGGGCGCGTCCGGCCTCGCGTGGAAGACGCGTCGTCTCTCGTGGGATGGGTTTCGCGAGTTGCGGGTTGCGGGCTCGTCGCTATTCGGCGAAGCGTACACTCCGATGGGTGACAGCTGGCACGAGTTCGAGGTCGACCTCGAGACCGGTGAAGCCGTGGGCGGCTCATACAACGGCCCGTAAGCCAGGCGCCGGCTAACAAGGGCTTGCAGCTGACAACAGACAGCTGGGCGTTCCTGAATTGGGTAGCATCCTGGCGTCGGGACTCTGCGGCCTAGCGTTGACGGTCAGCGCTGTCTGTTGCAGCTGAAGCCCGATCCGTTATGCTCAAGGATAGAATCATGATCCATTGCCGATTCGTGACTTTGGCTTTTTGCCTCGTGACCACACTCTCGGTGAACGACGATGCGGTTGCCGCAGGCGGAACCACAATTGTCGCCACGAAAGGTCAGCCTGCTAACGTGTCACCAAACTGGCCAGAAGGGGCTGGCGAATTGGTCAACGACGCATCGCGCACCTCCGGATGGAACTCGTGGTTCTCTGAGTGGCCGAATGACGTCCATCAGTACGCTTTTGAAATCAAATCAACCGACGACTTGAATCGGTTGATCGAGCGATTGGCGGCGATCAAGAGCGATCTACGACAGATTCGATTGTCGCATCTGAAAGAACCCAACGGACTTGGTTTGGTCACGCGAGTTCCAGAAGGGAACGGAATCGCAGTCATCTTCTCGATTGGCGACCAAGCTCGTATCGACCAATGGTTCAAGCATGTGCGAAAGCCGTTCGGCGTGATGGAGTTCGCCGCGACACCAGAGGCTGTTCCACCGACACTTACTATTTTTATCCAGAACGCAGTCGTCGACCTCAACGAACTAAAAGTCCCCGAGGGAATTGACGTGTTGGCGGGCTACGTTCCAACGGTCTTTCATAAATCTAATACGACCATCAAACAGCGAAAGGCAAAAGAAGGCTCGAAAACACCCGAACCGGAGTCGCAGAGAAACAAGCTTGATGACCGTTCACTCACTGCGATGAATCAGATCGAAGCGTTTATCGACTCGCAAAAGAGCAGAACAAAGCAGTGAACCGAAGCCGCCGGTCACTCGAGTTGTGAAATCAGAGTTTCTTGGCGGCGGCCCGGTTACCGCGGTCGTTCCCCTTGCGTGTCGAAGGCCTCTTGTCGCAAGCGACCCCGACTATCGCCCGGTTGATGGCCGATAGCAGGCGAGCGGTTTGGCGGGCGACTGTCGGGGCTACCCAGGCAGGCTTGTTCCCCGCACCGCACGCCCCTGACTACGCCCGCACCAACGCGTTCAAGACAAACGACCCGAACGTCGACACGAGCAGGGCTATCACGATGTAGGCAATCGCCCGCCGCGGGCCTTGCTGAACGAGCCACACGCCGAGGGCCAGTTCGACCGCGGTCAGCAGCACCGCCAGCCAGGGCGTCTCGTTCATGCCCTGCCCGAGCAGGCTGTTGATCAAGATGGCAGAGAACAGCACGGGCGCCCCGCCCATGATCCAGAAGATTGACGGCCAGAGCCGCTCGAGTTCCTCGTAGAAGAACACCCACACAAACGGCAGCAGCATGCAGGCCAACAGGGCGGCAATCGGCCAGCGGCGGTCGCGAGATCGCCCCCCTACCCAGCCGGCGTAGCCGTAGGCCACCGCGCACAAGGCGCCGCTCACCACCAGCGGATACCGGACGCCCGCCGCGACGACCACGGCCAATGCGGCGGTTGCGGCGAGTAGCAGCCTGATCGTGAAGCGGAACCGCGGCCGGGCGTCGCCGCGCGGCGTAGGCGACGCCAAGGGCGCCCACGGCAACGCCGCGCAGACTACCGCCGCCAGAACGCACATCGCGATCGCGGCCTGGCCGACGAGCGGCGACATCCGACTCTGTTCGGAGCCGGTCCACTCGTAGAACCAGGGAACGAGGCAGCCGACGAGCAGGCTGAATGCCATCAGCAGCAAGTAGAGCGGAACGACCGGCATGGTGGTCTTAGTTCTCACACGCTGCTCTCATCGCTGTTGCCGTTGGCTCCTTCGACCGCAATCCTCTGCCGAGTCGCTAGTGGAGATTCAGGAAACCTACCATTTCGTTGTCGAGAACAGCCAGCCGGCGCGGTCCAATGATGAATGGCCGGAGGTTCTTCGACGTGGCGGTAGGAGCGGACGGGGCTGGGCTCTCAAGCCGGCGGAGCCTTCGCAGGGGCGGGTCGGCGGTTCGCAATCACACCCGGCGTTTTGTCCCAGCCGCCTACCACGGGGGCGAACCTTGGGACAAAACCCCACCACCGCGAGGAGCGGCGACGCCGCAACCCATTCGTAAACAAACACTTAGAGCAAACGGGGCTGAAGTACGCCGGGGGTTTTGTCCCCTCCGAGCGTTTTTTCGGACTAAACGAGGTCGGCCCAGCCACCACGACAAGGAGCCTGCATTCCCAAACAGAACCGCACCGCGGACCCGGCCCTCGCTACTGCTGCGAGTGCATCCCGAACATATTGCCTTCGGTGTCGGTCGCCAGGGCGATAAAGCCGTACTCGCCAACGGAAAACTTCGGCTTGAAGACCTGACCGCCGGCGGCCTCGACGCGACCGGCCTCGACCGCGCAGTCCACGCAGCTGAAGTACACCAGTGTGCCGCCACTGCCCGACGGGACGCCCTCCATTTTTACCAGGGCGCCCGGCGCGCCCGGCAGGTCGGGGTTCATTGGGAAGGTGTGCATCTCGATCTCGGGCGCGGGCAGTGGCTCGAGCTTGACCGCCAGCACGGCCTCGTAGAACGCCTGGGCGCGGGGCATATCCTGCACGTAGATCTCGAACCAGCCGACGGGGTTGCGCTGCATAGCGGGCCTCGCAAGTGTAGTGATTGACAAGGAGATTCTGCCGCGGGGGCGGAGAACCACACCCCAAGGCCCGGCAGTGTAGCACGCCGCGGACGGCCGGGCGAGCTTCGGCGTTGGCCCCTGCCGGGCCATGAGCTACCCTTACAGACCATGCCTGCCGAACCGCCCACCGCCGAATCGCCTCAGCCCAAGCTGCACAGCTTGGAGCGCCGGATGCTGCCGCCCGGCCCAGCGGCGTGGCAGCATAAATGGTACGAGGTGATCTTCGAGGCCGAGACTCCCGCCGGCAAGTGGTTTGACGTCGGGCTGCTGGTGGCGATCGTCCTCAGCATCCTGGTCGTGATGCTGGAGAGCGTGTCGTCGCTCAACGAGCGGTTCGGCCCTACGTTCGACGCGATCGAGTGGGTCATCACGCTGCTGTTCACACTCGAGTTCGCGGCCCGGCTGGCGTGCGTCGCGCGGCCGCCGAAGTACGCGTTCAGCTTCTTCGGCCTGGTGGATCTGGTGTCGCTGCTGCCGAGCTACTTGAGCCTGATCGTGGTGGGCGCCGACTCGCTGCTGGTGATCCGCACGCTGCGGCTCTTGCGGGTGTTCCGCGTGCTGAAGCTCGCGCGGCACGTCAGCGAGTCACGGACGCTGCTCTTGGCGCTGCGGCACACGTGGCCCAAGATCACGGTGTTCCTGCTGGTGATCTTCTGCGCGATCCTGATCTCCGGCACGGTGATGTACTTGATCGAGGGCAAGCAGGACAGCGGCTTCGACAACATCCCGATCAGCGTCTACTGGGCGATCGTCACGATGACCACGGTCGGCTACGGCGACATCGCCCCCAAGACCGACGCGGGCCGGTTCGTGGCGGCGCTGATCATGCTGTTCGGCTACGCGGTGATCATCGTGCCGACCGGCATCTTCTCGGCCGAGGTCGTGACCAGCAGCCAGGGCAAGCGGAAGGGCTGCCCCTCCTGCGGCGTCGACGGGCTGTCGCCCCAGGCGAATTTTTGCGAGCACTGCGGGGGGCGGGTGTAGAGGGAATTGCCCCAATCGTGCCCGCCGTGCCCCGGCCCCCGGTCGCCACAAGTTTGACACCCGCTTCCCAACGGCCTAGCATGCAGGCTGCGACTAAGCGCAGCGATGACTTTCTTCCAGGTGAGCTCCATGTTTTCGATGCTGAGGCGGTCGGCACTTCTCCTCGCAGCCTTTGGATTGGCATTCGAGTGCCACGCGCGGGAGTTTCAGAATCTGGACTTCGAAGGCACGACGTTTGACTTCGAACTGCTCGTCGACAACCATCCGTACAGCATCGATGCCGCCTACGATATCCAAACGATGATCCCCGGTTGGTCTCTCCGCACCGAATCCGAAGAGGGGGAGGTTTGGGGCGCGCGAACGAACGGAACATGGGGCAACTTTCTTCTGCCGAATCTAGATGACTCGCCATGGACGCTGCTCGGCAGCACCGATCCCAGCATCCCCCCTGAATGGATCAGCACGGATGGCTATCAAGGCGAGTATTTCCTTTACCTGCAGAATGGACAGCGGCACGAGTTTACCAACGTCGGGCTAGAAAGCTTCAATCTGACAAACGTCGCGTTTCAGACGGGCACCGTCCCCACCGACGCAAAGTCGGTGCTGATCCAAACCAGCAGCTGGGACCTCACCTACGAGCAGGTTGAGGTAACGCCCGAGAACCCTTGGGGCGAGATTGAGATTGCTGTGCCCTTATTCCGTATGCTCTTCAACGGCTTCGAGATCGACGCCCAGCTGGTAGATATCGCTGACTACCCCGACGTCAACAACCCGCTGCCGGGCGACGCCGACCCTTCACGAGAGAACGCTTACTGGGCAGCGAATATCGAGTCCATCGCCGGGCTGGAAAGAGAGCTGGCGGTTCAGCCCCCCTCCGGAATCAACTGGCAGCTTAACTTCAACGCCATTTCGTTCGACAACATCCTGTTCTCAACGACGCCCACGGCCGGGCGGCCGGTAAGAGTGCCAGAGCCGGCAACGGCAGTGATGCTGGCGATCGCGTGTTCTTGGCAAGCGCTGCGCCCACGCCGCGTCCGTGCCCTTAAGTCGGCCGGGCGAATCAACCCCGCTCAATACGGCCGCATTTGCTAACCCGAACAGCTTCTATGATGCGCATGTTTAAGAAGATGGCACTGCTTTCGCTAGCCTGCCTGGCTCCCGCGTGCCACGCGCGGGAGTTCCAGAACCTGGACTTCGAGGGCACGACGTTTGACTTCGAACTGCTCGTCGACAACCATCCGTACAGCATCGATGCCGCCTACGATATCCAAACGATGATCCCTGGTTGGTCTCTCCGCACCGAGACTGAAGACGGCAAGATCTGGGGCGAACGCACGCTCGGGCAGTGGGGCAACTTTCTTCTTCCAAGTCTCGATGATTCCCCTCGGACGCTGCTAGGCCATATCGACCCTAGCCTGCCACCCGGATGGATCAGCACAGACGGCTACCAGGGAGAGCATTTTCTGAGCCTAGAGAATGGTCGCGGATACGACTTCTCCGATCCCGAGATCTATCCGTTACCCAACTTCCTATTGACGTCAGTCGCGTTTCAGACCGGGACCGTCCCAAATGAGGCGAAGTCAGTGCTTATCCAAACCAACAGTTGGGACCTTACCTACGAACAAGTCGAGGTGACGCCCGAAAACCCCTGGGGCGAGATCGAGGTCGCTGTGCCCGGGTTTCGCTTGCTCTTCAACGGCTTTGACGTTGACGCCCAACTGGTAAGCATCGCCGACTATCCAGACGTGTACAATCCGCTGCCGGGCGACTCCGACCACACGCAACAGAATGCCTACTGGGCCGCGAACATAGAATCGATCACCGGCCTCGAGCGAGAGCTGGCCATTCAGCCGCCCGCAGGAATTCACCCTTGGACGCTAGATTTCAACGCAATTTCGTTCGACAACATTCTGTTCTCAACGATGCCCACGGCCGGGCGGTCGGTTCGGGTCCCGGAGCCATCGGCAGCGTTGATGGCCATAGCAGTTTTTTCCGCTATCGCTTCAGCTCGCAGCAGTCGGGAGCTTCTCGTGGGAAGCGCTTGACTCCGGAACTAAGTCTGCCTATATATTTAGGCAGACCTAGTACCCAGGAGCTCGCGACCGTGCCCGATCCGATTCAAGGCGATGCGCTCCGCGGCCACCTCCAGACGCTCGTGCTGTCGGTGCTGGAGGACGACTCCGCCCACGGCTTCGAGATCCTCCGGCGCCTCGAGGCCGCCGGCCGCGGTGCGCTGCACATGAAGGAGGGCTCGCTCTACCCGGCCCTGCACCGCATGGAGAAGCAGGGCCTGCTCAAGGCCGCTTGGGAAGCAAAGAGCTCCGGCCGGGGCCCCCGTCGACGCAACTACCGGCTGACCGCGAAGGGCCGCCGTCAGCTGCGGGCCGGCCGCGAGGAGTGGACCACGTTCGTGTCTGTCCTGTCCCCCATCATAGGAGCCACGGCATGATCGAGTTGAAGCGGTTCGTCGAGCGGGCGGTGCGGCCGGTGCGCTCCGAGACGATGCACAAGCTGCGGCTCCGCGAGGAGCTGTACGCCCACCTGCAGGACGCCTACCAGCAAGAGTGCAACGCCGGCCGTGAACCCGAGGAAGCCCAGCGGCGGTCCATCGCCCGGATGGGCGACCCCGCCGAGTTGACCGCGCAGATGCAATCGACCATCTCCGTGCGCGAACGGTGGGCCGCCTGGGTCAACGACCGGCTTGGCCGCGCCCGTGGTGAGTCGCCCGAGCGGGGCGCCCGCCGGGTGGCGTGGGCGATGGCGTGGCAGATGACGATGATCGAAGTCGTGCTCGTACTGATGGAGAGCTCGTGCCTCACCCATTGGGACGCCCGCGTGGTTGTCGCGGCTCGGCTGATGACGGCCCTGACGCTCGGCATGTCGGTCGGGGCGTACCTGCTGACGATGCTCTCGCTCCGCTTCATCGATCGGGAGTCCGCCGAGCCTCGACCCTACCCGTCAGTCAGCACTTCGCTCCTGTTCCTCGCCAGCGCCGCGGCGGTGATCTTTGCGCTAGGCGCCGTCACGCACGCCCTTGCCGCCTGGGGGCCGTTTGATCTCTGGCCGGCAACCGCCCGGTGGCTGGGGGCGTCGGCAGGCGGAAGCATGGTCGCACTAGGCGCGAGCCTGATGGCCGCGCGAGAAAAGCGGCAGCTTGAGCCCTGGTTGGAGTTGGAAATCGAGGGCTAGCTGGCTGGCGATCGTGCTATACTGGATGGGGGCGACCGAGGCAGACCATGACCAGCATCCGCTACACCGGCGAAGAACTCTGGAACCGAATCGAGCGTTCCGTGGAGAAGGTAAAGGACCGACTGCAGCGGGTGGCGACGGCGCTCAACGCCGCCGGCATCCCCTACGCGGTCGTCGGCGGCAACGCGGTGCAGATCTGGGTTGCCCAGGTCGATGAGTCCGCCGTCCGCAACACGCGTGATGTCGACATTATCCTGAACCGCGACGACCTCGAATCAGCCAAGGCGGCCCTCGCGGCGGCCGGTTTCCTCTACCGGCAGTCGGCGAGCCTCGGCGGCGGCCGCGTCGAGATGTTCCTCGACGGCCCCGACGCCAAGGCCCGTGACGCGGTGCACGTAGTCTTTGCCGGCGAGAAGGTTCGCGAGGACTACGCGGCGCCGGTCCCGCTGATCGATGTGTGCGAGATCGATAAGGACGTGCGGACCCTGCCGCTGGAAGCGCTGGTAAAAATGAAGCTCACGAGCAATCGGCGCAAGGACCAAGTACACCTGCTCGATATGATCCACGTTGGGCTGATCGACGAGTCCTGGCCTGAGCGTTATGAAGCCGAACTCAGCCATCGCCTGCAGGCGCTGCTGGACGATCCGGACGGTTAGCAATCGCGTAAAGCGCCGCCACCTCACGAAAGGCCGCCAGGACGCCCTCGATCTGCTCGTGGCCTTCACTCGTTGCGGCGGCGATGAACGAGTTGTTCTTTTCGAAGCCTCGCACTTCCACCCCTGGATCGCCCTCGATTGCCACCGCCACCGCCGCGACAAGATCGGGCAGCGCCAGCGGCCCCGGCGCTCCATTCTCGTTGGCGGCAACGAGGTCGGCGGCGTAGTAGGACTTCACGACCACAGCCTCCGGCGGGGCCTCGTTCTGCCAGCGACCCATACGGTAGCCGCCGAAGAACAACGCCGCGCAGGTCAGCAACCAGAGGGCGGTCGACACGCCTAGCTGCCATCGCCGCCGCGGTCCGTCCATGGGAGCCCTTCGAGAGTGACGCCGGTTGCGTAACGCCTATCGCTGTCGGTAACTCGCTATCCCAACACCCCCCGCGAATCCAACAGCTCCACCACCTTCGCAGCGCACTCCTCGATGCTGAGCTCGTGGGTTGGCAGCACGACGTCGGGGTTGGCGGGGGCCTCGTACTCGGCGGTGACGCCGGGGAAGTTCGGGAGCTCGCCGGCGTCGGCCTTGGCGTACACGCCCTGTTCGTCCTGCTCGCGGCACCACTCGACCGGGGCCGAGCAGTGGGCGACGATGAAGCGTTCGGCGCCGACCGCCTCGGCCGCCTTCTGGCGGACCGCCTCGTGCGGGGCGACGAACGCCGCGATCGTGATCAGGCCGGCGTTGTTCAGCGTCTTGGCGACTTCACTCGCGCGGCGGAGGTTCTCGCTCCGTTCCTCGGCCGTGAAGCCGAGGTCACGCGACAGGCCCCGACGCATGTTCTGGCCGTCGATCACGGCGACCGCCCTGCCCTGGTCGAACAGGAGCCGTTCGATGGCGTTGGCGATCGGCGTCTTGCCGCTGGCCGGCAGGCCGGTCAGCAGCACGGTCACCGGGTGCTGGCCGTAGCGGGCGGCCCGCTCGTCGGGGGTCACCGCGCTGATGCGGGCCTCGAGGCCCTCGGCCGCCTCGGTGTCCCACGAGTCGCTCGGCTCGTCGGCCTTGCGGTCGAGGATCATGCCGGCGCCGACCGTGACGTTTGTCACCTGGTCGATGAGGATGAAGGCGCCGGTCCCCTTGTTCCGCTTGTAGCTGTCCAGCGCGATCGGGGCGTTCAGACGCACCTCGGCGCGGCCGATCTCGTTCAGTTCGAGGGTCGGCGTCGGGCTGCGGTGCAGGGTGTTGACGTCGATCTTGTAGCGGAGCGTGCTGACCCGGCCCGGCGTCAGCTTGGCGCCGTGCTTGATGAAGTACTCCTTGCCCGGCGTCATGGCGGACTCGTCCATCCAGACGATCGTGGCGTCAAACTTGTCGGCCACGGTCGGCACGTTGTCGGGCCGCACGATCATGTCGCCGCGGCTGATATCGATCTCGTCCTCGGTGGTGAGGGTGATCGCCAGCGGCGCGAACGCCTCGTCGAGCTCGCCCTCGTACGTGACGATCGACTTCACGCGGGTCCGCTTCTTGGACGGCAGCGCGAGGATCTCGTCGCCCTTCTTCACCCGGCCCGACGCGATCGTTCCGCAGAAGCCGCGGAAGTCGAGGTTCGGGCGGTTGACGTACTGCACCGGCAGGCGGAAGTCGATCAGGTTCCGGTCCGAGGCGATGTGCACGTTCTCCAGGTGGTGCATCAGGGTCGAGCCCTCGTACCATGGCAAGTTCGGGCTGTGCGTCACGAGGTTGTCGCCCATCAGCGCGCTGATCGGGATGAAGTGCTGGTCCGGCATATCGAGCCGCGTGGCGAACTCGCGGTAGTCGCGCTTGATCTCCTCGAAGCGTTCCTCCGACCATTCGACCAGGTCCATCTTGTTGACCGCGATCAAGACGTGCTTGATGCCCAGCAGCGACACAATGAACGAGTGCCGCCGGGTCTGCGTCATGACCCCGTGCCGGGCGTCGATCAGGATGATCGCCAGGTCGCAGGTGCTGGCGCCGGTCGCCATGTTGCGGGTGTACTGCTCGTGGCCCGGGCAGTCGGCGATGATGAACTTCCGCTTGGCGGTGGAGAAGTACCGGTACGCGACGTCGATCGTGATGCCCTGCTCACGCTCGGCCTTTAGGCCGTCCATCAAGAGCGCGACGTCGATCTCGCCGCCGGTGGTGCCGTACTTCTCGGAGTCCTTCTGCACGGCCGCCAGCTGGTCCTCGTAGACCATCTTCGACTCGTACAGCAGCTTGCCGATGAGCGTGCTCTTCCCGTCGTCGACCGAGCCGCACGTCAGGAACCGGAGCAGCTCCTTGTTCTCGTGCTGCTCGAGGTAGGCGTCGATGTCGGTGGCGATCAGGTCGGATTGGTGAGACATGTTCTAGACGGTTGCGGTTGAGGCGGGTTGGCCTGCGTGGTTGTATTTAGCGTCGCGATTTCATCGCGAGTGAACCGGCGAGGATCAGCAAGAGGAACGACGAAGGCTCCGGCGCCGTGCTCGCGACGGCGGTGGGCGCCGCGGATACCGCGTCGCGCCATACGGTGTAGTCGGCGGCGTTGACCGTGCCGTCGGCGTTGGCGTCGGCGGAGCCGGCTGGGGCGCCGTACTGGTTCTGCCAGGCGGCGTAGTCGGCGGCGTCGATTGAGCCGTTGCCGTCGAAGTCGCCCGGCTCGGGATCAGCGGGCGTTGGGATTACAACAATGCCCTTGGGCGAGAAGAACGTCCCCTCGGCGACCAGCGACCGCGTCCCGGTAACGCCGTCAAAGCGGAACACGCCGTCGGTCGACGTCATCAGCACATCGCCATCGGCCTCGACCGCCAGGGCGATTGGGAAGGTTGGCAGGTCGGTCGAGAACAACCCAGTGGCGCCGGTGTCCGGGTCGATCCGCAGGAGCTGGTTGTCGATGTTCAGCACAATCAGGTCGCCCGAGGGCTGCACCGTAAGCAGCGACGGCGAGTCGAGGTCGGGCGTTGGGACGGAGGAGCGTCCGATTGAGGTCGACGACAACTCCCACAGGTCATTGAAGAACTCGGTGAAGAATACCCGTCCATCCTGCCCCTGGGCGATGCCGGCCGGCCCGAACAGGTTCCCCCTGCTGACCTCGGTGGTCTGCCCATTGGCCGGGTTGAGGCGGCTGATGCTGTCGTCCTCTGAGATCAGTAGCGACCCCGAGGGCTCGACCACCAGGCCGTCGATGAATTGCAGTCCCGCCGAGGGGACCAGCGAGGTCGCGTTGGATGCCCAGTCGACCCGGCTGACCTCGTCCGTGTCTGAGGCGAAGTAGATCGTGCCCGCCGGGTCGACCGCTAGGTAGTCCGACGAGCTCTTCACAAACGGCAGCTCGGTCACTTGGTGAGTCACCGGGTCGATCTTGTGCCACCCGTCGAAGAACTCGGTGATGATGATGTCGCCGGGCGAGAGCGTCACGCCCAGCAAAGTTTGCCCGCCGAGCATCACCAACGTGGCAGCAAGGATGTGCGAAAGGATCTTCATTAAAACATCAGTGGTGGAATCGTAGAGATATTTGACGGGCGACGACGCTGAGCAAGGCAGGGAATCGACGAAAGGATGGTTAGCACGATGGTGCGAGGTTCCGGGATGCCAGAATGGCTGACGCCGCCGCTCACCGCGTCGCGCCAGATGGTGTAGTCGGCGGCGTCAACGTAGTAATCGCTGTTAACATCTGCCGCGTTCGCAGTGGTTCCGAACGTGCCGCTCCCGCGAGACAGGCGCCATCCATATTGTGACGTCCAGGCAGCGTAGTCTTTAGCATCAACGCTTCCGTCACCGTTGATGTCTGCTGGAATCGGCGTCTGAGGGTCCACGTAGTCGCCAGGTACCGCCGCAATTGCAAAGTGTGTCGACGTCGGCCAGTCCCCTGGCCAAACAAGGTTTCCATCATCGTCTAGGTAGTAATACTGGGAAGAGATTAGTATCCATAGCTTGTCGTCAGGACCAACCGCCATGTCAGTCACCAATCCATAGTACTCGAGGTAGGCAAAGACGACGCTCTGTTCGCCAGTCGCTGGGTCAGCGAGCACAATGTCTCTCGCGTTCCGTTCCAGCGTGTAGAACTTCCCATCGGATCGCGTCTCGACCCACGCGCCGTAGGACACGCCAGGAGGCGTGGCCTCAAGCACCAGTTCGGGCGTCAGCGAATCAAGTCCCAGTCGGAAGACCCCCTGCCTGCCGAGTGAAACAGAGCCATCGGATCCCTCAAGCTGCTCGTAGCCCTCGACAAGCAGATCGCCATTGTCGGCTCTTGCCACTCCGAATGACGTCATCAGGCCGACGTCCAACTCTGTCGTCGAGTTTGACAGAAACTCCCATGTGAACAGCTTGCCCGAATCAGAGATTAGCAGCGTCTCGTCATCAAGCAGAGCAAAGCCGTCCACATAGTCCACGACACCGGGGACGACACCTGAAAGTGACTTTCCACTCGTAGGGTTAATACGTGTGATCAACCCATTCGGCTGCCCGATAAAGATGGAACCGCTGGACGCGATCTCCATCCCTTGCACCCGCCGGTAAGTAAACGGCAGGGCAGCTTCATCCGATTCTCCTGTGACGGAACTTACAACGCTCCATCCTCCGCGTTGCGCAACCAAGAAGTCGCCAGGCGAGAGCGTCACGCCAAACGCAGCGCGGCAAACAAGCAGCAGAATGGCGGCTGTCAGGCAGATGCGAGGCATGGGATCGGAAGGTTATTCGTCAGGGTGGAGAAGCACACGCGAGGAGCGTCGTGCGTTAGAAGTACCCTTCCTTCTTCTTCTCCTCCATCGAGCCCGCCTGGTCGTGGTCGATGACGCGGCCCTGCCGTTCGCTGGTGGTGGTGAGCAGCATCTCCTGGATGATCTCCGGCAGCGTGGTCGCCTGGCTCTCGACGGCGCCGGTCAGCGGGTAGCAGCCGAGCGTGCGGAAGCGGACCATCTTCTCGACCACCTGGTCGCCCTCTTCGATGGGCATGCGGTCGTCGTTCACGTAGATCAGCGTGCCGTCCTTCTCGACCACCGGACGCTTCGCGGCGAAGTACAGGTCGGGGATCGGGATCTGCTCGAGGTGGATGTACTGCCAGACGTCCAGCTCGGTCCAGTTGGAGAGCGGGAACACCCGGATGCTCTCCCCCTTCTTCACGCGGCCGTTGTACAGGTTCCACAGCTCGGGCCGCTGGTTCTTGGGGTCCCAGGCGTGGTTCTTGTCCCGGAAGCTGTAGACGCGTTCCTTGGCCCGCGACTTCTCCTCGTCGCGGCGGGCGCCGCCGAACGCGGCGTCGAACTTGTGCTTGTCGAGCGCTTGCTTCAGCGCGACCGTCTTCATGATCCGGGTGTGCACGTCCGACCCGTGGGTGAACGGCCCCACGCCGTCCCGCACACCCTCCTCGTTGATGTGGACGATCAGTTCCCAGCCCAGCTCGTTGCGGACGTAGTTGTCGCGGTACTCGATCATCTCCTTGAACTTCCACGTCGTGTCGACGTGCATCAAGGGGAACGGCGGCTTGCCGGGAGCAAACGCCTTCTCGGCGAGCCGGACCATGCAGGCCGAGTCCTTGCCAACCGAGTACAGCATGACCGGGTTGTCGAACTCGGCCGCCACCTCGCGGATGATGTGGATGCTCTCGGCTTCGAGCTGCTTAAGATGCGTGAGATTGTAGGACGACATGCGACGCGCGGGTGGGAGGTCGGTGAGCATGCAGGCGGGGCGGGGAACTGGTCGGCCAGGCCCCCGCTGCCCCCGTGGACGATCGAACCTCCTATCATCGCTGGCAGGGCGGACGACGTCTACCCGCGTTCGGCCTGGCGGTCCTCGGCCTGGTTCTGCCGCAGGATCAGCCAGACGGACCCCACCAGGCCGAGCCCAACCCCCAGCATCTGCAGGATCATGGCGGCCATGAGCGAACCTCCGCGGGCCTGCTTCAGCTCTTCATAAAGGGCGTCGTAACGCGTCTGGACGTCCTGCCGTTGCGGGTCGTCGGGGGCTACCTCGTTCTGGTCGAACTCGACGAGCTGGTCTGCCGCTTCGCGGAGCTCGGCCTCCTGCTCCAGGGTCCAGCCCGCATCGGTCTTGGGGAGCCGCTGGACGACGCTCGAGCCGGCGATCACGACGAGCCCCAGCACAATGCACGCGATTGGGGCGAAGTAGGGGTGTCGCATGCTGGGGGCGGCTCTTTCGGGTTCAGGCGTAGGCGTGCTAGCGTGCGGGGTCGGCGGCGCGGAGGATCCAAGCGCCAGCGGCCGCACAGACGACCCCGGCCACCGAGAGGACCTTACCCCACAGCCCTCGAGCCGCTCGGGCATTGGCGAGCTGCTGGTGCATGGTCTCAAACCGAGCCTTGGCGTCTTCGAGGCTGATCGCTTCGGTGTGGTCGCCGTGGTCGTGGGATCCAGCGGAGCCGTGGATAGACGCCTCGTGCGCCGCGGCGTAGGCCTGCTCGTACTGCTCTGCCTGGGCGTCCGACCAGAAGGCCGTGTCGGGGACGATCACCTTCCACAGCAGGCCAATTACCACCGCCGCCACGCCAACCACCACCAGAACGTAGGCGGCGATAGGATGTCGAGAAGGGTTTGCCGAATCTGCCATAGAACGCGAGGCGATCGAACCTTAGCGGGCCGCGCGCCGATCGGGAGGGGGGTTAATTGCCGGTGGAAATAACTTCGCCGTCGGCCACGGAAATCATGTAGTGCATGGCGAGCTCGTTGATGTTGTTGGCGAGGAACTCAACCCGGCCGTCGAGGAACGCGCCGTTGACCCCGCCCGGGTGCATGCTCCGAGGCGCGGCGGAAATGTAGCCGTGGTAGGCCGTGTTGCACGGCATCCCCTCGAGCTGCGCCGCGGCCATGTTGGGGCACTCGTACAACACGTCGGGCTGTGCGCCGTTGGGCGACTGCGTCAGCCCGAGCGAGTTCGGGTTCGGCGTGTAGTCAACCGAGAGGGGCGTCGACTCTTTGGTGCCGCTGTCGCCGTAGTACAGCGGGTGCAGGTCCATCGCCAGCAGCGAAGCGCCCGCCCAGCCGAGCATCCACGCGCCGCGCTGGTCGAGCTGGTTGTCGCGGGTGCGGATCTCGGCGAGCATCAGCGTCTGGCTTGCGCCGTCGAGCACCTTCCGCAACGACATCCCGTACAACGCGATCGGGCCCGAGCGGAAGTAGCTGTCGGCGTGGAAGGGGTTGCTGTACGCCGCGTAGTTCGACTTGCCAAACAGCACCGTTTGGTCGCTCCGCCGGCCGGGTATCACGTACTCGAACGTGCGGCCGACGGCCGCGTCGCTCGGGCAGAGCAGCGTCTGAGGCTGAGCCGCCAGCACCGCCGCGTCGGACCGCGACACATGCTGCGAGAAGTCGAGTTGGTCGTGCAGGCCGCTCTCTTCGATGTACGGCAGCAGATCGCACAACCAGCTGTGGTTCGGGCCCGACTTGAGGTCGACGCGCCAATCGCTGTAGCTGAAGTAGACAGCGGTCTCGGGCGGCGCGTAGTGCCCCGCGGCGGGCAGCTTACGCCGCGAGTCTTCGTAGTTGAGCGTCGCCAGACCAAGCTGCTTGAGGTTGTTGGCGCACTGCAGGCGCCGCGCCGACTCACGCGCCGACTGCACCGCCGGCAGCAGCAGCGAGATCAGCACGCCGATGATGGCGATCACCACCAGCAGCTCAACCAGCGTGAAGGCGTCTCGTCGTCGCATCGCCAAATGGTGTGTCAGTAGAGGAGAAATTACAGAATGCGGCCGTGCTCAACGGATTCACGAACCAGCAAAACGATGGTCTGAGGAAGGGCCAGCGGGCGGTGGGCGATCGCGGCCGATCCCCAATGCTGTAAGTATAGGCGAAGACTCGGGTTGGTCCCACAGTTTAGTCGCCCCGACCAGAAGCATCGCGAACCGAGCCCCCTGCCGCCGCCCCCCGCAAGCTGATAACCTCTTAGCTTGGAAAACTTTGCTCCGTCGCAGGATATTACGACTATGCGCAGTCGATGGCGTGCTACCCTCGGGCTGATTCTGTTGACCTCGGTGGTGGCCATTCAGCCGGCAACCGCCCAGGACAACCTCCCCTCCGGCCGCCCGGCCGCCGGCCAGCCTACGTTCGAGCAGAACGTGAGCTATGTGATCGGCTTGTACATGGGCCGCGACCTGATGCAGAAGCAGGTTCCGGTCGATCCCAAGTCGCTCATCGCCGGCATCCAGGACGCCCTCTCGAAGGCCAAGCCGCGGATGACCGACGAGCAGGCACGGGACGTGATGACCCAATTCGAACAACTCATGAACGAAAAGGCCCAGGCCCAAATGGCTAACGAAGCAACCCAGAACAAAGAAGAAGGCGCCGCTTTTCTCACCGAGAATGGCAAGAAGGATGGCGTGAAGACCACCGACAGCGGCCTCCAGTACCGCGTCCTGGAAGAGGGCGAGGGAGCCTCGCCCACGGCCAGCAGCACCGTGAGCTGCCACTACGAGGGGACGCTGATCGACGGCACCGTCTTTGACAGCTCCTACAAGCGTGGCGAACCGGCGCAGTTCCCGGTGAACGGCGTCATCAGCGGCTGGACCGAGATGCTCCAGATGATGAAGGAAGGCGGCAAGGTCGAAGTCTTTATCCCCAGCAACCTAGCCTACGGCGACCGCGGCGCTCCCCCAGTTATCGGCCCGGGAGCAACCCTGGTCTTCAAGATCGAGCTGCTGAAGGTCTTGAACTAGGTCTCGTCAGTCCCCCCGCGGCTGAGGGCCCCACCGGCGGCTGAGGCGCTAGCCGATTGCAGTCTTGCGGGTCTCTGCCGGATCCCCAAGGCTGTCGGCACCCGCCAGCCTGTCACTCCAAACGCACCGCGCACGGCGCCGTGGCCCACCAGCCGCGGCGCCGTCGTTCGTTAGTAGCGGGTGCCGTTGAATTGGTGGGCACGCGGGCTCAGGGGCTCGCAGTCACGGCCGAAACAGCTCTTCGTTACCACTCCGGCTGGCTCAAAGCAGGTCCTCCCAAGCGGCAATTCGGGAAGCCGTTCGAGAGCTCGTCCTCCAAAACGCCACCCACGTCTAGTGGAACCGCTGAGCCGGAAAATCCGGAAATTAACGGCAAAAATGGCGCCGAATCGATAGCCGTTCGCCACCCTCTCCATTGGTACGTGGCGTAGGCTCGAGCTCAGGCGGCAAATTTATCGCGAATTGCCCAGCTACCCACTTTTACAACTAGGTGGATCGATTACGATTAGGGGGCGTGCGAAAAGCGGGTAACCGTGCGGCATGGGGCAGATTCAAGCACTCATTCAATTACTCACTCCCCCTTTTTCGCCCAACAAGCGTCTTCCCACCTGGTGAGAGCGCTACCAATTCCTTTTTTTGTTCGATGGAGGACACCCGTGATGAAACGTGCGACCCTAGCGTTGCTCCCAGCATTCGCCCTGCTGGTTGCGACCACTCAAGCCTGGGCTGGCTGCGGCTGTGGTTCGGCTAGCGCCGACTGCGGTTGCGCCGCTGCTGCTAGCAGCGATTGTGGCGGCGGTTGCGGCGAAGCCGCTAGCGGCTGCGGTGGCGGCTGTGGCGCGACGACCAAAACGACCTACGTGCCGAGCTACGAGACCGTGATGAAGACGGTCACCTCGACCGAGTACGTCAAGGAGCAGCGTGAGCGCACCTACACCGTGTACAAGAAGGTCCCTCGCACCGAGGAGCGCACTTCGACCTACACCGTCATGGAGCCTCAGCAGGAAACCAAGACGGTTGAGTACACCGTCATGACCCAGGTGCCCGAGACCAAGACCCAAGACTACACGGTCATGGTTCCGACCACCGAGGAAAAGGAAGTCACGTACACCGTGATGGTTCCTTCTTACGAGGAGAAGACCTCGACCTACACGGTCATGGTTCCGACCACCGAAGAGAAGGAAGTTTCTTACACCGTGATGACCCCCTCGTGGGAAGAGAAGACCTCGACCTACACGGTCATGGTCCCGACCACCGAGCAGAAGGAAGTCACCTACTCGGTCAAGGTTCCGCAGTACAGCGAAAAGGAAGTCACCTACACGGTCCAGGTTCCTGTCTCGGAAGAGAAGACCGGCACCCGCACCGTGACCAAGCGCGTCCCGGTCACCACGATGAAGACCGTCACCGTCAACAGCGGCCACTGGGAAACCCAGATGGTTGAGGTTGGCTGCGGTGGTTCGTCGGCCGGTTCGGCTTGTGGTGGCGGCTGCGGTTCGAGCTGCGGCGGTTGCGACAGCGGCTGTGGCTGCGAGAGCAGCTGCGGTGGCTGCGGCTGCGGCACCCGTACCGTGTGCAAGCGCGTCTGGGTTGGCGGCTGCGAGACCAAAGAGGTCCCCTGCACCACCTACGAGTGCGTGAACGAAGAGGTGCCCTACACCTACACCGTGTGCAACATGGTTTCGGAAGAGCGGACTAAGACCGTCAAGGTGTGCAACTACGTTGACGAAGAGCGCACCAAGACCGTCTCGGTCACCAAGTGTGTTCCCGAAGAGCGCACCAAGACCTACAAGGTCTGCAAGATGGTCCCCGAGACCAAGACCAAGACCGTTACGGTCAACAAGTGCGTTCCCGAAGAGCGCACCAAGACCTACAAGGTCTGCAAGATGGTCCCCGAGACCAAGACCAAGACGGTCACCGTCACCAAGTGTGTTCCCGAGACCCGTACTCGTGAGTACACCGTGATGAAGTGCGTCCCCGAGACCAAGACCAAGGAAGTCACCGTCACCAAGTGCGTGCCGGTTCAGAAGACCAAGACCTACAACGTCACGGTCTACGACACGGTCCCCGAAGAGAAGACCCAGACCTACACGGTCTGCGTCCCTCAGACGGTCACCAAGGAAGTCCCGGTTCAGGTCTGCCGTATGGTTGCCCAGACCGTTGAGGTCCCGAGCAGCGACTGCGGTTGCTCCGCTCCGGCCGCTTCGGACTGCGGCTGCTCGGCTCCCGCTTCGGACTGTGGCTGCAACTGATCCCTGCCTGACAGCAGAGCTAGCAAACCGCTAGTTGATTGAAACCCACGCGGGCCGGAACCCTTGTTCCGGCCCGCTTTTTTTGTGCGGTTGCCGAATCCTCCCCGCCTGCTTCTGACAACCGCCTTGAGCGAAGCGGTCATTCTTTGCTACAAGCCCGCCACCATTGCACCCCACTGCTGCACGTTCAGAAGCCAAGATGCTACGACGACTCCTGTCACCCCTGATGCTCGCGTGCTGCCTGCTGGCCGCCGTTACAACAGCGGGGCAAGAGATCCGGCGGCTGCCGACGCCGCCCGAGCTGCTCCCCGCTACGGCCGCCGCCGACGCGACGCCCATCGCGGCCGCGGAAGATGCCCACAGCGCGGCCCCACCCGCGGAGCCGGCGCAGGCATCCCCCGCTCCTGAAGCCCCTGCGGCAGAGGCGCCTGCCGAGACGCCGCCGGCGGCCGCCCCCGCCGCGGCCGACCTGCCCGCCGACCCCCACATCGCGGACCTCATTCCCAACTCCTCAGACGACGCCCTAGTCACCCCGGTCGCCCACTGGTACCAACCGTCGTACTGGTTTGGCCCCGCCCCGTGGGACACCGGCGTCGAGTTCGGCCTGAACGGCTCCAGCGGTTCGGGCGACTCGCTGAGCACCCGCTCCGGCGGCTACCTCAAACGCAAGACCGCCACCGGCAAGCTCGACACCAAGCTGTTCCACAACCGCACGAAGAGCGAGGGCCGCGAGACGCAGAACAACGCCCGGCTCGACCTCCGCTACGACTGGTTGCTGGGAGACACGCCGTGGTCGCTCTACGGCATGAACCAGACCTTCTACGACCGCTACCAGGCGTTTGACCTCAACGTCAACCTGAACGCGGGTCTCGGCTACCAGGTGTTCGACGCCGACTTCGTCAAGTTCGGCACCAGTTTCGGCGCCGGCGCCACGCGGAAGTTCGGCGGCAAGGTCGACGAGTGGGAGCCGGAAGCCCAGATGGGCATGGCCTGGGAGCAACGGGTGACTGACAGCCAGCGGTTCATTGCCAAGCTCGACTACTTTCCCAAGTGGGCAGACTTCAACAATTACCGGATGGTGTCGGACCTGAGCTGGGAGATCGACCTCGACAAGCCGTCGAATGTCAGCCTCAAGCTCTCGCTGGCGGACCGCTTCGACAGCAACTCCGACGGCGTCAATCCGCACAACACCAACTACTCGGTGCTGCTGCTCTGGAAAAAGTAGCCGCGGGTGGCCGCCGCCGCCCCGATTGGCTAGCATAGACGGGCCCCATCTTCCCCTTCGAGCCGGCCCCCGATGCCCGACCTGAACGCCGAGCCCGTGCGGACCCCGACGCCCGACCCGCGACTCGCCCAGCTGCAGCAGGTGATCTACGCCGAGATCCCGATCTGCCAGAAGCTGGGAGTGGTGGTCGAGGGAATGCAAGACGGCGCGCTGATCATGTCGTGCCCGCTGGAGCTCAACCACAACCACCAGGCGACCGCGTTTGCCGGCAGCCTGAACGCGTTGTGCACGATCGCAGGCTGGAGCGTGACGCACCTCGAGGCGCAGCGCCTGGACGATCAGGCAGTGATCGTGATCCGCCGCAGCAGCATCAAGTACCACCGGCCGGTCGACTCGCCCAGCATTGTCGCCCGCTGCCTGCTGCCGACAGAAGAGCAGCGGGCCTACTTCGCCGAGATGCTGGCCGAGAAGGGCCAGGCGAAGCTCGACCTGGTCGTCGAGATCGACCACGGGGTCGCCGAAGACCGCGCGCGGGTCGTGTTCACCGGCTCGTACGTGGCGACCGCCCCCGAGACCGCCTAGGGCCGTCTAGCTTAGCTCCGGCAGCGGCCAGACTTGCGCAGCCCGTGACCCAGCAGGTCAGCCGCGCGCTCCCTTTCTGCCCGGCTATGGCCTCGTCGCCGCAGGGCTGCCATTTTGGCGCCGCGAGTGGCCGCCCCACTGCTGGTCGCCCAGGCTCGGAAACGCCATTTTGGCAGCCCCCCCTCTCTGCCGCGTTCGGTGGGTACACCGTAAACTACTGTGAATTCACCACTTGCAAACACACATGCAGTTTGGCGCCGGTCTTGCTTCTCTAGGGTTCGTGGCTGCGATAAGTCAGCTCAATACCAACTCTTTCTTCTAATACGCAGGAGTGAACCATGCAGAACGCGACCCACAAGAATCGCTTGTCGGAAGTCTTCCCCGGCTCGCTCGCCGAGGTCGACACGCTCTTTAACCAGTTCTTTGGCCAGGGGCCAGCCAACCGCGGGATGGCGGCTTGGCGGGCGCCGGCCTCGCTGTGGGAAGAGAACGACCGGTACTTCATCGAGGTCGACGCCCCCGGCGTTGGCCGCGAGTTGGCCGACGTGACGTTCGACAAGGGCGTGCTTTCGATCACGCTCGAGCGACCCACCAGCGAGCGGAAGTACCACCACAACGAACGCGGTTTCGGCAAGGTGACCCGCACCATCACGCTGCCGGACACGGTCGACCCCGAGTCGATCGAGGCCCAACTGGTAGACGGCGTGCTGAAGGTGTCGATCGCCAAGACGCCCGAGTCTCAGCCGCGGAAGATTGAGCTGAAGTAGTCTGTCACCGACAGGCTGCCTCCATCATTGGGGCGGCGGCGCAACGGGCGTCGCCGCCCTTTTTTTGTGCGCTGGTCGCCGGTCGCTCCTGGACGACAGCAGCGGCGCCGACTAGCCTTCGTCGCCCTCAGAACCAACGCCCTGGACGGGGCCGAACCCGACGTCCTGGACTTCTTCGAGCATGCCGCCGTCGTCCGTTTGGTTCTCGCCCACCGAGTAGACCAGCCACCCCGCGTCGGTCTTCTTCACCACCAGTGGCTGGCCCGTGAAGGGGTCGATTTTCGACGTGGCCGGCAGGTCGATGTCGTCGAGACTCGGGGCGTCGTCGCCGGACTGCTGGAGCGCATTGAGCACGCGGAGCGAGCGGATGAACGCGGTATCGCGATTGGCAGCCTTGATGGTGGCCTCGACGGAAGGAGCCAGCAAGTCGGCAAACACGCCCTTGCCGGTCGGCACGGCCAGCTTGCCACCCGCCTGGAACTCCTGCTTGACTTCGTGGTAGGGCGCGTCAGCCAGCGGAATGATCTCGAGGTAGAACTCGATCGGCCTCAGGAAGACCCGCTTGATAGGCCATCCCAGGAAGCTGCCGATCACCGGCGGGGCGCTCCTCCAGCCTTGCTCGATACACGCACTGATGCCGAACGCCCGTTCTGTGCGGAACACCTGCTCGAGGCGGACGTCCTGCTCCAGCGCCTCCAGGACGCGGTCGACCTTGGCGTGCGTCGCCGCGTCGGCAGGGCCCGCCAGCAGCGACTGGTGCAGGTCGTGCAGGGCGATGGTCCGCATCGCGACCGTCACCAGAAAGCTGACGGTGGTTGGCTCTTGCCCGCAGAGCGCCGACAGCTTGATCAGCGACAGGCTCCAATCAATGGCCGCTTCCTGGTTCCCGTCTGCCAACAGGGTTTGGACCCGCCAGTCGACGAACCGGGCGATCGTGCGAAGGTGCTGCAGACGCGCTAGCTGCGCCTCGGTGAATGCATTGAACGCGAGGGAAAAATCGGCAGTCGACGCATACTGGGGAGCGGCCGATGCGGCTTCAATCTGCCGCTCCAGGTCCGCGTAGCGGTCGAGGATCGCCCGCATCGCCTCGGCCTGCTTGTCGTCGGGCATCTCGCCAGGCTGCAGATTGTCGAGCTGCTTGCCCAGCTCGGTCTCGTAGAAGGCGCCGTAGTCTTTGCTGAAGTCGGTCAGCCAGGGCCTGATCGCATCGATCTGCACAGCGGCGTTCTCTGCAGCCGGGATCGGCGGGGGGGCGAGCTCCGCGATCGAGGCGGGGTCACCCTGGGCGCGGACGTCGGCCACCAGCCGCTCGAACCGTGACTCGACGCTCCACGCCAGGCCCGCGTTGATCAGCAGCAGCACGCCTAGGAGGATGCCCAAGCCAATCGCCCATCGCTTGAGCGTCCGTTTAGTCGGTAGGAACCTCATGCGTCTATCCCTTTCGATCCTTGGCGAGCGCCTCGGCGATGGCCGCGTCGAGGTCCCCCAGTTGTTCCGCCGTTAGTATGCGACCATTGAAGGCCGAGATCTGATTCGCCACCTGCCGAGCGGTCTCGACGTCGGTCGCCCGCGCCACGGCCACGGCCGTCTGCACCAGCGACCTCTCGGACGCCGCCGGGCCGGTGGCGGCAAAGTCCCTGTCGCCACGCAGCAACAGCGAGGAGTTGAGCGCCAGCCCGGCGACCAGCAGCGTGGCCGCCGTCCTGCCCAGCCACCGGTCCCACCGCGCCGCCCGAAGCTCGCGGCGGACGTCGCGCAGCACCGTGTCGCGGAGTTCGCCGGGCGCGTCTGCCGACGTGCGCGAGTTCAGTCGCCGCTCAACTGCCGTTAAGGGATCGTTCATTGTGTGCCTCACCGGTACTGCTTTTCGAGCCAGCCGCGGAGCGATTCGACCGCCCGGCGATACCGCGTGGCGGCGGTGCCGACCGGCTGGCCAGTCGCCTCGGCTACTTCTTCGAAAGTGAGCCCAGCGAAAAGTTTCAATTCAACAACCTCGCGACTCGCGGGGTCCAAACGGGCCAGCAACGCGGCGGCCGCGTCGGCGTCGTCAACGCCATCCCGCCAGCGGGAGTCAACCGCGTCCAGCGCCTCGTCAAGCGGCTGGTGGCGGTGGCTTGCCTGACGTGCGCTATGTCGGGACAGCTCGTTGCGGAGGATCTGGAACAAGTAGGCGACAGGGCTCTCGACCGCACGCAGCCGGCGGCGACTCTTCACTAGCCTCAGGAACGCACTCTGCACCACATCCGCCGCCAGATCGGGCGACTCGGTGCGAGCACTAGCGAAAGCGAACAGGCGATCGGCGCAGGCGTCGTAGAGCTCGGCGAACGCCCGCTCCTCGCCGCTGGCCAGTCGCTCTGATAGTGTTTGCACGCTCCCCCCTCTGCGGCCGATCAAAACCTCACTCTATTAGACCCGCGTGCTGGGCCTACTTATTCAAGTTCCTCCCCAGATTTGCCGAGGGATCGCTGATCGCAGAGCGGGCTCTTCGTGGAACAAGACAGTCCGTGCGACAAACCCGCAGCGATGGAAGAGACCGAATCAACCGCCCAAACGCTTGAGGCCGCCCCGCTCTCAAACCGCCGGGGCGGCCAGCGCGCGGGACAGCGCCATCCCGGCGACCGTGGCCAGCAGGCCGAGCACCAGGTTCGCGGCGACGTTGATCGCGGCCAGCAGCCACGCGCGTTCCTCGAGGAACACGATGGTCTGGAAGCTGAAGGTCGAGAAGGTGGTCAGCGCGCCGAGGTAACCGACTGTCACGGCCGGGTGGGCCAGCATCTTCAGGCGGCCGTCACCGGCTAGGCCGTTGTGCACCAGCGCGCCCAACACGAAGCAGCCGGCGACGTTCACTAGTAGCGTCGCGTAGGCGAACCGCGTCCCCACCAGCGCGAGCGCCACGCCGTGTCGGCACAGCGCCCCGAGGGCGCCGCCTATCGCTATGGCAAGTAGTTGGGTCATCCCGAGTTCTTCGCAGCGGTTACCGAATGCGCAGGCGCCACCCCAAGGGGCGCCCGGCGCTCTCTGGGTAATCCATCGGCTCGACCCCTTCGGTTTCCATAACTCAATTTAACTACTCAGCCTATTCTGCCGATCCTGTCAAGGAACGCAGGATAGGACTGCGCCCTCTGCCTCGCCAGGTTTAGCGGGGAGGGGGCGCGCCGCAACACGGATCGTTGCAATGGTACTGAAACGGATTGAGCTGGCGCCCATCGCGCTGTACACCCTCGCCGCCGGAGCCCTGACGCTGAGTTGGGTTGCTGTGCAGCTGCGTGTGGATAGGGACCCGCCGCGCCACCGGTACGCCGCGAGAACCGCCCTCGCGGACGCGTCGGATTCGACCCCACGGGCGATTGCTCAGGCCGCGCCGCGTGAATCGCGGCCGGAGCCCTCGTACCGCCCTGCCCTGACGGCGCTGCAACCGCCGACCCTGAACTTCGTCGAGTCGACCCGCGGCCCGGTCGTCAGCCCGGTGCTGGGACTGCCGCCTCTCGAGCCGCTGTTCGCCTTGGCCCCGGCGCGTCCCGAGTGGCGGGCCGGCGACGCGAGCCAGCCGTGGCGGCTGCTGGGCGCCAACACGCTGGAGTGGGTCCGCCGCGGGGGCCAGGCCCTCGGGCGGCTGCAGGATCAGGCCGCCCGGCGGATCGACCTCCGCCCGGTCGTTGAACGCCTGGTCGAGCTGCAGCCCGCGCCGGAACCGAAGCTGATCCGCTCGCCGGCCGGCCTGTCGGGCCCAATCGTTGTCGGCCCGGGCGACCGCCTGGCAATGGCGAGCGACGCCGCCCGCCGGACTCGTCCGAGCCTGACGATCCGTCAGCGGGATGCGCTCGATGGGTTGATCAACGAGATGCAGCTCGACGCCGACCAGCCCAACCCCGACAGCGTCCTGCGGGCGCAGCTCGTGGCGTTGCTCGACCTCGGCGAGACCGAGGTCTGGGCCGCCGAAGCCCTGCGGCTGCTCGACCTGCTCACCAACCCGGACAACCTGTCGGCGGCCGAGCGGCAGACGGCCTCCGACGAGTTCGCCGCGCACGCCGAGCAGGGGCTCGAGGCTTCGGAGTCGCTCGCCTTGCCGCGGGCGCAGGTCGAACTCCGCCAGGCCGCGTACGCGGTGCTGCGGCGGGCCCGCCTGTGGCAGGTCGCCGCGGGGCTCGAGCAGCGTGACGCGCTCGTTGCCGTGAGCGACACCGAACGCACCAACCGTGCGCTGCGGCAGCGGCTGCAGAGCTTCGCGGCGCAGGTGAAGGGCGACCAGCAGGGCAACGGCTGGCTGCGGTACCTCAAGCTGGTGCAGCTGGACAACGCGTTGCAGACCGCCGGGGACGACCAGGGCCGCGCGCGCCGCGACGTCGCGAAGGAGATCTTGGCGCGGCTCGCCGCCGCCAGCCTGGACGACGCGCAGCGGTCGTTCGCCACGACCGGCGTCGTGGCCGCGTTGACGGACGAGCTGCACGTGGCGGCCGCCGACCCGGTCGACGTGCCTAATTTGATCAGCGACCTCGAGCTGTACGAGGTCCGTCCCAACCCGGCCCTCGCCGAGCGGATCGCACTGCGGGGCCGGCTGCTGCGGCGGTCGGCCACCGAAGGGCACCAGCAGCTGGCCGGCGAGATCGAACGCAACTACCGCAACGCCAACCTGCGGATCGCGGTCGCCGCCGACCTGCTGCGGCGGCTGCTGCCGCAGCCCACGCCGGAGGCCCAGACCGTGTCCGAGCGGATCGCCGGCACGCCGGTCCGCGGCGAGGCCCTCACCAACACCAACCTGAACCTCCGACTGACGCCCGACCCGTACGCGTGGCGGATCACGCTCGAGGCCCGCGGCTCGGTCACCGCCCGCACGGTGGCCGATGGCGGCCCGGCGATGCTGCAGACCCACGGCGACACCGAGTTCGTCGCGCACAAGCCGCTGGTCGTGCACCACGGCGGCGTCCGGGCCTACGCCGCCGACTGCCGCGCGGACAGCCACTCGCACCTGGTCGGCATCCGCACCGACTTCGACCGGGTGCCGCTGATCTCCGACATCATCCGCTCGCGGGCGCAGGAGGAGTTCCTGCGGAACCAGGGCCGCGCCCAGTGGGAGACCGAGAGCCGTGTCGGTTCCCGGGTAACCAGCACGCTGGACCAGCAGGCCGACGAGTTCGTCGCCAGGCTGAAGCAGCGTTACGAGCAGACCGTGCTGACCCGCGCCGGGTCGCTGGGGCTGAAGGTCGAACCGATCGAGGTCCGCACCACCGACCAGCGGCTGATCGCGCGGCTCCGCTTCGCCAGCGACCTGCAGCTCGGCTCGCACACTCCGCGCAACCGGGCGCCGGCCGACAGCCTGCTCAGCCTGCAGCTGCACGAGTCGCTGCTCAACAACGCGCTGGACGGACTCGAGCTGAACCACGGGCCGATCTCGCCGGAGGAGCTGCGGGCGTTGGTTCAGCAGCGTCTCGCAATCGACCTCCCGCCGGCCGACGCCGACGACCACGGGCGGAGCGTGCTGATCAACCTGGCGACCGACCAGCCGCCCCGGGTGTCGCTGGCCGACGGCCGCGTCGAGCTGCTGTTGTCGTTCACTGAGCTGCAGGTCGACGCGTCGCGGTTTGGCGACTTCGTCGTGCACGCGTACTTCCTGCCCCGCGCGACGATCGACGGGCTGCGGCTCGAGCAGGTCGACCCGGTGCAGATCGAGGGCCGGATGCGTTCGGCCCGCCGGGCGCAGCTGCACGCGGTGTTCGGCAAGATCATGCCGCCGGGCCGGACCATCACGCTCGCCACCTCGACGCCGGAGCAGCGGCAGACCATGGCCGGGCTGATGGTGACCCAGTTGATTGTCGACGACGGCTGGCTCGGGCTGGCGCTCGGCCCGGAGGAGCCCGCACGGACCGCCCTGCGGGTGCGCTACGTGCGGTAGCATGGATTGCGTTCTACAACAACGGCGCGACCAGCCGCGCGAGGCTCTCGACCAGGTGGGTCGCCGGCGGTCGGCTTTCGAGCTCGTCCAGCGTGAGGCGCTGCGAGCTCTCGACGTACTCTAGCTGCAGGCCGCGGAGCGACTGGGTGAACTGGTCGTCGTAGACCCCGAGCGAAAGCTCGAAGTTGAGGTGCAGACTGCGGGGGTCGAGGTTCAACGACCCGAACAACGACCACTCGCCGTCCACGGTGACGCTCTTGGTGTGCAGCAGGCCGCCGGAGAACTTCATCACGCGGACGCCGGCCTCGATCAGCTCGGCGTAGAACGCGTTGCTGGCGAACGCGACCAGCTTCGAGTCGACATGCTTCGGCGCCACCAGGGTCACGCTGACGCCGCGCATCGCCGCGCTAACAATCGCCATCTGCAGCGGCTCGTCCGGCACAAAGTACGGCGTGGTGAGGATCACCTCCTCACGCGCGGAGTAGACCGCCATCACCAGCGCCCGCTCCATCGCGTTGAGCGCGTAGGCGGGCCCCGACGGGACCGCCTGGACGACCGTTTCGCCCGCGGCCGGCAGCGGGTAGGGGCCGCTGTGCTGCTTGAGGTCCTCGATCCGCTCGCCGACCTCGACGCTCCAATCGGCCAGAAACGTGATGGCGAGCGCCTTGACCGGCGGCCCCTCGATGCGGGCCATCGCGTCGACCCACTGGCCGACGCCCGAGCTCTGCTTGAAGCACCGCGGGTCCACCAGGTTCATGCTGCCGGTGTAAGCGACGCGGCCATCGACCACGACGTTCTTGCGGTGCAGCCGCAGGTCGAAGCGGACGAACAGCAGCCGGAAGATGCCGCCCGGCAGAGCGGCGTGCACCTGCACGCCCGCCTCACGCAGCCGCCGGGCGAGCGGGCCGCGGAGGAACGTGCGACTGCCGAGCGCATCGAGCAGCAGCCGGCAGTCGACTCCGCGGCCGGCGGCTTCCAGCAGCGCGTCGACCACGTCGTCGGCGCGGCCGCCGGGGTGCCAGATATAGAACTCCATAAAGACGCTCTTTTCGGCGACGCGGATGTCTTCCAGGATCGCGTCGAAAGCAACTTGCCACGACGGCAGCAGCTTCATCTTGCCGCCCGACAGCGGCGGGAAGCCGAGCGAACGCTCGGCCAGCTCGGCGAACGGCTGCCCGGGGTGCCCCGGCTCGAGCTTCACCCGCGTGTCGTCGAGCTCCTTGAGCCACATCACGACCGGCCGGAAGAGTTGCTTGAAGCGTTGGGCCCGACGCGAGCCGAGCCGCAGCTCGCCGAGCACCAGGTACAGCAACGGGCCGGCAACCGGGAAGCCGTCGACCACCAGGATCCACGCTAGCGACACCCCAACCGGAAGCCTCCGCATAATGACCCGCGCCGAGATCCCCAGTTGCAGCAGCACGTGGGCGATGACAAACAAGCCGTAGTAGCTGGTCATTGCGTGGTAGGCGTTGTTTAGCAGCTCAGGCATCGACGGCGTCCGGGGGTGCGAATTCGAAGTCGACGATCAGCGGGAGGTGGTCCGACGCGCGGCGGGCGACGCCAATGCGTCCGGCGAAGGCCCCCGTGGCGTGCAGGCCGCCGCGGTAGAACACGCGGTCGAGCGCCCGCAGCGGCGCCGCCGCGGGGAAGGTGCGGATCGACTTCTCGGCGGCGTTGTAGCCGGCCGGGAACATCACGGCCCGGCCGAGGTCGTTGTAGACGTCGTTGAAGTCGCCGGCGACAACCACCGGGGTCCGCGGCGAGAGCGAGCCGAGGAAGTCGCAGGCGTTGAGTCGCGCGAGCTGCCGCTTCCGCTCGTAGCCCGCCAGCCCGAGGTGGACGTTCACCACCCCGATGGTGTGCTGGCGCCCGTCGAGGTGAATCACGCAGCGGGCCATCAGCGCCTGGCGGCGTTTCTTAAGGGGCTGGGTGAGGTCGAGGTCGCACGGCCCTTCGAGCGGCCAGCGGCTGAAGATGGCGTTGCCGTAGTGCCCCTGCTTGACGCGCACGTTGCGTTGGTAGCAGCGGTGCTCGAAGCCGCAGCGGTCGGCCAGCATCTCGGCCTGCTGGTGGAACTGCGAGCGTTTGACCCCCTCGTCCACTTCCTGCAGCAGCACCAGGTCTGCGGCGTAGTGCTCGATCACCTCCTGGGTCCGCTCGGGCCGGTAGCGGCGGTCGACGCCGCCGATGCCCTTGTGGATGTTGTAGGTGAGCAGGCGGAAGGACATCGAGTCGCCTTGGAGGCAGCAGAGCGGGGAGCCCTCGATTCTCGCTCGTCCCGCCGGCGCCAGCAACCGCCCGGGGCCCGCTAGCCGACCGTCAGGGCCGCGGCCGTCTGGTAGGTCGCCAGCGCCGCCACGTAGGCCAGCACGCTCATGTACCCCAGCTGCAGCGCGGCCCATTTCCAGCTGCCGGTCTCGCGGGCGGTGATCGCCTGGGTCGGCAGACACTGCATGGCCAGCACGTAGAACACCAGCAGGCTCAGACAGGTCGCCGTAGTGAAGACCGGCGAACCGTCGGCCCGGTGGGAACGCCGCATCGCGCCGATCAACGAGTCGCCGTCCTCCGGCTCATCGCCCAGGCCGTACAGCACCGACAGGGTCGAAACAATCACTTCGCGGGCGGCGAACGAGCTGACCACCCCGACGCTCATCTTCCAGTCGAAGCCGAGCGGCGCGAACACCGGCTGCACGGTCCTGCCGAGCCAGCCGGCCGCCGAGTGCTCGAGCTGCGCCTGCTGGAGGGCCAGCTCGGCCGCGTCGGCGTCGAGGGTGACGATGCGTTGCTGCTCGACCGCGGGCAGGTCCGTCAGCCCGGTCTTGGGGTAGGTCGCCAGGGCCCACATGCCGATGGTGATCAGCAGGATCACGGTCCCGGCGTTGCGGACAAACGACCAGCAGCGGCTCGCGGTTTGAAGCAGCGCGTCGCGGAGCGAGGGGAGCCGGTAGTTGGGGAGCTCGATCACCAGCGGGCGGGCCTCGCCCGGCAGCAGGGTCGCTTTGAAGCACCACGCCATCACAAACGCCGCGACGATGCCGAGCGAGTAGCTGGCCGCGAACAGGACCGACGCCTGCAGCGGCGAGTCGCCGAACAGCAGCGCCACTACCATCGCGTACACCGGCACGCGGGCGGAGCAGGTCATCAGCGGCAGCACGAGGATGGTCACCAGCCGGTCGCGCCGGTCCTCGATCACGCGGGTCGACATGATCGCCGGGATCGCGCACGCGTGCGCCGAAAGCATCGGTACGAACGCCTTGCCGGGCAGCCCGACACGGGACATCAGCCGGTCCATCACGAACGCGGCGCGGGCCATGTAGCCGGTCCCCTCGAGCAGCGCGAGGACGAAAAACAGGATGGCGATCTGCGGCAGGAACACCAGCACGCCGCCGACGCCGCCGATGACGCCGTCGGTGATCAGGCTGTTGAGGTCGCCCGGCGGCAGCCACTGGGCGAGCGTGCCGCCCGCCAGGGCGAACCAGCCGTCGATCAGGTCCATCGGGACCGTGGCCAGCTTGAAGATCAGCATAAAGGTGGTCAGCATCACCAGGCCGAACACCCCCAACCCAAAGACGCGATGGGTGAGGACCGAGTCGAGCGCCTCGGTGACGCGCGAGGGCGCCTCGATCCCACCGCGGAGGGCCCGGGCCCCTACGGACTCGGCCCAGTCGAACCGGTCGGCGTACGGGCAGTCGGAGCACGAGCCACACGCCTTGGCGGGATCGAAAGTCGGCGGCTCGAGCCGCCCCAGCAGCGAGTCGAGTCCGCCCCGCAGCTCGTCGAGCCCCGAGCCGGTCTTGGCCGACACCGCCACGACCGGGCAGCCGAGCTCCTCGCGGAGCGAGTCGAGTTCGATCTGCAGCCCCTGCCGATCGGCCAGGTCGCTCATGTTGAGCGCGACGATGGTCGGGATGCCAAGCCCCAGGACCTCGGCGGCCAGAAACAGGTTGCGCGACAGGTTGGTCGAATCGACCACCAGCAGCACGGCGTCGGGCACGGTCTGGTCGGGCAGCGCGCCAACCAGCGCGTCGCGGGCGACCTGCTCGTCAAGCGTCGAGGCCTCGAGCGTGTACAGTCCGGGCAGGTCGAGCAGCACGGCGCTGCGGTTCGGCAAGCGGAGGGCGCCGACCCGGTGTTCGACCGTCGTGCCAGAGAAGTTGGCGGTCCGCGCCCGCAGCCCGGTGAGCCGGTTGAACAGGCTGGTCTTGCCGGCGTTGGGGTTGCCGATCACCGCGACCGTGGAGGCGCCCGCCCGGCTGTCGACACCGGGGCCGTCGACGATGTTCAGCTGTGGAAGGTCCGGCCCGCTCATGACAACAGCCAGTCTAATCGCGTCGCGGGGAGTCGGCACGGCCCTGGCGCGACGGCCGCTTCGTTACGTTGATACCGAAGACTTGGCTAGCGGCCGGTGGCCGCTGAAGTGGGCCGCGGCAGTAGGGCTAGCAGCAGGAGTTGAGCGTGACCCGTTCCGCAATTGCGGCCGCAAGCCCCACCCGAGAGTTGAGGACCTGCACGATCAGCGGGTTCCCTGCCGAGACCACCCGCAACGTCCGGCCCGCACAGACGCCCAACGCCTTGAGCCGACCGGCGTCGGCCGGGTCGACCGAAACGCTCGCCACTCGGCCAACGTCGCCGACCCGCATCTCTGCCAGCAAACGAGACGTCACTGCAGGGGTAAGTCCTACAGCCGCAGCGATCTCCTGCGGGGCGTGCAGGGCCTGCGGAGCGTGCAGGGCAGGGGTGGTGTTGGGAAGGGCCGACATCGACAGCGAGGACTCCAACCGGGGCCGAAACATCCGAGACCGTTATGAGACTCAATCTCACAACGAGCGTAGTAACAAGAATACCGCCGGCGCGTAAGAGCGGCAAGTGGATCTTTGCCTGGATCCCGCAAATACCGCCCGACACCGGCTTTTGCCGCTCTCGGGGCGTCCCCGCACCGTACGAGGAGGGACGCCACCAGCTAAACTATGACGAAGCACCCCTGACCCCGGCCGTCCGCCGTCCCGCCCCACAAGGGCGGGCCCCGAACCGGCCCCTCGACCAGGCGTTTATGACTACCACGGTTTCGGACCCCCTACCCGCGCCCCGGCTCGGGACCACGGAAATCGCCCAGCAGATCGCTAGCGGCCAGGTGTCGTCGCGCGAGGCGGTAGAGGCGTGCCTCCACCGTATCGACCAAATCAACCCGCGGCTGAACGCCATCGCCCAGCCACGCGGCCAACAAGCCCTCCGCGACGCCGACGCCGCCGACCAGCAGCTTGCCAGCGGCGGCCCGGTCGGCCCGCTGCACGGCGTCCCGATCACGATCAAGGACTGCTACGAGCTCGCCGGCAGCCAGACCACGCTCGGCATCCCGGGCTACAGCCACGGCCCAGACGCGACCGACTCGCCGCTGGTGAAGCGGCTCAAGGCGGCCGGCGCGGTAGTCCTCGGCAAAACCAACATCCCGCAGGGGATGCTGCTGCACGAGTGCGAGAATCCGGTGTTCGGCCGCACCCTGCACCCCGATGACGACCAGCGGTCTCCGGGCGGTTCGAGCGGTGGCGAGGCGGCTGCGGTCGCCGCCGGCATGAGCATGCTGGGCCTCGCCAGCGACCTCGGCGGCAGCACGCGTCAGCCGGCCCACTGCTGCGGCCTGGTGGGCTTCAAGCCGACTAGCGGCCGTCTCACCATCCGCGGCTCCCAGCGTTCGATGCCGGGACTGCGGGCCCTGGTCATCCAGCCCGGCCCGATCTGCCGCACTACCGGCGACGCCGACCTGGCGATGCGGGTGCTGCTCGACCCAACGGCCGCGCCCAAGCAGCCCGATGAGCGGCCGGTCGCCTGGCCGGACTACCGGCAGGTCGACCTGGCCGGCCTGCGGATCGCTTACTGGACCGACAACGGCGTCGCTCCGCCTTGCGTGGCGATCGCCCGCGCGGTCGAGCAGGCGGCCAAGCGGCTGACGGAACTCGGGGCCGAAGTGATCGCCACGCCGGCGCCCAACCCGGATGAGATGATGCGGACCTACTTCGGGCTGATCTCGGCCGACGGGCTGCGTTCTTTCGGCCGGTTGTTGCAGGGCAGGGAGAAGACGGATCAAATCGCCCGCCAGGTGCGGCTCGGCAAGCTGCCGCGCGGGGCGCGGGCCTTCCTGGCGCCGCTGCTCGACCTGGCAGGCCAGCCGGCGTTGGCCAAGCTGCTGCGGCTGTCGGGCCCGCGGAGCGTCGACCAGTACTGGCAGCTAACCGTTGCGGCCGACGCCTACAAGCAGCAGTTCTGGAAGACTCTCGACCAGGCCTTCGGCGGGCGGCCGGTCGACGCGGTCCTGGCGCCGCCGCACTCGCTGCCTGCCCTGCGTCACGGCTCCGCGCTGCACCTGCTGCTAGAAGGCTCCCACTGCTACCTGGCGAACCTGCTGGACGCGCCCGCGGGCGTCGTGCCGGCGGGCCGGGTCACCGCCGAGGACGAGCGGGCCGAGCTCGCCAAGCCGCACAGCCGCTGGGCGGTCGAGGGCCGGCTGCGGCGTCAAAACGCCCTGGGGAGCGCCGGCCTGCCAATCGGCGTGCAGGTGATGGCCCGCCCCTGGCGGGACGACGTCGCGCTGGCAGTGATGAACCGGCTCGAGCAGCCGCTAGCTTCTTAGCGCACTAATCATTCATCGCCTGGCCCCAGGCGGTCAGCACCAGCCGACGCCCCCCACCGTGGTTGCGGTGCTCGCAGAGATAGACCCCCTGCCATGTCCCTAGCGCCGGCCGGCCTGCGGTAATAGGCACGGTGACGCTGCTGCCGGTCAGTGAGCTCTTCACATGGGCCGGCATGTCGTCGGGCCCCTCGCAGGTGTGGACGTACGGCAGGTTCTCGGAGGCGATCCTTGAGAGGGCCATCTCCATATCGACGCGGACGTCCGGGTCGGCGTTCTCGTTGAGCGTCAGCGAGGCCGAAGTGTGCTGGATGAAGACCGTTAGCATCCCGACCTCCATGTCCGCCAACTCTGGCAGCGAGTCCATGATCTCACTGGTAATTAGGTGGCACCCCCGGCGGCGGGGTCGCAGCTGAATGGTCCGTTGAATCCACTGCATGGGTGCTCCCCTGGGTGCTCTTTTGACGGGCGTCGCTCGTCCTAAAACAGGCCTCGGCGTGAGTCGAAAAACGGAGCCGTGGCGACCGACGCAACTCGTTCGGATAACCTCACCAGACGGGCTTACCTCGGTCAAGTCACCGTATGCCGCAAGGTTTCGCGCAGGAGGCTGTCAAGCGGGGTGGATTCCCGGGAATTGTGCCTTGAAAAAACTTGACTTTACGATCTGGCCAGTAATAATCGGCTACTCGATTCGGGCGACTAAGGATTGACACCGGACCCAGGGCATGATTTCGCCCCCACGCGGTCCAAATACATACCCCACCAGTTACGCCCCGCCGGCCGGAAGCAGTCGCTTGGAGTAGAACCTCCCAGCACCCAGCTTCTGGAGACCCGGCAACTGTAACGGATTGCGTGATAAACCGAACCCATTAGCTTGCCGAAGTGTCTGTACGTACGCAGCCATCGGCCTAAAAGAGAAAGATATATCAAGCCATGCCCGATCCAACGCTCAAGAACGTATTCGAGGCGATCCTTAAGTACGGCCACGACGAAGACTTCGTGCCGCGCAAGGACGAAGAGTTCATCCCGACGACGGCCCCGGCCGGTTCGGACGAGAAGCTCGAGATCCTGGCCGAGCGGATCCGTCAGGGCCACCCGCTGTGGCACTCGGAAGACCGCGCCGACTACTCCGGCTTGACCGGTGTTGTCCGCCCCCGCGACTGATGTCGATCAGTGGCAGAAACCACGAAAAAGCCCCGCGGCATTCCGCGGGGCTTTTTTCGTGCGCAGCTCGCACTGTCGCCCCTGTGGGCCGAGGCGGCCGCACCTTGGCCAGGCCTCCTATCGACTCTGCTGCAATAGGGCGTCAGGGCCCAGGCGAACCTTTGGCCTGCGGTTGATCGTGCAGCTATAATCCGGCCGCAAGTCCTCGCCTGACACTCTCCTACCGGGGTAGATCATGACGACGATGAGATTCGCGGCGATCTGCGGCACACTCTCCTTCTTGATGGGCTGCTCGCTGCTCAGTCCGCGCATCTCGACCTCGCGAGCCGATGAGCCGCCGAGCTGGCTCCACGGATCGGGCGACGACCTCGAAGTAGTTCTACGCGGCGAGGTGTTCGAACCCGATGGCTCGCCAGCCGAGGGGGTCTCGGTGGACGGTTCTTTGCGGTCGCATGGCAAGAGCACTCTGGTCCGAGCCGAGTGCGAAGGCCACCACTTCGCGGCGCGTCTGCCGGTCAATCGCACCTCGTGGTATTCGATGCAGTTTCGCGTCGCTTCGAAGAGCGGGGCGGTTGGGTACGTGAAGATGACGCCCGATTCCCTCCGGCAGGCCGCCATCGACGGCAAGCGGGTGACGCTGGCCAGGCCCACGCGTCGCGTGGCGGTCACGGTCGAGCACGCCGGATCGCCAGTGGCGGGCGCGCAGGTTCGCGCCGACCTGGGGTACAACGTCGAACTCCACACGGTTACGGACGCAGACGGGGTCGCCTGCTTCGACCTCCTGCCGGACCAGAAGCTGAGTTCCTTCACCGCCTGGACCGACGATCGCCGCGTCGGCGGCTACCAATTCGGACGCAAGCCGACGAGGAATGCCGACGAGGATTCGCACGTGGTCGAGCTGTTCGACTGCCGCGACCTCACGATCCGCTTTGTCGACGGCGAAGGGAACCCGGTCGAGGGAGTCGCCTTCGAGTTCCAGGTCGCCACTCCCGCGCCCAACTACAACTACCTTGGTCTGGTCGAGCCGCGGGTGCTGACGACCGACGAGCAGGGGGAAGCGTTCTACCGCTGGCAGCCCGATTGGGAGCAGTACCACTACTACCCCGAAATCGTGGAAGGAACGGGGTGGATCCTCGCTGGCAGTAATTCGGACCACGAGGAGTCAGAGGGCGCTATCGTCTACCGGGTGAAACCGGCGGCCGAGCGGCATACGGTTGCCGGCCGCGTGGAACCGCCCGCCGGCGTCGAAGCCGGGGGCTTCTTCGTTCAGGTCCGATCGTTTCAGGGAGAGCAGGAAGGCTTCTCGGATCACTTGAGCGCGATTGCCGATAGCCAGGGCGCCTTCTCGGTAGACGTGCTGCCGGGCGCGACCTACTGCGCGTGCGTCAACGACGCGGGCTACACCGGCAAGATGATCGACCTCGTCCCCTACGAGCCCGCCACCGACTGCGCGACCGAGATCGTGCTGCCGGTGGTTGCGGGCGAGGAGCTGAGCTTCTCGGTCACCCGGGGGCCGCAGAGGGTTCCGTACGAGGGGGTTGGTATCTCTGTGCGAGAGACCTATCGGTACACATGGTGGGAGGATGACGAGAAGCAGAGTGGGACCGGTAGTCGGGACCGGTGGCTCACCACCGACGAGTCGGGTCGCGCCGTGACGCGGGTTCTGCCCGGCGAGATCAAAGCGCGAGTCATCGAGCCGCTGTGGCAGGTCGGCGAGAGGATTGAAGTCAAGCAGGGTGAGCCCGCCCACCTGTCGCTCCACCGCGAGCGGGAGACTTTAACGCCCGTCGCCGGGCGGCTGGTCCTCGCCGGGGGCGCCGAGGGGGAACTCGCCGGCGCCCAGGTGCGGTTCGGCGCCGTGGACGGGGCGTACGACCACACCGGTTCGACCACCGCCAGCCACGAGGGAACCTTCGAATTTGAAACGCTTGGCGAGCAGCTCGGCGTGTTCGCCGTGTCCGCCGACCAGAAATTGGCCGGCGCCACATTTGCCAAGAGGATTGACGAGCCGTTGCAGGTCGAGATGAAGCCGACCAGGGAGTTTCGCGGCCGGTTGCTCGACGGCGACGACACGCCTCGGCAGGGGTACTCGGTGTGGGCAGTCGTCCGCGTCGAAGGCGATGAAGACTACGATGGGCGATTCGTGAAGAGCACCGAAGCGGCGAGGTACCAAACGGTCACCAACGACCGCGGCGAGTTTGTGTTCGAGCACCTGCCGACCGAGATCGAGATCGCTCTCGAGAGTGACAACCTGCCCGAAGACGAAGACCCAACCGCCTACCTTGGCGAAGTCTACCTGACGCAGAACGAGACGCGCCCCCCGGCCGTCTACCACCTTGAACGCCGCGCCGCCGCGCCGACCAAGCCCCTGGCCGAACGCTTCGCCGAGAGCCTGCGCGACGCGCGTATTTCTGATTGCCATTTCATGGCGATCGCCTGCGGTGAAGCCGACCATCTGGCAAACTTCATGCAGCTCCACTTCACCAACTACGAAAAGAACCCAGTCGTGTCGCGGTACATCCAGTGCCCGATCTACCTGCAAGCCGACGGGCAGGGCGCCCGCCTGCTGGAGGAGCGCGGCTGGGCGGCGCCCGAGGGCGACGCCGTGCACGCCTGGGCGCTCGACGGCGACGGCAACCTGCTGGGCGAGCTGAAGGTCGACGCGGCCAAGGACGACGCCGGCGCCGCCGCGGACGCATTTGTCGCCGCGCACGCGCCCGAAGCGCCCGACGCCGAGGAGAAGTGGCGCCACGCCTTGGCCGATGCCGCGGCCACCGACCGCCAGGTCTGGGCGCGGGTCAGCGGCAGGTACTGCGGACCCTGCTTCATGCTCTCGCGTTGGATCGACGACCAGTGTGAGCTGCTCGAGAAGGACTACGTGTTTGTGAAGGTCGACCGCGTGACCGACACACACGGCCCCCAGATCGCCAAGCTGGTGACCAATGGAAAGTCGTACGGGATCCCCTTCCACGCGATCTTCTCGCCCGACGGCAAGCGGCTCGAAGAGAGCATCGGCCCGCTGGGCAACATCGGCTACCCCAGCACCCACGAAGGGAAGCTCCAACTCCGCAAGATGCTCGACGCGACCCGCATTCGCCTAACCGACGAGGAGGTTGACCAGTTGATCGAGAGCCTCTGACGCAGTCCGCGGGGCGGCGGCGCGGGGTCACACTGCCTCGCCGACGATCCGTCCCTCCTCGACCCGCCCGGCGGTCACCCGAACGAACGCGCCGACCGGGCCCCCCGACAGCACCACCGGCGCGTACCGGCACGACGTGCCGATCTGCCCGCCTGCTGCTTCGAGCCCCGACTCGACCAGCACCCGCAGTTCGCGGCCCCGCAGGCTGGCGAAGTACGCGTCGCGCAACTGGTGCTCGACCCGCGTCAGCTCGTGCACGCGGGCCTTCTTCACGTCGCCCGGCAGCTGCCCCGGCATGGTCGCGGCGGGCGTGCCGCGGCGGGCGCTGAACGGGAAGACGTGGATCTTGGAGAAGCCGGCCTGGCGGCAGACGTCGATCGTCTCGGCGAACTCGGCGTCGGTCTCGCCGGGGAAGCCGACGATCACGTCGGTGGTGATGGCGGGCTGGGCGAGCCGCTCGCGGAGCATGCCGCAGCGGTCGACAAACCGCTGGGCTCCCCACCGCCGCCGCATCCGCCGCAGCACGCTGTCCGAGCCCGACTGCATCGAGATGTGCAGGTGCGGCGCGACTTTTTCTGGGTGCGCCGCCATGACGTCGATCAGCTCGCGGGTGGTCTCGGTCGCCTCGATGCTAGAGAGCCGCAAGCGGAAGTCGCCCTCGAGATTGGCGAGCCGGTCGACCAGGTGGGCCAGACGGGTCCACTTGTCCTTGGGGAGGTCGCGGTTCCAGTCGACCCCGTAGTGGCCAAGGTGGATGCCGGTCAGCACGACCTCGCGGTAGCCGTTGTCGACCAGCCGCCGCACCTCGTCGACGATGTGCTCGGCCGGGCGGCTGGTGAGCTTCGGCCGCACGTGGGGGATGATGCAGAAGCTGCACCGCAGCAGGCAGCCGTCCTGAACCTTGACGTACGCGCGGGTCCGCTGCCCGAAGCCCGACACGCCGGTCGGCACGTCGGTGACGCCGAAGCGGCCCAGCAGGTCGCCCAGCTCACGCTTGTCGGTCAGCACCTGGGTGACGTTGGGCAGCGCGGCGACTTCCTCCGGCGCACGGGTGGCGTAGCAGCCCATCACCACGATCTTCGACGCCGGGTTGTCCCGCGCCAGTCGGCGGATGACCTGCCGGCTCTTCGAGTCGCCCTCGCCGGTCACCGTGCAGGTGTTGACGATGCACAGGTCGGCCTGCTCGCCCTCGCCCGCGTCGCGGTAGCCGATGGTGGCCAGCCCCTCGCGGACGTACTCGGTTTCGTACTGGTTGACCTTGCAGCCGAGGGTGTGGGTGCGGAGGAGCATTGCGGATTGGAGATTGGGGATTTCGGATTGCGGACTACTTGTTTCGGGACGTGTTGATCGAGGCCACGATCATCGCCAACAACTCATCTGCTTCCGAGAGCAGCGGGGCCACGAGCTCTTCTTTCACCAAGTCAGAATCGACAAGCAGCTCGATCCAGTAAATCGACTCATCACACTCTTCTTCGCAGATGCCGAGCTTCGCACGAAACTCTGCCGCCGACCTTGCCCGGCAAGCCCCGCGGTAGTTGGCGCCAACCGACGTGCCCGACCGGAGCAACTGGTTGCCGATCACACGGCTCACGCGGTCGTCGCCGAGACTCTGCACCAGCCGGATCACTCGCAGCCCGAACGCCTTGGTGCGCTGCTTGAATTCGTCCTGCTTCGACATCTCGTCCCTCAGCCCGCGCGGCCGTGATTTAGAGCAATCCGCAATCTGCAATCCGAGATCCGCAATCAGCTCACTTCCTCGATCGTCGCCTTCATCGATCCCTTGCAGTTCTTGATGTACAGGTCGGTACCGAAGGCGTGCACCTGGTCGCGTTTGAGTTCGGCGTGCTCCTTGGTGGTGGTGATGACGATCGCGCGGCCGTGCTTGTCGACGGTCTCGGCGAGCTTCAGGCACTGCTGGTCGGAGTAGCCGAACAGGTCCTTCATCATCTTCTCGACGTACTCGTAGGTGTGGTCGTCGCTGTCCCACAGCACGACGTTGTACTTCGGGATCGGCGGGCGGTCCTCTTCCTTCTGCGGGGCGGGCTTGGGGGCGACCACAACCCCGGCGCCTGGGTCCTCGACTCCTGGGTCGTTGCGGCCGGGGTCGTCGGGGGCGGTGTCATCATCCATGGGCTCACCCTAGGGGGTGTACGGTGGTGGCGGTCTAAATGCGACAGTATATTGAACCGTTTCGCCGCCGGCCATGTGCCGGCGCCAGTACAGCTCCCCCTCACTCCTGCTCTCCGCCGAGATATATGGGCAAGATTGCCGACTACCTAGATTCGCAGCAGGCCGCCCGCGAGGAGCGACTCTTCGAGCTGCTCCGCATCCCCAGCGTCAGCGCCGACCCCGCCCACAAGGACGATGTCGCCCAGGCCGCCCAGTGGGTCGCCGACCGCATCCGCGGGATGGGCCTCGAGCCGGAGGTGATCCCCACCAACGGCCACCCGCTGGTCTACGCCGAGACGCCCCCTGTCGCCGGCGCGCCGACCGTGCTGGTCTACGGCCACTACGACGTGCAGCCGCCCGACCCGCTGGACGAGTGGATCACCCCGCCGTTCGAGCCAACGGTCCGCGACGGCAACGTCTACGCCCGCGGCGCCACCGACGACAAGGGGCAGATGCTCACCCATCTCGAGGGCGCCGCCGCCGTGCTGGCGACCGAGGGCAAGCTGCCGCTGCAGCTGAAGTTCTTGATCGAGGGCGAAGAGGAGGTCGGCAGCGAGAACATCGGGCCGTTTATCGAGAACAACAAGGACCGCCTGGCGTGCGACTGCGTCGTGATCAGCGACAGCGGCCAGTTCGCCCCCGGGTTGCCGGCCATCACCTACGGCCTCCGCGGCATCGCCTACTACGAGATCTTCCTGACCGGCCCGAAGCAGGACCTGCACTCCGGCAGCTTCGGCGGCGCGGTCACCAACCCGGTCAACACACTGGCCAAGCTGCTCGGCTCGCTGACGGACGACCAGGGCCGCATCCAGATCCCCGGCTTCTACGACGACGTCGTGCCGCTCGAGCAGCGCGAACGCGACGAGTTCGCCGGGCTGCCGTTCGACGAAGCGCGGTTCATGAAGCAGCTCGCCGTCGACGGCCTGTCGGGCGAGGAGGGCTACACCACGCTCGAACGCCGCTGGGCCCGCCCAACCTGCGACGTCAACGGCATCTGGGGCGGCTACCAGGGCGCCGGAGCCAAGACCGTGCTGCCCGCCCGGGCGGGCGCCAAGGTCAGCTTCCGCCTGGTCCCCAACCAGCACCCCAAAGACATCTACCAGGCGCTCAAGCAGCACCTCGAGTCGCAGCTCCCGCCCGGCATCAAGCTCGAATTGGTCGACCACCACGGCGGGGCGGGGGTCAAGTTCCCGCTCGACAGCCCGTACATGGCCGCCGCGTCCAAGGCGATCGAGCAGGGCTTCGGCACGAAGCCGGTCTTCATCCGCGAAGGGGGCTCGATCCCGATCGTCGACGATTTCGCCCGCAAGCTCGACGCCGACGTGCTGCTCTTGGGCTGGGGCCTGGACGACGACAACACGCACAGCCCGAACGAGAAGTTCTGCCTGGCCGACTTCCACCGCGGCGTGCGGTCAAGCGCAGCACTCTGGCTAGAGATGGCGTCCGCGAGTTAAACTCGCCTCACGGAACGCCGGTTGAGCACGGGCGACACAGACACGAGCGGCACGAACACGAGCGGCACGGAGCAGGGACCACAGCGAGCGGGCGTCGAGGTCGCTCCCTGCAGGCTTCATGTTGGGGCAAACAACATCAAGCACACGATCAAGCGGTTGGAAAAAAGATGCTGGATAAGCGCTACATCACCGAGAACCCCGAGCTGGTTCAGGAAAACTGCAACATCCGCGGCGTCAAGGCAGACGTGGGCCGCTTCGTGCAGCTCGACAGCGAACGCAAGACCCTGATGCAGCAGGTCGAGGAGCTCTCGCGCCAGGCCAACGAGGTCAGCAAGTCGATTGGCAAGGCCAAGGACAACGACGAGCGCGAGGCCCGCAAGGAAGAGGGCCGCAAGCTGCGTGAAGAGAAGGACGAGCTGCAGAAGCAGATCGACCGCATCAGCGCGGAGGCCGACGCCATCCACCGCGCGATGCCCAACCTGACGCACGCCGACTCGCCCCGCGGCGGCGAGGACGCCAGCCGCGAGATCCGCCGCGGCGATCTCGAGGTCCGGCAGCCGAGCTTCCCCGTGCTCGACCATGTCGAGCTCGGCGAGCAGCACGACCTGATCGACTTCGAGGGGGGCTCGCACGTCGCCGGCCAGGGCTTCTACTACCTCCGCAACGAGGCCGTGCTGCTGGAGCTCGCGCTGCAGCGTTACGCGATCGATATCCTGATGAAGGAAGGCTTCACGCCGACCATCACGCCCGACCTCGCGCGGGGCGACGTGCTGCAGGGGGTCGGCTTCATCCCCCGCGGCCCCGAGACCCAGATCTACAGCATCGAGAACTTCGACCTCAACCTGGTGGCCACCGCCGAGATCACGCTGGGCGGCCTGTACGCCGGCAAGGTGCTCGACGAAGAGGACCTGCCGATCAAGCTGTGCGGCATCAGCCACTGCTACCGCACCGAGGCGGGCGCCGCCGGCCGCGCGTCGCGCGGCCTGTACCGCGTGCACCAGTTCACCAAGGTCGAGATGTTCGCCTTCACCACGCCGGAGCAGAGCGAGGACACGCTCAACATGTTCTGCGACCTGGAGTGCGAGATCTTCAACGGCCTCGGCCTGCCGTTCCGCGTCTTGGACATTGCGACCGGCGACCTCGGGGGCCCCGCGTACCGCAAGTTCGACCTCGAGGCCTGGATGCCGGGCCGCGGCGACCACGGCGAGTTCGGCGAGGTCACCAGCACCTCGAACTGCACCGACTACCAGTCCCGCCGGCTCAACATCCGCTACCGCAAGAAGGGCGAGAAGGGGACCAACTTCGTCCACACGCTCAACGGCACCGCGGTGGCGATCAGCCGCGCCATCATCGCCATCCTCGAAAACTGCCAGCAGCCCGACGGCTCGATCCTGATCCCCGAGGCCCTACGGCCGTACGTCGGCAAGGACCGGATTGGTTCGTCGTCGGATGAGGATGACGAATAGTCTCCTGGTTTAATTCCTAAACTAAGCGCCGGGAGCGAATCGCTGTGACCGATCAGTGCGATTCCATCGTGCAACGATCGATGGGCAGCGAGTTCGCCCGGCTGCACTCGCGGATTCAGGAGCAATACGGGATCACTAGCGTTTCCCAATCCGCGTTCATCGGGCGTGGAGTCATGGAGGAGGTGTGGCACGGGCGGTGGTATACCGTGCCGTTCCTTTTCCTTGGCGCCACGCGGCGCATTCTGTTCCCAGAGACCGGCAGAGGGATTCCGTTTGAGATCCGCAACTATGCGTATCTCGACGACCTCGGACGCGAGACCGTCACCTGGAAACGCGTGTTTGAGTTCCCCCGCCGCACGCGTGATTTCGATGAGTATTTCGTCTACAGCGAGCGGCAAGGCGGTCCCGTACTCTACGCCGGCACCCACCAGCACCTCTCGGTTGATCTCGTATTCGAGGCGGCTACCGATGGCTCGCTGGTCGTGACGACAACACGGCAGCAAGTCCACGTGGGTCCGTTCAGCATCCCCTTCCCTAGGTTCTTTTCGGGGGATGCCTGGGTCCGTGAATCGTTTGACGAAGAGCGACAATGCTTCTTGGTCGATGTCGCGATTTCCAATCGTTTTTGGGGTCGTATCCTGGGGTACAGAGGCTGGTTTCGACTCGAGCGTGTGAGTTGCAGTCTAGAAGACATTCCTGACGGCGTTCATCCGATCCGAGTTGTAGGACGCCACTAGGATGCCCTCGCCGCCGACGCAACCACGCCGCATCGCGGTCGTCGGCTCGACTTGCAGCGGCAAGAGCACGCTCGCGCGGCAGTTGGCCGCGGTCATTGGCGGTCAGCGCATCGAGCTCGACGCCCTGCACTGGCTGCCCGACTGGCAGGAGCAACCGACCGACGAGTTCCGCGAGTCGGTCCGCCAGCAAGTCGCCGCCGACTGCTGGGTCTCTGACGGCAACTACAGCAAGGCCCGCGACCTGGTGTGGGGCCGCGCGACCGACGTCGTGTGGCTCGACCACTCGTTCCCGACCGTGGCCGCCCGGGCGCTCTGCCGGACCACGCGGCGGGTGATTACCCGCGAGCCGCTCTACGCCGACAACCGCGAGACCTTCGCCAAGTCGTTCCTGTCGACCGACTCGATCCTGGTCTGGCTAGCGAGAACGTTCCGCCAGAACCGCCGGCAGTACGCCGCGCTGATGGACTCCGACGAGTGGCCCGCGGTGACCTTCACCCGACTGCACAAGCAGGCCGAGGTACACGCGTTCGTCAGTGAATTAAAATCAATCGTGTAGCACCGACTTGCGTGCGCACCTCGCGCAGCCTGCTCTCAGAATCCATTCGCACGATTGTCGGTGGGCGCAGCCCAAGAGGTCTTGCCGGACGGAGCATCGCTTGCGGCTCGATTGCCTCTTGTCGCAGGCGACACCGACATTCGCCCGATTGAGCCCTCGCGCTGACCTGCCGTCCCCCGGGCGAAGGTCGCTGCTACCCAAGATGACCTGGCGCCCCAATCCGGGGTAGCACCGATTTTCGTTCGCAGGAAGCTCCGCCAGCACGAAAACCACCGTCGAACGAACATCGGTGGCCGCAGCCCAAGTGGCATTGCCAGACCCGGCATCGCTTGCGGCTCGATCGCCTCTTGTCGCAAGCAACACCGACTATCGCCCGAATGAGCCAATACGCCGGCCTGCCTTTCGCCGGGCGAAAGTCGCTGCCACACGGGGGTCGTGATTGACCTGTTTTCCGGCTGAAATAGGCCTAGACGTCGGGTAAAATCAGTGAGCCACGAGCTCGAAATCCCTAGCCTTTCCGAACCGACCTTCGATCCCACTCGAAAGGCTCTCAACAAAGCCGAGACAAAACCCCCTGGGGCCGCACCCGACCCAAACCGTAAGGTGTTTTCATGAAATCACTTACGTTCACCGCAGCCCGGGTATGGCCTGAGTTTTGTCCCCTCCAATCGATATTTCGGACAAAACCCGAGAACGCAGGCCCCCAACCGCTAGCATTTTGCCCACGTTGACCCCCATCCGGCAGCCGAGTATTCTACTGGGCTACGCCAGACTGATCGGCCCGGTCTGGGGCGTTTAACTTCTTACTCGGCCGGACTTTACTAACGCCGGACGCCCGCTGCGGTTTTCCCCATGGGGAGCGTGCCGCCCGGGACTTAGCCGGTGTGCCATTTTTCAGGAGCTGTGTTTTGTCGACCCTCGTCAAAGAGCTAGTTGAGGCAGGCGTCCACTTCGGTCACCGTTCGAGCCGGTGGAACCCGAAGATGCGGCCGTACATTTACGCCCGCAAGAACACGATTCACATCATCGACGTCCGCGAGACGATCCGCGGCCTGCTGCGTGCCAAGAAGTACTTGTCGGACGTCGCGGCGCGTGGCAGCCTGATCTTGTGGGTCGGCACCAAGCGTCAGGCGGCCGAGAGCGTCGAGCGCGAGGCCAGCCGCTGTGGCATGCCGTTTGTCGCGGAGCGTTGGCTCGGCGGCACGCTGACCAACTTCCGCACGATCCGCGACCGGCTGTCGCGTCTGGAAGAGCTCGAGGGCATCCGCCAGTCGGACGCGCTCAACTCGTACTCGAAGAAGGCCCAGGCGTCGCTGAACCGCGAGTACAAGAAGATGTACCGCAACCTCAACGGCATGCGGACCATGAACCGCCTGCCGGAGTGCATGGTGGTGATCGACCCGAAGAAGGAAAAGAACGCGGTCAAAGAAGCCCGCAAGCTGGGCATCGCCGTGGTGGCGTTGATCGACACCGACTGCGACCCCGACACGGTCGACCTGCCGATCCCGGGCAACGACGACTCGATGCGTTCGATCGAGATGATCACGAAGATCCTGGCCGACGCGATCGCGTCGGGCAAGGTCCAGCAGGCCACGCAGCAGCAGGCGGCGTCCGAGGGTTCGGACAAGCCGGCGGCCGCTGAGTCCCAGAATGGGGCCCCGGCCGAAGCAGTCGCCGCGGGCGAGTCCACCGAGGGCTAACCGCTCTGGGACCGGCCCCGCATCTGACACAACATCCGACGCCACGACAACAGGCGGCGTCACGGCTGACACTCTACACCGACTCTACAGGAGCAACCCCATGGCAGAGATCACTGCCGCATTGGTTAAGGAGCTGCGGGAACAGACCCAGCTCCCGATGATGAAGTGCAAGAAGGCGCTGGTCGAATCCGGCGGCGACATGGAGGCCGCCAAGAAGGCGCTCCGTGAGGAGGGCGCCAAGTTCATCGACGGCCGCGGCGACCGCACCACCGAGGAGGGCCGCATCGCGCTGTACACCTCGGACACGGCGGGCGCGATCATCGAGCTGCAGGTCGAGTCGGCCCCTGTGGCCGGCAACGACGAGGTGGTGCAGCTGGCCAAGGACCTGGCCGAGCAGCTCGCCACCGGCCCCGGCGCCGCGACCCCCGAGGAGCTGTGGGAGCAGCCCTGCCCCAGCAAGTCGGGCCAGACCCTCAAGGAAGTGCGCGACGAGATCGTCAACAAGATCCGCGAGGTGTTCCGGGTGCCCCGCATCCACCGCGTCGACGGCGCGTGCGGCGGCTACGTCCACCACGACGGCAAGACCGGCGTGCTGCTCGAGGCCGAAGGGGGCGACGAGGCCCTGGCCAAGAACATCGGCATGCAGATCGTCGCGATGAAGCCGGCCGCGGCCACCAAGGCCGAGATGGACCCCGCGATGGTCAAGGCCGAGGAGGACATCCAGAAGGAGCGGGCCCGCGCCGAGGGCAAGCCCGAGGAGATCATCGAGAAGATGATTGTCGGCCGGATGAAGAACTTCTACGCCGAGCACGTGCTGGAAGAGCAGCCCTACATCCACGACGACAAGCAGACCGTCGGGGCCGTGGCCAAGGCGGGCGGCATGAAGATCAAGGGCTTCACGCTCTGGAAGGTCGGCGAGACGCCCACCAACGCCTAGCCGCGACGCCAAGAAACGACCAAGCCCCGGAGTTCGCTCCGGGGCTTTTTTGTGTCACAATGGGCCCGACCCCACTGCCCCGCCGCACTTCACTCAACGATCGCCCATGTCCTCGCCTTACAATCGCGTCCTGCTGAAACTCTCCGGCGAGTCCTTCGCCCCCGCCGGCCAGCGTGGCATCAGCATGGAGGAGGTGGTCGACATCGCTTCGCAGACGATCAAGGCGCAGAAGCTGGGCGTGCAGATCGGCATCGTCATCGGCGGCGGCAACATCCTCCGCGGCGCGCAGTTCACCGCCGGGGCGCGCAGCATCCAGGAGGCCACGGGCCACTACATGGGCATGCTGGCCACGGTGATCAACGGGCTGGCGCTGCAGGACGCGCTCGAGTCGCTCGGCGCCGAGACCCGCCTGATGAGCGCCATCAAGATGGACGGCGTCGCCGAGCCGTACATCCGCCGCCGCGCCAAGCGGCACATGGAGAAGGGCCGCATCGTGATCTTCGCCGCCGGCACCGGCGCGCCGTTTGTCACGACCGACACCGCCGCCGCCCAGAAGGCGCTCGAGCTCGAGTGCAACATCCTCATGAAGGCGACCCGCGTCGACGGCGTCTACAGCGACGACCCCGAGACCAACCCCCACGCGGTGCTGTACAACCACCTCACCTTTGGCCAGGTGCGCGAGAAGAACCTCCGCGTGATGGACTCGACCGCCATCGCCCACTGCATGGAACACGACCTGCCGATCCTGGTGTTCAACTACCGGACCGACGGCAACATCGAGCGGGCCGTCCGCGGCGAGACCCTCGGCACCCGCGTCGACAGCACGCCGATGACCCCCGCCTAGGGAATCGGGCGCTAGGCCGGACGGCCTTTTCACCAACACTCAACTCCAAGACCTCCGCTAGCAACATGAGCGTAGAAGAAACCCTCCTGGACGCTGAAGAACGTATGGAGAAGGCCGTCGGCCGCCTCAAGGGCGACCTGGCAGGCATCCGTACCGGCCGCGCGAACCCCGGCATGGTCGACTCGCTCAAAGTCGAGGTCTACGGCTCGCCCACGCCGGTCAAGCAGATCGCCAGCGTCAGCGCGCCCGAGCCGCAGCAGCTAGTGATCCGGCCGTTCGACCCCGGCACGATCAAGGACATCGAGAAGGGCATCATCGCCAGCGACCTGGGCCTCGCCCCGCAGTCCGACGGCAAGGTGATCCGCCTGAACATCCCCGCGCTCTCGGGCGAGGTCCGCAAGAAGATGGTCGCTCGCACCAAGGACCTGGCCGAGGAGTCGAAGGTCAGCATCCGCAACGTCCGCCGCGACGCCAACAAGGCGCTCGACCAGCTCGAGAAGGACAAGGAGCTCAGCGAGGACGAGTGCAAGACCTACAAGGACGACGTCCAGGAGCTGACCAACAAATACGAGGGGCAGGTCACCGAGCTCGCCAAGACCAAGGAAGCCGAAGTGCTGGACGAATGATCGCCCGGCCCCTGGAGTGGCCATCGCTGCGCCGGACGCAAGCATGAACCTCGATCAGTTTGTCGCAACCGCCATAGGGCAGGACAACTCCGGGGAGTTGGCTCCTGACGCAACCGCAGCGCAGCGCTTGCTCATCGATTTCAATCGATCGATCGACCAACTTGTTGACCGGCACGGCCTCGAAGCCATCGGAAAAACGCTTTGGTTTGCGTATGGGTGCGTGGGCGACGTTGCACATGACGCATTGCAGCCGGCAGGCGAGAGCGGGTACGGCGATTTTTACGCGTCACTGATCGATCTGTACGAGCTTGGTTTCGCAAATTACTGCGAAGACGCCGCTCACCATTCCCACCGCGCAGCCAATAGCTTTGCAACGGCGTGCTACATGCTCTGGGATATGGATGGGGGCTTGGAGCACCTAACGCTTCATGCACGCCCCGAACTGTTCCCATACGCTGAAGTGCTATTTGACTTCGGACTCTCACACCGACACGCGGCGGTCCAAGAATCGTTCCTCCATGGCCTGGGGCATCTTCACGGACAGAAAACCTCGTTCGTCGAGGACAAGATCTCACAATTCCTCCTGCGCACCGATACAACGCGCGAGCTTCGCCAGTATGCTCAGGAATGCTCGACTGGTCTGATCCTCTAGGCAGTGCGTGTTCCTCCGGTAAGGTGGCGTGTGCTAGCACGCCCAAACTCTTCTCTTGCCCCCAATCCCGCGGGCGCGTTAATCTTCCTGCCCCGATACCCAAGGAGCGTGCGCACCCGCAGCGCGACGCCCAACGCCTGTTGACCCGGTTTATGGAGAAACCGTCATGGCCCGCATGGAAGCCGAACACGACCCCCACACCGCCCACGACCCACGCGTCGTCCGCTCTCGCCGGTTGGTGATGGCGGTTATTACCACCGCGGTGATCGGCGGCGCGATCGCCGTCCGCACGCTCAGCACCAACACGGCCGAGGCCCAGGCGCCGAGCCGTCAGGCGACGCCCAGCGAGCCGCAGAAGCCGCTCCGCGCCCCCGAGCCGCAGCACGACGTCATGGCCATCGTCAACGGCCAGGACGTCAGCCGCCCGGCGCTCGCCCAGGCGTGCGTCGAGCGTTACGGCGAGGACGTGCTCGAGGCGCTCGTCAACAAGCGGCTGATCGAGCACCACTGCAAGAACCGCGGCGTCACGATCACCAACCAGGAGATCGAGGCCGAGATCGACCGCATGGCAAAGCGTTTCAAGCTGGGCCGCGAGCAGTGGCTCGGCCTGCTGCAGGACGAGCGGGGCGTAAAGCCCGAGGAGTACAAACGCGACATCCTGTGGCCGACCATCGCCCTGCGTAAGCTGGCCGCCAAGGACCTGGTGGTCGCCGACGCAGAGATCAAGAAGGCCTACGAGAGCCGCTACGGCGCCGCCGTGCAGGTCCGCCTGATTGTGGTCGAGGACCAGCAGCGGGCCAAGGCCCTGCAGCGTCAGCTGTCGGCCAACCCCAACGACTTCGCCCGCCTGGCGATGCAGGAGAGCGTGGACGTCAACAGCGCGTCGATCGGCGGTTTGATCCAGCCGATCCGGCCGTACATCGGCGAGCCGACAGTCGAGCGGGCGGCGTTCGCGCTGCAGCCCGGCCAGGTGTCGCAGGTGCTGCCGGTCGGCGAGCAGTTCGCGCTCCTGAAGTGCGAGAGCCACCTGCCACCCCGCAAGGTTTCGATGGAAGCGATCAGGTCCGAGCTCGAGGAGGGGATCCGCGAAGAGAAGCTCCGCGGCGTCGCCTCGAACCTGTTCGAGAAGCTGCAGAACGCGGCCACAATCAAGAACGTTTACAACGACCCGCAGCTCAGCCAGTCCATGCCCGGCGTCGTGGCGACCGTCAACGGCGAGTCGATCACGATGCTCGAACTCGGCAAGGAGTGCCTGGCCCGCCACGGCGAGGAGGTGCTCGACGGGCACGTCTCGCGGATGCTGCTGGAGCAGGAGCTCAAGAAGCTGAATGTCACGGTCAGCAACGACGACCTCCGCGGCGAGATGTCGCACGCCGCGCAGCTCGCCGGCGTCGTCGGCCCCAGCGGGCAGCCCGACCTGGCGAAGTGGGCCAAGGTTGCCCCCGAGGAGCAGGGCGTCAGCTACGAGGTCTACGTGCGTGACTCGGTGTGGCCGTCGGCCGCGCTCAAGAAGCTAACCCGCGACAAGGTGCAGGTCACTCAGGAAGACATGGAAAAGGGCTTCGAGGCCAACTTCGGCGAACGGGTCCGCGTCCGGGCGATCGTGCTCGGCGAGATGCGTCGCGCCCAGGAGGTCTGGGAGAAGGCCCGCGGCAACGCGTCGATGGACTTCTTCGGCGACCTCGCCGAGGAGTACTCGATCGAGCCGACCAGCCGCGCCCTGCGGGGCGAGGTGCCGCCGCTGCGGAAGTTCGGCGGGCAGCCCCAGCTGGAGCAGGTCGCGTTTGAGCTGGCCGAGGGCGAGCTGTCGGGCATCGTGCAGGTGGGCGACAAGTTCGTGATCCTCAAGTCGGAGGGACGCACCGAGCCGGTGGAGGTCACCCCCGACGAAGTCAAGGACACGCTGTACCCGGACTTGTACGAGAAGAAGCTGCGGATCGCCATGGCCGAGCGCTACGAAGAGATCCGCAAGTCGGCCCGGATCGACAACTACCTAGCCGGCACCAGCCAGGCGCCACCGGCGCAGCGGTCCGCAGAGGCCCGGCGCGACACGAATGTCCGCCAGACCGGCGCCGTGCGGTAGCCGCGGAGACGCATAACCTCCCCCTCAAACCCGGCCCTCCAGGGCCGGGTTTTTTTATCGCCACAGCGGCGACAACCGTACCATGGAAGACGGGCCACTCTGGTCGGCTGATTGACGTCAGGCAGTGAGGGGACAGATGAACACGCAGAGCAGGGGGTTGATCGCACTGGTGTGCGGAACGGCAATAGCCACGGCTGCGCCGCTGCTCGGGGCGGGCGGTCGCCCCGACATCGAGCCGCGGCTCGCTGCCGGCGAGCTTGAGTCCGCCGAAGAAGTGCTGGCGGAACACCTGCGTGGCGAGCCGGACGACGACCTCGCGCGGTTTCAATTGGGTACCGTGCAGTTCCTGCGGGCCGTGGAACGGCTCAGCCAAACCGGGGTCCGCTACGGCGTCCGCACCGAGGCTGGCTGGCTGCCCTTCCTGCGGGTAGGGGCCGCGGCGGGCGGCAATCGGGAAGCGCAACTAGTCCGGTACGAGGACCTGCGCACGATGGTCGAACGATTCCAGTCCGACATCCAAACTGCGGAGGCGACGCTCGCCGAGATTGACGACGAAGACCTGCACTGGGATCTCAACTTCGACCAGGTTGGCATCGACGCGGACGGGGACGGCCACATTGCGGAAGCGGAACACCTGAACGTCATCTTCGGCACGCTGATGAACCGGCGGCAGCCACGCAACCAGGAGGAGCCGCTGGTGGTGGGCTTCGACTCGGCGGACGTCTACTGGATGCGCGGCTACTGCCACGCGGTCATGGCGCTGGCGGACGCGGTGCTGGCGTACGACCACCACGAGCTGTTCGAGAACACCGCCCACGCCTTCTTTTTGAACCCGGACACCGAGTTCGCGAGGGAGCAGTCCGAACGCAAGCCACGGCGTCGGCGCGGGATGTTCGAGTTTGAGAACGCTTCGGACTTTATCGCGGCCATCCACCTGATGGACTTCAAGCTCCGCGAACCCGCGCGGATGCGCGACTGCCAGCGGCGGCTGCTGAAGATGGTCGCCCTCAGTCGCGACAGCTGGCGGCTCATCCAGGCGGAGGACGACGACCACCTCGAGTGGATCCCCAATGCCAACCAAGAAAGCGTCATCGCTAACCTGAGTGTCTCGCCCGACCGGATCATCGCCTGGCACAACTTCCTCGATGAGGCCGAGGCGATCCTCGGCGGCGACAAGCTCGTTCCGTTCTGGCGGCGGGGCTTCAAGGACGGAGTGAATCTCCACCGCGTGCTGACCGATCCGCGCGACTTCGACCTGGTGCTGTGGGTGCAAGGCTCCGCCGCCCTGCCCTACCTCGAGCCGGGCAAGCTGAGCAGCAAGCGATCTTGGAGCGAGTTGCAGCAGGTGTTCCGGGGGAATTTCATCGGGTTCGCGCTGTGGGTCAACTGATCGAAGGAGCAACTGAAGTTGGACGACACGACCACCCCCGCCACGCCGCTGGGCGCCTGCTGCCTGAACTGCGCGACGCCGCTCACACGCCGCCAGCCGTCGCTCGACGCCTGCCCGCAGTGCGGCGGCGAGTTCAACTGGCAGGATGAAGGTTCCTGGTCGGACAGCTACTGGGGCACCCGGGCGTTCAAGCGGCAGCTGGGGGCCGCCGGTGCGGTGCTGACGTGCGTTTTCGCGGTCGGGGCGGTCGAGTCCGGCTCGCTGTCGTGGGTGATCGCGTTCGTGCTGGCAGGGCTCATAACCGGAAAATTGGCTCACGCCAGCCTCCGGTAACCCGTTTAGGGCCCGAGCGGCGGCCGCCGCTCTTGCCCGGATCAGGATTTCTGCTATGCTTACTCGACTACCCAAGGTGTGAGACCTTCCGGCCCCCCACCTAAGATATTGGCCGGTTGTGTTCATTCAAATTCGACGTAAGCGTCTTCCCAGGCAGTCTGGCCCCAGTCAACTCCCCTGTTGACTGGGCTTTTCCATTCGGCCAAGCCGCCAGCCCCTCAACTCGGGGCCGGCCCAGGGATTCTTGCTATCGAGGGCGATTGATTTTCTTGCCCCTAACGGCCTCCGCCGCTTCGAGCGTTTGAAGCTCGACGCGGCGTCGAATGCTTGCTGTCGTGTGACACAAGACGCAGGCCGTCCTTAGCACTGCCCCACCACAGTGGGGTCCCGCCGCTAGAGCTGCGCACCGGGTTCGCCCGACGCGCTCGCCCGGCCTCACGAAAGTAGTACTGTAGATGGATTTTTCCGAACTCGGCCTGGCCGACGCGTTCCTCCAAGCGACCGACCTGTTGGGCTACGCCACCGCCACGCCGATCCAGGCCAAGGCGATCCCGGTCGTGCTGCAGGGCGGCGACCTGATCGGCTGCGCCCAGACCGGCACCGGCAAGACTGCCGCGTTTACGCTCCCGACGCTTCAGCGGCTGCTGGAGAGCATGCCGCCGCGTCCCCCCAAGCAAACCATTGACGGCAAGCGGCAGAAGCCGCGCCGCCAGCCCCGCCCCCTGCGTGCATTGGTGCTGTCGCCGACCCGTGAGCTGGCCGCCCAGATCGGCGCCAGCTTCGACAAGTACGGCAAGTTCACCCCGCTGCGTCAGACTGTCATCTTCGGCGGCGTGTCGCAGTACCATCAGGTGAAGGCCCTGCAGAACGGCGTCGACACGCTGGTCGCCACGCCGGGCCGCCTGCTCGACCTCAAGGACCAGGGGCACATCGATCTATCGCAGGTCGAGATCCTGATCTTCGACGAGGCCGACCAGATGCTCGACATGGGCTTCCTGCCCGCGCTCAAGCGGATTGTCGCCGCGGTGCCCAGTAAGCGTCAGACGCTGATGTTCTCGGCGACCATGCCGAACGAGATCCGCGAGCTGGCCCAGCAGTGGCTCACCAGGCCCGACTCGATCGAGATCGGCGCCGTGTCCAAGCCGGCCGACAAAGTTACCCAGTCGGTTCACATGGTTGACAAGAAGAAGAAGCACCACCTGCTGGCCCACTTCCTCAAGGCGACCCGCCGCGACCGCACGCTGGTCTTCAGCCGCACGAAGCACGGGGCCGACAAGATCGTCAAGCACCTGGAACGCGAAGGCCTGAAGGCCGCCGCCATCCACGGCAACAAGAGCCAGAACGCCCGCAGTCGGGCGCTCGCCCAGTTCAAGGGCAAGAACCCGCCGGTGCTGGTCGCGACCGACATCGCCGCCCGGGGCCTGGACATCTCGGGCGTGTCGCACGTGATCAACTACGACCTGCCCGAAACGGCCGAGACCTACGTGCACCGCATCGGACGCACCGCCCGGGCGGGCGCCGAGGGTGCGGCGGTTTCGTTCTGTGCCGGCGACGAGCACGGCCTGCTCAAGCAGATCGAGCGGCTGGTGAAGCGTTCCATCCCGGTTGAGGCCACGGTCCCCGGCTTCGAGCCGACCGACCCCATCAGCCACGGCACCGGCTACAAGCGTTCCGGTGGCCAGGGCGGTCAGGGCGGTGGCGGCAAGCCACGCTCGGGTCAGGGCGGCCGCCCCAGTGGCAAGGGCTACGGCAAGTCACGCAGCTACGGCAAGAGCCGCCCGAACGGCAGCACAGGCGGCGGCAGTGGAGCCGGCCACAGCGGAGGCGAGTCCGCTGCCGGCGAACGTCGCTCCGGCCAGAAGCAGCGTCGCCGCCGTCGCGGCGTTGGCAGCGCCGCCGGCCAGCGGCCCAGCCGCCCCGCCGCGTCGTAGTACGCAGCCCTTACATTGCAATTGCTCCAACCGCGGGCGGCCTCTTGGCCGCCCGCGGTTTTTTTATTGTCTGCGAGGAGGTCGGCGCCGTGCGTTCCGCAGGCACGCGGCATGCGTCCGCGCCGGGCTCTGTCTTCTTGCGTCGTAAGATTTGCCGATCCACACATGCCTCGGGCTTCTTGCCCGCCCTGCATTGCCTGCGCTATCGACGCTGTAGCGACTTGGAGCACTCCCTCGTGGAGTACGGCCGGCAATACTTCACAGCAGACCAGACATCGCGATCGCGTCTTCGCTAAGTCCTCCTATTGCGATCGACCTGATGAGAAATCGGTTGCAAATCTCCCCCCAACGCATTAGGCTCGTGGCAACCCGCAGTTTTGCGGCTAAGTGCGTCGCTGCAAATGCTCGCCAAAACCTGCGGTCCTTGCCGCCAACTTGGAGTCCTTCACCGTCTTACCGCGGACGATTCGGCTCACGCACTGGGGCAGCCCAACCTAATGAACGACGTTCTCCCATCCACTGCCCCTGCCTACTCTTCGCCTGATCTAAGGGGCGCTGGGTTGCGGATCGGCTTTATCAGCCTCGCCGACCCTTCCGACCCAAACGCCATCAGTGGAATGCCCTTCCACGCCGCGTCTGCGCTCGCAGCAACCGGCGCGGAGGTCGTTCCGCTGACGCCCGGAGGTCGCTTCAGCGATAAGCCGGCCAAGCAGACGTTAGCGTTCCTGCCAAGGGCTATCCGCAAGAACCCTCAGATCCGTAATCTCCGCAACGCGGTCCGCGACCGGCTAAAATCAGCAATTGAGCAAGTCCAGGCCGCGCAGGCCTACGACAGGCTGATCGGCATCGCGGAGTCGATGAGCGCGGACATCGGCCGCCAACTCGACTCCTTAGACCGTCCGCTCGATGCGTTGTTTGGCGTATGTATCAGCTCGCCGCTGTACGCACTGAAAACCGATCTGCCGATCGTCTACTTTTCTGACGCCACCGCGCGGCTGGTGGCCACTACCTACGCCAAATGGACGCGGATGCCCGAAACCAAGAAGCAGGGTTTCGAGGAGATCGAAAGCGTTGCGCTCTCGCGTACGGCGGCCGGCCTCTTCGCGTCACAATGCACACTCGACTCAGCGATAAATGACTACGGGCTGTCGCCCGACAGAGCACACCTGCTGCCCCTAGGCTCAACGGTCGTGCCCGACGCCTACGACACGATCCATATCGACCTCCCGTCACGCGAGCGACTCGAACTCATCATCGTCGCCGCTGACCCAATCCGGAAGCGTTTGGACCTGTGCGTCGAGATCACCCGAGAGCTTGCCGCCCGCGGCTGGAACGTGACGCTCCATTCGATCGGCGGTCACACCCGCGCGGCCCTCAGTTGCGAACGCGTGCGTGTTCACGGCTTTCTCTCGATGGGCGATCCAATCGACCGCGATATCCACAAGACGCTGCTGCGTCGAAGTCATTTCATGCTGCTGCCGTCTACCGGGGAGATGTTTGGAATAGCGCCCGGTGAAGCCGCCCACTTCGGTAGACCCTCGCTGGTCAGCGCCGTGGGAGGACTGCCGACCGCGGTGCAGCACGGAAAGACCGGGCTCTGCCTGCCCGTGGACGCTTCCGCGAAACAATACGCCGACGAGATCGAGCGACTCGCGGATAACCCCGACCAGTACCGGGCCATGTCCGAGGCCGCACTCGAGCGCGCCCGGACCACACTTAACTGGCCTGCATTTGGACGCCGCGCCATCGAGGTGATTAGGGATGTGGTCGAGAACCAAGCCGAGCGCCGTCCGCGTGTGTGCGTGGGCGCGGAATGAACTGGCCAGCACAAGGTTGGCTATTCCGGCAGCCCCTTCAACTCGAACAAGGGCCGCACCTCGACCGTGCCTTTCTTGGCGGGCGGGATGCTCGCCGCGAACGCCAGGGCGTCTTCCATGGTTGGCATGTCGACGATGTAGAAGCCGCCGAGCTGCTCGGTGGTTTCGGCGAACGGCCCATCGGTGAGGTGGCGTTTGCCGTCGCGGACGCGGACGCTCGTGGCGGTCGCCACCGGGTGCAGCGGGCTAGCGTCGACGAACTGGCCCTGCTCGGCCAGCACGCGGCACAGCGCGGCCGACTCGCTCATGCAGGCAGAACGCTCTTCTTCGGTCCACGCGGCTTCGTCGCCGTACACCAGTAGCATAAACCTCATGGTCGCCTCTCCTGTAAAGCTCGTGACTATTGGGACGCCGCCCGCTCGAGGGCCGCGATGTCGGGCTTCTTCATCTCGAACAAGGCCCGCATCGCACGTTCGCTCGTGTCCGGATCGGAGGTGAGCCGTGGCACGCACGCCGGCACAACCTGCCACGACAGACCGTACCGGTCCTTGAGCCAACCGCACTGGGACTCGGCGCCGCCGTCCGTCAGCCGGCGCCAGTAGTAGTCGACCTCTGCTTGGGTCTCGCAGGCAATCTGCAGCGAGACCGCCTCGGTGAACTGGAAGATCGGCCCCCCGTTTATAGCCACAAACGACTGCCCGTCGAGCGTGAATCCGAGCGACATCACCGAGCCCGGCTCGCGGCCGTGCTTCTCCTTGCCGACCTCGCTGTAGCGGGCGACCGACGTGATCGACGAGTTTGGGAAGATCGACGTGTAGAGTTTCGCGGCCTCTTCTCCTTGGTCGTCAAACCACAGGCAGGGCGTGATCCGCTGGCGGGCGATGGGCATTACCCTTCCTCCGTTGAGTTTGCAGCGAACGGGCTGCCCCAGCCGCCATAGGTCGGCCGCTGCGGCCAGCCCGCGGGCGAGTCTTCGAAGTCCTCCTGGCGGCCGAACGGCGTGCGGTCGAGCAGCGCGTACGCATCGGTCACCGACTCGACACCACGGCCGTAGGTCGAGTAGGTGTGGTAGACGCTCCCCTCGTGCCGCATGAACACGCTGAGGCCGTGGGACTCGCCCTTGGGGATCGACTCCGCGGCGTGCTCCTCGGGGGGGCGGTAGTTGTACTCAATGGTGGTGACCTCCGCGTCGAGCGTGGCGTGGTAGTCGTAGTTGAACTCGCTGCCGAACGACGAGTACCAGGGCAGCGTCCAGCCGTGCTGGCGGCGGTAGGCGGCGAGCTTTTCGAATGGCGCGCGGGAGATCAGCGTCATCGTCGTATCGCGTTGGGCGAGCATCGACAGGTCGCCCTGGCTGTTGACGAAGCCGGTGCAGCCAGGGCAGCCCTTGTCCCAATCGGGGTCGAACATGAAATGGTAGACGATGAGCTGACGCCGCCCGTCAAACAAGTCCGCCAAACCGACTTCGCCCGCCGACCCCGTGAACCGGTAGTCTTTCTCGACTAGCGTCATCGGCAGCCGGCGACGCATCGCGTTGACGCGGTCGTACTGTTTGGTGAGCTCCTTCTCGGCCTGCAGCAGCTCGCGGCGGTGGGCATCCCAGGCGGCAGGGTCGGCTATCGGCGGGTGGGCGGTCGTGGTCACGAAGGGCTACTCCTGAGGTGGTTTGGGAAGGATCTCGAACGGGCTGTTGTAGTCGCTGCAGCGTGGCCGGCGGCGGATCGACCACACGCACGATACGGCGGTGACACAGAGCAACGCCGCCAGCGCACCCGCCACGCCGTAGTAGAGCGTGGTCGCAGCGGACGCGGACAGCGTCACCCCGGTCAACAAAGCCAGGTAGGCCGCAAGGCACAACGGGCACTTCGGCATCAGCAGCAGACCGACACCGGGCGCAAGGCCGCCGACGAGTTTTGCCGCCCAGTGGGCGACATTGTTCGACTTGCAACGACATCGGGTCATGCTGAGTTACGCGGGCAGGAACGGGCCACTCCGCTACGAATCCAACGCTTTGCGCATCTCGTTCTCCTTCTCGACAACTTCGGGCGCGATGTCGGCGAAGTCTTCCGGGCCGTACATTGGGCGGATCTCGAGCTCGGAGTCCTCGGGCATCGGGGACGGACATTTCTTCGCCCACTCGATCGCGGACGCCATCGAGTCGACCTCCCAGATCCAGAACCCGGCGACCAGTTCCTGCGTCTCTGCGAAAGGGCCGTCGACCACGGTGCGGCGGTCGCCGCTGATCTGGACACGGGCGCCGGCGGAGCTTGGCTTGAGCCCCTCGCCAGCCTTGAGCAGGCCGGCCGCCATCAGCTCCTCGTTATACGCCTGCATGGCGTTCATGAGCTCGACGCTCGGCATCGTGCCCGCTTCGGAGCTGGGCGTGGCTTTGACAAAGACAACAACCTTCATAGGTTCCTCAGATGGCTAGGGTGGCCTCGATTGGTTTCACAACGACTCTGCTAGCGATCAGGCCGGCGGTTCTTCCAGCGGCCGGATCTCTACCGTGCCGCGGAAGGCCGACGGGAAGCGGGCCGCGACCTCAATCGCCTCGTCGAGCGTCGGGACGTCGATCAGCACGTAGCCTCCGAGCTGCTCCTTGGTCTCGGCGAACGGCCCGTCAACAACAGCGCCCTCCCCCTTCCGAATGCGCACCGACTTGGCGGTCGCCACCGGCTCGAGCGGCGACGCCGCGACATACTTCGACTCGACGTGCAGCTCGTGGCAGATCGCCAACGCGTTCTGCATCTCGACCGGCATCTCCTCGGCAGTGAAGGCGTCCTCTCGGTTGTACATGAGCAACAAGTACTTCATGCGTCGGTCCCCAACGCGGCCGTCCGCTCGGCGATCATAGCATTGATCTCCTCATTGGCGGGGCGGACCTCAAACGGTCCGAACCTGACGCCCGGGTGCTTGGACATCAGGGCGATCGCGTGGTTGAGGTCGCGGGCCTCAAGCAACAAGATGCCGCCGAGGTGCTCCTTGGTCTCGGAGTACGGCCCGTCGGTCACCGCGGTCTTGCCCGCTCGGTGACGGAGCACGACACCCGCCTCGCCACCCTGCAGCGCCTCGCCGCCGAGGAAGTGCCCTCCGCGGCGGAGCTCGTCGTCGTAGGCGAAGCACGCCTCCATGTGGGCCTTCATCTCTTCCTCGCTGTAGCTGGCGAATGTCGACTCATCGTAGTACCCCAGGCAGACAAATTTCATAGCACCGCTCCCAAAGGGTTGTGGCAGGGACACCGCAAGGCTAGCTGCCCTGCTGAAACGCATCGACCATCGCCTGGTTGATCTCCTCAGGCGACATGTCCTTCAGGTGGGTCCCGAACGACCAGCAGTGCCCACAGGGGTCGATCACCACAGCGTAGCGGTCGCCCCAGAACATGTCGGTCGGCGGCATCCGCACCTCTGCCCCTGCGTCGACGGCCCGCTGGAACGCGGCGTCGCAGTCGTCGACGTTGCGGTGCAGGGTGACCGTGGTCGAGCCGAGCACCTTCGGGCTGCGTGACGCGCCATCGCAGTACTCCTCGAACTCGTCGGCGATGAACACAAACTGGGCGTCAATCTTGAGGCACGCGTGCATCAGCCGCTCGCCGTCGGGCGCCGGCAAACGCATCAGCTCCTCGGCGTCGAACGCCTGCTTGCAGAACGCGATCAAGTCCGCGGCCGGGCTGCAGACCAAATGCGGGATGATACCGCGGAAGTTGACGGGGTTTTCGGCGGACATGATGGCCCTTTGGCGGAATCTGATTGTGAATGGATGGGGGACTCGAGCTGAGCATTCGGCTAGCGATCGCGGGTGTACTCGATCTGCATACCCTTTGTCCACTCGCTGTTTTCGCCTTGAACATACGAGGTAAACACCAGGTGGTCGGCGTCCTTAACCTCGTAGACCTCGCGGAAGCTGACGAGCTCGCCCGGCTGCAACGGGCAGGGGCCTTTGCACTCCAGGACCAACTGGTTCTTGGCCTTGTTTAGCTGCCCGCGATGGAGCCACTGGTGCGAGCTCATCGAGTCGACCCACGACCCGACATACTCCTGCTTCTCCGCGTCAAACCCGATGGTCTGCAGCCCCTCGAACGGGTCGCCCATCATCTGGCCGGTGACCTCCGAAACCGCCCAAAAACCGCCGACCAACCGCGTCGTTGCGTGGCCGTCGCTGCTCATCGGCGGCTGGCCGGGCATGTACATCGTGACCTTGGTCGTCCAGTCGCCCGTGAGCTGCCGCAACCACTGGTGCTGGGTGGTCGGCTGGGGCATCTCCGGCATGGCAGGCGTTTCGGCGGCCTGGGCGGCGACGGAGAGGGCGCCCAAGAGCGTCAGGGCAACGGCGGTTGAAAGCGTCTTCATGGCGAACTCGCACTGGGGTGAATATGTCTTGGACCGCCAATTCTGGCGTTGCTATGTAGTAGTCGAGCCACGGCCGCCGGGATCGACAACCATCCAAAGAAAAACTTTTAGCCGAGTTCGGCCAGACGCTTTTCGAGGAAACGCCGTTCGGGGGCCTGCTGGGTCAGGGAGAGCGCCCGTAGGTAAGCCGATCGGGCGTCGTCGCCGCGGCCCAGCCGCCGACAGAGGTCCGCGCGGGCGGCGTGGGCCAGGTGGTAGTCGGCCAGCTCGCCACGGCCGAGCAACTCGTCGACCGCTTGCAACCCGACCTCGCAGCCGTCCCGCATAGCGAGGGCGACCGCGCGGTTCAGCTCGATCACCGGCGACCGGCTGCCGCCCAGCAGCAGGTCGTACAGCCGCACGACCCGTGGCCAGTCGGTCGCCTCGGCGGTGGGGGCCGTGGCGTGCACGACTGAGATCGCGGCCTGCAGCGCGTACTCGCCGACCTCGCCGCTGGCGAATGCCCGGTCGACCAGCACGACGCCCTCGGCGATGAGCCCCGAGTCCCACCGGGCGCGGTCCTGGTCTTCCAGCAGGACCAGGTCGCCGCGCGTGTCGGTCCTGGCGGTGCGGCGGGACTCGTGCAGCAGCATCAGCGCTAGCAGGCCCATCACCTCGGCGTCCGGCAGCAGTTCGAGCAGCACGCGGCCCAATCGAATTGCCTCGGAAGACAGGTCGGGCCGCAGCGCGTCCTCGCCGGCCGACGCCGAGTAGCCCTCGTTGAACACCAGGTAGATCACCGCCAGCACGGACTCGAGCCGCTCCGGCAGGTCGGCCGGCGGCGGGGTCTCAAACGGGATGCCGGCGTCGCGGATCTTTGCCTTGCCGCGGACGATCCGCTGAGCGATCGTTGCGCTCTTGGTAAGGTACGACCGCGCAACCTCCTCGGTCGTCATGCCGCAGACCTCACGGAGCGTGAGCGCGACCTGCGTCTCGGGGGCGAGGGCCGGGTGGCAGCAGGTGAAGATCAGCCGCAGGTGGTCGTCGCGGAACCGGGCGTCGTCGAGGTCCTCGGGCCGCGGCGCCGGCTGCTGGACCTGGTCGATCAGCCGCTCCGACAAGGCGCCCAGCCGCGACCGGCGGCGGATCGTGTCGATCGCCTTGAACCGCGCGGCGGACACCAGCCACGCCCGCGGGTTCTCCGGCACGCCGTCCTGACGCCACTGGCGGAGCGCGGCGGCGAAGGCCTCGTGCAGCGCGTCCTCCGCCAGATCGAAGTCGCCGATCAGCCGCACGAGGGTCGCGAAAACCCGCCGCGACTCGCGGTCGTAGATCTCGCCAACCCGCTGCTCGAGCGGCTCCGCGGGCTGCCCGCCGCCGGCCATGCTAGTTGGCCTTGGCGCCGGTCTTTACCTTGCGGTTGGGGTGCTCTTCGTTCCAGGCGTCGATGGTCTGGGTCGCCAGGTCCTCGCCCGCCAGCAGCGAGTCGAGTTCGCCGCGGAGCTTGCTGTCGAGGTCCGGCGAGAAGCCGACGTGCACCACCTGCACGCGGCCGTCCTTGCCGATCACGATGGAGGTTGGCAGGCCCTCGATCGAGTACTTCTGGGCGGCGGCGCCCTCGGGGTCCATCGCCACCGAGACGTCCAGGTTCTTGCCCTCGAGGAACGCGTTGACGGTGTCGGCGCTCTCGCCTTGGTTCACCGCGTAGAGCACCACGCCCTTGTCGGCGTACTCGTCCGCGACCTGGTCGAGCTTCGGCATTGCCGCGACGCAGGGGCCGCACCACGTGGCCCAAAAGTCGAGGATGATCACCTTCTTGCCGACCAGACCGCCCAGGTCGATCGGGGCGCCGGCCGGGTCGGCGGTGTCGAACATCGGCGCCTTCTGGCCCAGCAGCTGGTGCGGCGGCGGCTCGGGCGGCGACAGCGCGTCCTCTACCTGGTCGGCGTCCTCGGGCGGGGTCATGGCGAACGCTTCGGCCGGCAGCTCAGACTCGGCGTCGTAGTCCTTGACCTCAAAGGTCATCGTGAATGAGAAGTTGTCGAACTGCTTGGCGGCCGGGGCCTTCGAGGCGATCTCCTTGAGGTCGGGCTGCAGCCGGACCAGCCGCGGCGAGTCGCCCGCGGTGAACCACGCGTCCCAGCTCATCTTGTCGGCGGTGTAGCGGCAGTGGTGCAGCGTCTGCTCGCCCACCTGCTCCTCACCGATGTAGGACGAGTCGGTCAGGGTTTCGGCGACCGTGCCGGTCGAGCCGCTGTCGAGCATGCTGAACACAAGCGAACCAAACCCGTTGCCGAGCATGCTGGCCAGCCGCGACGCGGCGAACGCGCCGACTCCGCCCGCCTCGTCGGCGACCGAGTACTGCGAGAGCGGCTGCAGGTAGGTCATGGTCTGCTCGCCGTTAGAGCGGACCCAGAACTCGTTGGTCGGCTTGACCAGCTCGACCTGGTACTTGCCCTCGGCGCCCAGCATCACCGCGTAGACCTGCTGCTGCGTGTTCTCCTGCTCGCCCGCCACGACATCGATTGTGTTGACGATGTTGAACGACGACTGCTCGACCGATGAGAAGGTCTTGGCCGAGGCCTCCATCAGGCCAACCGCGTCTGGGTTTTCCGCCATCCGGTCCTGCAGCTTGCCGATCAGGTCCTGCGCGGCGCAGGGCGAGCAGAGCAGAATAAGCATCAACGGGAGCAGGCGGCGGTGGAACAGCATAGGAAACCTGGCGGTGGGGTGTTCAGGAAGGGGATGCGGTCGTTGGAGAATTATCACGCGGCGGGGCCGCGGGTAATGTGGGTTGGCTTACAGTACACAAAAAGCCGTGGCCCCCGAAAGTCTGGGGGGCCACGGCATTGTCAATGGTGTCGCGGGCGGGGGCAAGACCACCGCCGCGGCGACTAGTCGGCCAGGGCCGCCTGGGCCGCGGCCAAACGGGCGATCGGCACCCGGAAGGGGCTGCAGGACACGTAGTCCAGGCCGACCTTGTGGCAGAAGTTGATGGACGCCGGGTCGCCGCCGTGCTCGCCGCAAATGCCGAGCTTGATCTTGGCGTTGGTCCTGCGTCCCTTCTCCACTGCCATCGCCACCAGCTGACCAACACCCGAGGTGTCCAGCGACTGGAACGGGTCCTTCTCCAGCACCTCCTGGCCGATGTAGTCGGGCAGGAAGGTGTTGACGTCGTCGCGGCTGTAGCCAAAGGTCATCTGGGTGAGGTCGTTGGTGCCGAAGCTGAAGAAGTCGGCCTCGGTGGCGACCTCGTCGGCGGTCAGCGCGGCGCGGGGGATCTCGATCATCGTGCCGATCAGGATGTCCAGCTTGCCGCCGTACTTCTTGGCCGCGACGACGTTGTCGATGGTCTCCTGGGCGAGTTGACGCAGAATCGCCAGCTCCTGCACGGTGCCGACCAGCGGGATCATCACCTCGGCCTGGGCGTCGATCTTCTTCTTCTTGCAGTTGATGACCGCCTCGGTGATGGCGGTCACCTGCATGGTGAGGATCTCCGGGTAGGTGATGCTCAGGCGGCAGCCGCGGTGACCTAGCATCGGGTTGGCCTCGTGCAGCTGCGCCACGCGGCGCTCGACCTCGGCCGGCTTGATCGCTAGCGACCGGGCGACGTCCGCCTGGCCCTTCTTGTCGTGCGGCAGGAACTCGTGCAGCGGCGGGTCCAGCAGACGGACCGTCACGGGCAGGCCGTTCATGGCCTTGAAAATGCCCTCGAAGTCCTTCCGCTGGTACGGCAGCAGCTTGGTGAGCGCCTTCTCGCGGGCTTCGAGGTTGTCGGCCAGGATCATCTCACGCATGGCGAGGATGCGGTCGCCCTCGAAGAACATGTGCTCGGTGCGGCACAGGCCGATGCCCTCGGCGCCAAACTCGCGGGCCCGCTTGCTGTCGGCCGGGCTGTCCGCGTTGGTGCGGATGCCGAGCCGGCGGTGCTTGTCGGCCCACTTCATGACCGTGGCGAAGTCGCCGCCGAGCTTCGGCTCGACGGTGGCCATCTGGCCGGCGAAGACCTCACCGGTCGAGCCGTCGATCGACAGCACGTCCTTGTGCGTGTAGGTCTTGCCATTGACCGTGATCTTGCGGCCCTTCTCGTTGATCTCGATCGCGCCGGCGCCGGCGACGCAGCACTTGCCCCAACCGCGGGCGACCACCGCCGCGTGGCTGGTCATGCCGCCGGTGCTGGTGAGGATGCCCGCGGCGGAGTGCATGCCGTCGACGTCCTCGGGCGAGGTCTCCTTGCGGACCAGCAGCACCTGCTCGCCGGCGTGCGAACGCTCGACCGCCTCGTTGGCGGTGAACGCCAGCTTGCCGAACGCGGCGCCCGGCGAGGCCGGCAGGCCGACGCACAGCGGGCTCTGCTTCTTCTTGGCCGCCGGGTCGAACGACGGCAGCAGCAGCTGCGTGAGGTCGCCCGCCGGGATCCGCATCACCGCGGTCTTCTCGGTGATCAGCTTCTCCTTGACCATCTCGCAGGCGATCCGCACCGCGGCCGGGCCGGTCCGCTTGCCGTTGCGGGTCTGCAGCATGTACAGCTTGCCCTGCTCGATGGTGAACTCGATGTCCTGCACGTCCTTGTAGTGCTTCTCGAGCTTGTCCTTGATCGCCATCAGCTCGGCGTGGACCTTCTTGCCGATGGTCTTGTCGTTGGGGGCCTTCCACTTCGGCATGTCCTTGACCGGCTGCGGCGTGCGGATGCCGGCCACGACGTCCTCGCCCTGGGCGTTGACCAGGAACTCCCCGTAGAACTTGTTTTCGCCGGTCGACGGGTTGCGCGTGAACGCGACGCCGGTGCCGGAGTCGTCGCCCATGTTGCCGAACACCATGCTCTGCACGTTGACCGCCGTGCCCTTCAGGCCGGTAATGCCCTCGATGCGGCGGTAGGAGATCGCCTTGTCCGAGTCCCAGCTCTTGAAGACCGCCTCGATGGCGAGCTCCAGCTGGTGCATCGGGTCCTGCGGGAAGTCTTGCTTGGTGTGCTTCTTGTAGACCCGCTTGTAGGCGTCGACCAGCTCGACCAGGCCCTGCGTGGGGACGTCCGTGTCGAGCGCGACGCCGTACTTCTTCTTGATCTTGTCAAAGGCTTCTTCGAAGTACTCGTGACCAACCTCCATCACGACATCGCCGTACATGTTGATCAGGCGGCGGTAGGCGTCGTAGGCGAACCGCTCGTTGCCGGTCTTGTTCGACAGGCCGACCACCGACTCGTCGTTGAGCCCGAGGTTGAGGATCGTGTTCATCATGCCCGGCATGCTGACCGCGGCGCCAGAACGCACCGACACCAGCAGCGGGTCCTTGCTGTCGCCAAACTGCTTGCCGGTCTCTTTCTCAAGCGTTTTGACGACCTTGGCGACGTCTTCCATCAGGCCCTTCGGCATCTTGCCCTTGGCCTTAGAGTACTGGTCGCAGCACTCGGTGGTAATGGTGAAGCCGGCGGGCACCGGCAGGCCGATGCTGGTCATGTCGGCCAGGTTCGCGCCCTTGCCACCCAGCAGCTGCTTCATCGACGTGTCGCCGTCGGTACGGGTCTTGCCGAAGTAGTAAACCATCTTGGAGGACGAGGAGGCGGCCCGCTTCTTCTTAGCCATTCTAAAAAAATCCTTGAGTCTGCTGTCGTGTGACGTTTTTGGGCGGATGCTGCCCGCTTGATCCTCGCCCCGCCAGGCTCAGGGGCCCTTGAGAACGAACGCTGAAGGTTGGAAAGCAACCTGGAGTAGTCGCTTGATTCCGCGGAAAATGAACGGGTAATGTACCTAGCCGCCCGAGCGATCGTCAACGGGTGGCCCCGGTCGACGTGGGGCCGCAGCCCCACCCCAACCCGCTCAGCCGCCCGGTCGTTATGGCTCAAAACCTCGAGAACCCCGCCGTCCTGGCCTCCGCGTTGGCCGCCGAGTTGGGGCTAGCAATCGCAGGCGCGGCGATCTGCTGGGGGCTTGGCCTGCCGCTGGCAGAGGACCTGTCGCCCCGCCACGGCTGGGCCTGGTCGCTGGCGATCGGGGCCGCAACCACCGCCCCGATGCTGACGCTGCTGGCCGTGCTCGAGCGGTCCCGCTGGCGGCCCCTGGCCCGGCTCCGTCGCCAGACGCGGCGGCTGATTAGCGAGCTGCTGGGCCGAGCCGGCTACGGGACAATCGCCGCCGTTTCGCTCGCGGCCGGTCTGGGCGAGGAGGTCCTGTTCCGCGGCGCCCTGCAGCCCGCCCTAGCAACCTGGCTCGGGCCTTGGCCCGCAGTGGCCGTGGCCTCCGTGCTGTTCGGACTGGCCCACCCGCTGAGCCGGGCGTACTTCGTTGTCGCTACCCTGCTGGGGCTGTACCTCGGCGTAGTCACGGAGCTGACCGGCGAGCTCTGGCCGGCAATCATCGCTCACGCGGCGTACGACTTCGTGGCGCTGGCGCGGCTGCGACGGAGCGGTCGAGCCAAGAATTATTCCACCTCTTGATAGACCCGCACGTAGTCAATCAGGTACCGGCTCGGAAACTCCGTCCCCGACGGGTCGCCGCCGTTCATGCCGCCGATCGCTAGGTTCAGCAGCAGGTAGTGCGGCTGGCGGAATGGGTGCGGCTCGGCCGTTCTGTCGGCCCGCGTGGTGTCGGTGGTGTTGAGTACGAGGTCGTCGACCGATAGCACGATCTGGTTCTCGTCCCAGTCCATCCGCCAGACGTGGAAGCGGTCGTCCCATTCGTCGCCGAGTTCGGTGACCGGCGTGTGCGACGAGTCCCACACGATCCGCCGGTTCTTGCCCAGCCACGCGGCGTTGGCCAGGATGTCGCCGCCGTAGTACTCCATGACGTCGACCTCGCCGTTGGCGGGCCAGCCGTTCTTGACGCCGAGGGTCCAAATCGCCGGCCACAGCCCATCGGACGCGATCACCTTCGCTCGCACCTCGAGCCGCCCGTACTGCCACTCGAAATTGCCGCGGGTCGTGATGCTGGCGGCGGTGTACGCGGCATTCTTGCGCTGCGGCTCCCGCCGGCGGAGCCGACGCGGCTCGTCGCTCAGGTCCTTCTGCTCGCGGCGGCCCTCGATGACGAGCACGCCGTCCTCGCAGAAGGCGTTTTCTGGCTGGTACCACTGCAGCTCTTGGTTGCGGACAAAGCCGCGTTCGTAGCCCCACTTCTCGGGGTCGGGCCGGCCTTCGGCCTCGAACTCGTCGGACCAGACAAGCCGCATCCCTTCGGGAGCGTCGGCGAACGAGCTGCTGCCGGTCAGCAGCACGGCGGCGGCGAGAGTGAGGGCGAGGATATTCGATTTCATGGTGTTTGGTCCCACCCCTGGCGGGGTGGGCTGCTCCAGTGGAATAGTCGCAAGTATTTCTAGCCCACCCCGCCAGGGGTGGGACCAGCGTTTAAAACTCAACCCCAACGGCCTCGCAGAGGAACTGCAGGTAGCCCTTCGATTTCTTCATCAAATCCGAAGTCACCTTGACGATGTCGGGCTGCAGCAGTTGGTCGTGGTCGAGTTTGCAGATTGCAATGTGGTCCTTCCGCTTGAGGTCCTCGATCATCGGGTGCTCGGCGTCGTATCCCTTTGGCGGCCGCTTGAGCGAGTCGCCGCTCGGCTCGAAGTGCGTGCGGAAAGACTTCGCCCGGCTAACCCGCTTCCACGCCTTCGGGTCGGCGTCGATCGCCTCACGGATACCGGCCAGCGCCGGCGGGTCGGGCCGCCACAGGCCGACGCCCAGGAAAGCCTGTTCGGGCTCGATGTGCAGGTAGACTCCGGGGGCGTGAACATCGCGGCCGCGTTCGTGGCGGAACTGGATCCCGACGTTCGTCTTGTACGGCGACTTGTCCTTGGCGAACCGCACGTCGCGGTGGATCCGCATCAGCGAGCCGCCGACCTTCTTCGGCACCGCCAGGAAGTGCGGCGAGAACCTGGCGAGCGGCGCCCGCATCGACTCGATGTAGGCGACCGCCGGCCCGCGGACCTCGCTCTCGTAGCGGGCCTTGTGCTTGTCGAACCACTTCTTGTTGTTGTTCCGCGACAGCTCCTCCAGGAAATGGAGCAGCCCGAGCGGGAATCCGGGGAACTTGCTGGCGGCCATGTTTGCTTTCCAGAGGTCGGGACAGGCGGCGGCTCTCAAGCTATCCTGGATGCAACCCGCTGACCAGCTTGGCCCCAATCAAACCGCGATGCCCCCTGCCTACCTCAACGGCGAATGGACCGACGACGCCCGGCTGAGCATGCCGGTAGGCGACCTCGGCTTCTCGATGGGGGTCACGGTCACCGAGCGGCTGCGCACCTTCGGCGCCGCGCCGTTCCGGCAGCCGCAGCACATCGCGCGGCTGCGGCGGTCGCTAGAGATCATCGGGCTGCCTGCCGAACCGATCGCCGCGGAGCTCGACGCCGCCGTTAGCGAGTACGCCAAGCAGATCGAGCCGCTCCGCAAGCCCGGCGACGACTGGGCGATTGTCGTGTTCGCCACGCCCGGCTCGGGCGACGGGCCGACGCGGTGCGTGCACGGCTTCCCACTGCCGTTCTCGCAGTGGGCCCGCCAGTACGAGGGCGGCGTCGCGCTGCAGGTCAGCGACCACCACCAGACGCCCGCCAACTGCTGGCCGCCGGAATTGAAGTGCCGCAGCCGCATGCACTACTACCTGGCCGACCAGCAGGCCCGCCGCAAGGAAGCCGGCGCCCGGGCGTTGCTGCTCGACCAGCACGGCTTTGTCGGCGAGGCGTCCACCGCCAACGTGATGGTGTACCGCGAGCACGAAGGGGTGATCTCGCCGCCGATCGAGAAGGTGCTGCCCGGCGTCAGTGTGGCGGTGGTGCGTGAGCTGGCCGACTCGCTCGGCACGCCGTTTATCGAGCGTGACCTGACAATCGGCGAGTTCCGGGCCGCCGACGAGGCGTGGCTCGCCAGCACCTCGGTCTGTCTGCTGCCGGTCGTGCGGTGCGACGGCGTCGCCATCGGGTCCGGCCAGCCGGGGCCGCACTACCTGCGGTTCTTAGCGGCCTGGGGCGAGCTGGCGGGCGTCGACATCGCGGCGCAGGCGCAGCGTCACGCCAGCCCGACAAAGTAGTTCCGCACCGCGACATCCCACACCGCCTCGGTCACGACAGCCGGCAGCTCGTGCACCTCGCAGTAGTTCTTCGCCTGCCTTAGCAGGTCCCGCGGGTGGCAGAAGCGGAGCACGCGGTCGGGGTTCGTGAAGTGCTCGCGGAGCAGGTAGTCGACCGACTGGCCGCTAACCGCGAGCCCCTGCTGGGACGCCAGCTCCCGGACCAGCGAGCGGAACTCTTCCTCGGTCGGGCCGTGGACCTCAATCTTGTACGGGATGCGGCGGAGGAAGGCCTCGTCGACCAGGTCGCCCGGCGCGAGGTTGGTCGAGAGGATGAACAGCAGCTCGAACGGCGTCTGCACCTTGCGGCCGCTGGCCAGGTTGAGGAAGTCGAAGCCCTTCTCCAACGGCACGATCAGACGGTTGAGGATCTCGGTGCTGCTGACCCGCTGACGGCCGAAGTCGTCGATCAGGAGCGCGCCGCCGTTGGCCTTGAGCTGGACGGGCGCCTCGCTGACGCCGGCGGACGGTTGGAAGCTGACGTCGAGCTGGTCGAGCGTCAGCTCGCCGCCGACCACGACGGTCGGCCGGCGGATCAGCACCCAGCGGCGGTCGTAGCGCTGCGCGTCGAGCCCCGGCGGGCTCACCTCCTCGTGGCAGCTCGGGTCGTACAGCCGGATCAGGTCGCCGCCGATCGACAGCATCCGCGGGATCCACAGGTGCTGCCCGAACACGTCGACAATCCGCTCGGCGAGCGTTGTCTTGCCGTTGCCGGGCGGGCCGTGCAGGAACATGCCGCGGCCGTCGGCGATCGCCTGGGCGACCTGGCTGAGGAAGTCCTGCTGGATCGTCAGGTCGGACAACGAATTGGAGAGCTGGGCGAGCGTGAGCCTCGCCTGCTTCAGCGACTGCCGACGGACGGCGGTCTCGTAGACGGCGAGCGGGACCGGCGCGGCGCCCACAAACCGGCAGTGCTCGACGTGCCGTTTGGCGCGGGCGTCGCCGGCCTCGGTGAGTTGATACAGGAAGTCGTTGACGCCCGCCGAGCCCTTAATCGCCACGAGCAGCTCGTCGCGGAGCCGGGCGAGCGCCTCGTTGATGATGACGCGAGGCAGGCAGATCTGCTCGGCCACCTGGGCGCCTGTGCAGCTGCCGTGCTGCAACAGCGTCTTCAGGACCAGCGCGTCGACCTCGCCCACCGAGACGCCCGCCTTCTCCAGCGAGGCCGGCTCGGGCGGCGGGGGCGGGAACGCCGCGGCGGCGATCGGCGGCGTCCATTGCTGCTCTGACGGGAGGCTTCCGGCGGGAAGCAGGCTGGGTGTGGCGGGGAGCGTTGGCATGGCGCACAAAGCGGTGAGGGGGCGGCTAGCGGTGACTACCTCAAGCATGTGTCACACCGCAGCCCGGCACTGCGGCAGACCGGCTTTCCCCCCGGCATCCCGCACCCGGCCGGCCCGCCATCCGCCCCAGGCCGTACAGCCCGCAGCAGCGACACCCCACCCCGGCGCCGGTCGGAGGACCAGGCTTCCGGTTGCAACGACGGCGAAGAGCCTGACGGCACAGGCGGTGGGGCCCGTCCGGCGGCTCCGATTGACGGAATTCGCCCAACCCGCCATCGTGGTTGGGTGGGTCCTCTCCCGCGTAGCTGCCCCTCCCCTCTCGTGCGAGCAAGAAATCGTGACGGCGTTTGCTAGCTGCTGGTGTGTGTCCCTTGCGAGGCTGCTCGCCCTCGCGGCGTTGGCGTTGGCAGTGACGCTGCCCGGCTGCAGTCAACCGGTCGAGGTAGGCGATGCGTCGTCGGCCGATCAGCCAGCAGACCCGGACAATCCGGCATCGGCGGACGCGGAAGAGCCGGTAGCGACCGACCCCGGCACTGAGGAGATCGACTCAGAGTTGGGCACAGAGCAGATCGATACCCCCGCCCCTACGCCGCTATCCGCCGACGACCCGCTACCAGGCGCCCCCGCTGAGTCGCCTGAGACGACACGAGCGCCGGCCCCCAGCGGGTCCGGCCTAGTTGCTTCGCCCGACAACCTCGACGACTTCTTTGGCAACTCGACGCCCGCGGCGGCAGACGACCGCTACACTGCCGACGCGGCGCCGCCAATTCCAGGGCAGCCTTCGGACGAGCCGGCCCTGTGGAAGCGCGACGCAGCCGACGACGCCCCAGACGAGCGCGTCAGCGAGTTCTTTGGCGACATGATGGACGAGCCGCCGCCCGCCGACAGCGCGCCGGCCCCCGCAGAGCAAAACCCGTTGGCCGGACTGCCGATGGCGGAGGAGGAACCGGCTCCATCGGCAGACGACGCGGGCAACTCACAGGACGCACTCGGCGGGTTCTTGTCGCAGCCCGAAACCGAGCCCGAAACCGCGGAGGAGACCCCTCCCGAACAGCCGCCCTCCGCCGAAACGCCATCGGTTGAGCCGCCGGGCAGCGGATTCCCCTTCTTCGACGAGCCCACCGAGCCAGCGCCGCAGCCCGAGCCGGACAACTCGGACGTGCTCCCCCCGCTCGACTTCCCGCCGCTGGCAGAACCGCCAGCTGAACCGGCCGCTGAACCACTCGAGCCAGCCGCCGAGAACCCGAGCGATCCGGACCCGGGCGACACTCCCGCCGACACGGGCCTCTCGGATTGGAGCCCGGTGCGGCCGACCGACGAGCCGCAGACGCCGGTCGCCGACGACGAGCCACCTGCTGCCCCGGCGCCAACGCCCGAGCCGCCCAGCACACCACCGATGGAGTTGCCCGCGCCCACGCTCCCGCTAGAGCCGGGCGACCCGATCCCGCCGCCGGCCGAAGAACGCCGCCCGCCCCCCAAGCGGCCGACGCCGCACATGAACAACACCCGACAGCTCGCCTGGCTGCTCGGCGCCAAGCTCGGCATGACGACCGCTGGCGAATCGGCGCCTAAGGCGTGGGAGCTGGAGGGCCTGGCCGAGACGCTCGGCATCGAACCGGTCGCGATCGATGCGCGCGGCGACGCCGCGCAGTCGACCGCCCGGCTGCTGAAAGCTTCGGGGACGCTCGGCAAACGCCTCGCCCGGCAGCACGGCTCCGACCACGCCGCGCTGCTGGAGATCGCCGTGAAGAGCAACGCCCTGGCGTCACTTATCGCCGACCACCCCAAGCTGGCCGAGCCGGTCGCGAAGGCCATCGAGCAGGCAGCCGCTCGCAGCGAGCTCGACCCCGAGTTGATGAAGCCCCTAGTTAAGACGCTCCGCGCGAATCCATCTCCCCAAGAGGCCCGCGAGGCCGTGTTCCAGCTCCACGAGGCGGTCGTGGCCGAGCTGGAGTCGGAGGGGTAGAGCAACCGTTCCCGTTCGGACCGCGGCAAGCAGGTTTGCTGGCCGGCAGGACCAAACGGGTAAGGGGGATGCCGAAAGGCGAGCTCGCGCGCCGCTTACACGGCTTCCCCTTACGCAAGCCGGTCTGGCCCGAATTGGGCCGCCGCCGTACGCTGTCGTGATGCCGCCCGACGCCTCATCGCCCGCAGAACGCTCCGACGCCGCTCCGCAAGCCAAGCAGCCGTGGCGCCGCTCGCCGCTGGCGGTCATGCTGCTCGGCGGCGTGCTGGTGTGGCTCTCCCAGCCCGGCACGGCGCGGATGTTCGGCCTCGAGAACCTGCCGTGGGGCCTGCTCGGCTGGGCGGCCGCGGCCCCTTGGATTGCTCTGGTGCTCCGCCCAGAACCGCTGTCGCGGTGGGGCTGCGTCCAGGTGTGGCTCGGCGGCGTCGCGTACTGGCTGCTCTTGCTCTACTGGATCTGCTACCCACACCCGCTTACGCCGATCGGCTGGCCGCTGCTGGCCGGCTACCTGGGCGTCTACCCGCTGGCGTTTGTGCTGATCTCCCGCCGGGTGGTTCATCGCGGCGGCGCCCCGGTGTGGGTCGCTGCGCCGATCGTCTGGGCGGCGCTCGAGTTCGTCCAGGCGCACCTGTTTACCGGCTTCTTGATGGGCGCCCTTTCGCACACGCAGGCGAGGCTGCCGCTGGTCATCCAGATCAGCGACACGGCCGGCGCCTACGGCGTGTCGTTCGTGCTGATGATGTCGGCGGCGTGCGTCGCCGTGCTGCTCGACCGCAACAGCCACCAGCAACGCCGCGTGGCGGCAGCCGCCACGACGGCCGCAACGGCGCTCGCGGTTCTGTACTACGGGTTCGTCCGCATCAACGACGACACCGCCACCCGGCCCGGGCCGTCCGTGGCGCTCATCCAGGGCGACACCCGCGCCACGTGGGACCCGAGCGAGGGCCGCGACCAGCGGATCCTCGACGCGCAGCTCCGCGTGACCCGCCAGGCGGCTAAGGCGGCCGGCGAGGCGGGCCGGCCGGTCGACCTGTTCATCTGGCCGGAGAGCATGTTCCGCGCGCCGGTCGTGACGCTCGCCAACCGGCCGACGCCGACCACCGAGCTGCCAGAGCTCTACCAGCGGTTCGGCCGCGCGGCGGAGGAGTGGTTCGGTGGACTCGCCGCGGAGCAGGGCGCCGCGTTCCTGCTGGGCGTCGACCGCTTTGACCTGACCAAGTCCGACACGGCCGAGACCGGCTACGACCAAACGATCTACAACACCGCGGCGCTGGTCGACCACGAGGGCCACGCCACCGCGTTCTACGACAAGACCCACCGCGTGCCGTTTGGCGAGTACATCCCGTTCGCAGAGAACATGCCGGGCCTCTACTTCCTGACCCCGATGTCGGGCGGGCTGGGCGAGGGCGCCGGGCCGGTGAGCATGCCGCTCGAGACCTCCATCGGCCCCGTCCTGCTGGCGCCCAATATCTGCTACGAGACCGTCATCCCCCACGTCATCCGCCGGCAGGTCGCCGAGCTGACCGCCGCCGGCAAAGCGCCCGACCTACTCGTGAACATCACCAACGACGCCTGGTTCTGGGGCGCCTCGGAGCTCGACCTGCACCTCGCTTGCGGCCAGTTCCGCGCGGTCGAGAACCGCACGCCGATGGTGATCGCCGCCAACACCGGCCTGTCCGCGGTGGTCGACAGCTCCGGCCGCGTCCGCAACCTCACGCGTCGGATGCAGGAAGACTTTATCGTCGCCGCCCCGGCGCTCGACGGCCGCTCAAGCTTCTACAGCCGCCACGGCGACTGGTTCGCGCTGGGCTGCCTAGCCGGTACTGTAGTACTGCTGCTGTTGAGCTGCTCAAAGGGGGATGGCGGAATGGGGAAGGCGGCGTCCACCGCCGAAGCTCGCCAGCAGGAATGACCCTTCGACGCTTGCACCATCCCCCCCTCCCATCCTCCCTCCCCCCTGCTATGCCAGTCGTCCTCTCGCTCCAAGACGCCCACAAACGCTACGGCCACCAGGTCCTGCTCGACGGCGCCACCTGCGCGCTGGCCGACGATCAGAAGGTCGGCCTGATCGGCCGCAACGGCGCCGGCAAGTCGACCCTCTGCCGTATCCTGCTCGGCGAAGAAGAGCTCGACTCTGGCGAGGTCGTCCAGAGCAAGAAGCTGCGGCTCGGCTACCTGCGGCAGCACGACCCCTTCCACGACGGCGAGACCGTCATGGACTTCCTGATGCGCGACAGCGGCCATCCCGACTGGCGGTGCGGGCAGGTGGCGTGGCGGTTCGCCCTCTCGGACGACATGACCGGCCGCCCGGTCCGCGAGCTCTCCGGCGGCTGGCAGACCCGCGTCAAGCTGGCCGCCCTGCTGCTGCACGACCCCAACCTGCTGGTCCTCGACGAGCCCACCAACTTCCTCGACCTCCGCACCCAGATGCTGCTGGAGCACTTCCTCCGCGACTTCAAGGCGGGCGTGCTGGTGGTTTCGCACGACCGGGCGTTCCTCAACCAGACCTGCACCCACACGCTCGAGCTCTCCCGCGGCGACCTCACCATGTTCCCGGGCGATGTCGACAGCTATCTGCAGAACCTGGAGGAACGCCGCGAGCACGACGAGCGCAAGAACGCCGCCACGGCGACCAAGCGTAAGCAGCTCGAGAGGTTTATTAACGAGAACCGCGCCAACGCCAACACGGCCAGTCAGGCCCGCAGCAAGGCGAAGCAGCTCGAGCGGCTGGAGATGATCGAGGTGGCCGGCGAGGAGGCCAAGGTCCACTTCAGCTTCCCCCAGGTCGAGCCCCGCAAGGGGCCGGCGGTGCGGGTCGAAGACCTGGCGATCGGCTACGACGACCGCACGGTCGCCGACGACATCCGGCTGGAGATCGAGCACGGCACCCGAACCGGCCTCGTCGGCGACAACGGCCAAGGCAAGACCACCTTCCTGCGGACGCTGTGCGAGTCGCTCAAACCCAAGGACGGCGAACTCAAGTGGGGCTACGGCTGCCAGTTGGGCGTCTACGCCCAGCACGTCTACACGACGCTCGACCCCAAGCAAACGGTGCTCGAGTACCTCGAGTACCAGGCCGCGCCCGGCACCAACACGCTGCAGATCAAGAGCGTCGCGGGCAGCTTCCTGTTCTCGGGCGAACTGGCGGAAAAGAAGATCCAGGTGCTCAGCGGCGGCGAGCGGGCCCGGCTCGTGCTCGCCGGGCTGCTGCTCGAGCAACACAATGTGCTGGTGCTCGACGAGCCCGGCAACCACCTCGACGTCGAGACGATCGAGGCCCTCGGCGAGGCGCTCAAGCGATACCAGGGAACGGTGATCTTCACGAGCCACGACCGCCACTTCATGCGCCGCACGGCGACCGACGTGGTGGAGGTCGGCGGCGGCCGCGTGGTGAGCTACCCCTCGAGCTACGACGACTACGTCTACCGCGTGCAGCAGGAGATCGACCAGGGCCTCCGCGACGAGGCGGCCCGCCACCCCGACGAGGACCAGTCCGGCGGCGGCAAGTCCCGCGGCCGCAGCGAGCGCGACGCGCAGAAGAAGCTCAAGAGCCTCGAACGCAAGATCGCCAAGCTCGACGACGAGAAGAAGTCGATCAGCGAGCAGCTGCTCACCGCCACCGAGGCCAAGCGGGCGTCCGAACTGCAAGAACAGATCAACACAATTTCCGGCGAGCTAGAAACGCTCGAGGAGGAGTGGCTGGAGCTGTACAACGAGGTCGAGGCTTGAGTGCGAATACCCGCCCCCACTGGGGGAGGGACACACGATGGCGGACCTCAATCCTGCTTGCCCATCAGATCGCGGCTCACCATCCAGGCCTCGAGCAGCTCGGGCCAGGCAGACACCGGCTCGTTGTCACGCCACATGCCGAAGCCGTGGCCGCCACGTTCGAAGAGGTGCATCTCGGCCGGCACGCCGTGCGCGGTGCAGGCGCGGAAGTAGAGCAGGGCGTTCTCGACCGGCACGCCGCCGTCGTCTTGGGCGTGGAAGATGAACGTGGGGGGCGTCTGGTCGGTGACGTTTAGGTCGGCCGACATCTTCGCCGCCTCCTCGTCAGAGACCTGCCCCAGCAGGTTGTTGCGCGAGCCGCTGTGGGTGGCGTCGCCCATGGTGATGACCGGGTAGCCGAGCACCGAGAAGTCGGGCCGGCTGGTGACCGCTTCGTCGTCGGAATTCGGCGAGCCGGTCGCGAACTGCATCGAGGCGGTCGCGGCCAGGTGCCCGCCGGCCGAGAAGCCCATCACGCCGACCTTGTCGGCCGGGTAGCCGAGCTCGCCCGCCTGCTGCCGCATGTGCTGCAGCGCCGCCTGGGCGTCGCTGAGCGGCGCCGGGTGCTGGTTGCCCCCGCCGCCGGTGCGGTAGGTAAGCACGCCCGCCGCGACGCCGCGCTCGCGGAACCACTTCGCGACCCAGACGCCTTCCTTGACATACGACAGGCCCGCGTAGCCGCCGCCGGGGCAGATCACGACCGCCGCAGTGGGCTGGCCCTCGGCCGGGACGAACACGCGGAGCGACGAGTTGGGCGACTTCCCTACCCAGATGTCCTGCCGGGGCGGCTCGCCCCTGACAACCCGTTGCTCCTCAAAACCGCTGTCCCCTTGCAGGAGGGGTACATCGTACTTGTGGTCGGCGTCGGGCTGGGCGTGGGCATTGGTCATGGGAGTCAGCAACGCCGCGGTCAACAACAGGGCATAACGGAGGTGCATAGTTGCCTCGTTCAGAGCAGAAGGTTTGAAGAGGGGGGAAAGTCGGGCGACGCACCGCTAGGCGGGCTCTACCTCGAGCACGCCGACCACCGCTGGCGCGTACGTGCGGACGTCCCAGCCCGGGTCGCCGCGTTCCAGGCGGACGCCACCCGGGAGCGGGGCGAAGTCGAACCGCTCGTCCGACTCGACCACCAGCAGGCTGCCCGCCGGCGCCGCGTCCGCCAGGGTGTTGATCATACCAAGCATCTCGTCGTGGCGTTCGACAAAGAAGCTGTAGGGCGGGCTGACGAACACCAGCCACGGCAGCTCGGTCGCAAACGCCGGCAGGTCGCGTTTGATCCACAGGAACGCGTTGGTGGTCTTGACCTCGCAGACCTCCTCGACGCCGAGCGCCTCGACGTTAGCTCGGACGATCTCGGCGGTGGGGATGTGGCGCTCGATCAGGGTCGCCCGCTTGGCGCCGCGGCTGAGTGCCTCAAGGGCCAGGGCGCCGGTGCCAGCGAACAGGTCGATCGCGTGCTTCCCCTCGGCCCGCATGCCGATCAGGTTGAAGATCGCCTCGCGGACGCGGTGTTTCATCGGCCGGGTTACCGTGGCGCCGTCGTGCGTGAGGGGCTCGTACGAGAGCTTGCTGCCGCGGTACCGGCCGCCGATGATGCGGAGCGGTTCGGGCGTGCCGTCCCCGTCAGCGGGTTTTTTGCCAGCGGGTGAGGGTTTGGTCTTGGGACGTCGGCGGGGCATGTGCTGGCAAGGTTTAGCCCTTGCGTTGGAACTGTTATGCTGTGCGGCTCGTACAGAGGTGATGGCCACGTGTCGGCGAAGCCCGACGCCCTATCGGAACAGAACTTAGAAGCAGGAGCAACCTGTCATGCGTACTCCCCGGATCCCCGTCACGGCGTTGGTCGCCGCCGCCCTGATGCTCGCGGCGCCCGTGATCAGCGCCCAAGAAACCGAATCGCCCCCGGTCAGCCACGCGGCGTTTGACGCGGCGTTTGCCGACTACAAGGCCTTTATGCGGGAGTTTGAGGACCTCCGCATTCAGTTTCAAACCGCCAACGCCTCCGAGCGCGAACAACTTAACGCCAAGGCGGCCGAGCTGGTCGACCAGGCTAAACCCAAGGTAAAGAAGATGATTGATGAGGCGTTGGAGGTCTACAAAGCGGCCCCCGGGCAGGACCCGCAGATCACCGAATTGCTGGTCAGCGCCGCGGCGCATAACCTGCTCGGCAACGGCGAGAACGGCCAAGGGGGCGACCAGTTTGAACGCGCCCTCGAGATCCTCCAGCCACTGCTGGCGAACGACGAGAAGGCCGAGGGCCTGGCGTCAATGGGCGTGGTGGCCGCGTTCTGCTGCAACCGGTTCGACCTGGTCGACGAGTACGTCGCCCTCGCCAAGGAACGCCGCGACGACCCTAGCAAGCTGGGCGAAGAGATGGCCGGCATGGTCGACCAGTACAGCAATCCGGGCATGATCCAGGAGTACCGCCAGCTCTGGGAGGAAGAGGAGAAGATCCGTTCCGCCGAGGCCACCGCCAACGACCTGCCCCGCGTCAAGTTCGAGACCACCGCCGGTGACATCGTCATCGAGCTGTTCGAGAACGAGGCCCCGACCGCCACCGCCAACATGGTCAGCCTCGTGAAGAAGGGCTTCTACGACGGCATCATCTTCCACCGCGTGCTGCCGCACTTCATGGCCCAGGGCGGCGACCCCACCGGCACCGGCTCTGGCGGCCCCGGCTGGTCGATCCCCTGCGAGTGCTACGAGGAAGACGCCCGCATGCACTTCCGTGGCAGCCTCAGCATGGCCCACGCCGGCCGCGACTCGGGCGGCTCGCAGTTCTTCCTGACGTTCGTGCCGACCCACCACCTGAACGGCCGGCACACCGTATTCGGGCGGGTCGTGGAGGGGATGGAGGTCCTGGGCGAGCTGCAGCGGATCGACCCGGGCGAGCGGGGCGTCACGCCCGACAAAATCGTCAAGGCGACCGTCGTACGCGACCGTGGTCACGCCTACGACTTCAAAAAGCTGCCCGGCCGGTAGGGGTTCCGGCGGGCCGTCCGCTGGGGCCGGGGGGCAATTTGGGGACCTGGCTGGTTGACGCCAAGCCGGGGCGTCCGTAGGCTAATATCGCGTTTCGAAATGGTGCGCCGCCCTGGCATCACCCAGCACGATCCTGCTGGGCGTCACGCGGCCTCCAGACGCCGTGTGCCGGTCATAATCTCTGATCGGCGCACGAGATGACCCGCGTTTACGCACACCCCCGTTTGCCCCCCGCCAGCCCCGGCCCATGCAGATCCGATCGCTGAAGGTCTACTGCGACATCGTTCAGCTGCGTAGCTTCTCGAAGGCTGCGGAGGAGAACGGCGTTTCGCAGTCGAGCGCGAGCCAGCTGGTGCACCAGCTGGAGGAGCGGCTCGGCGTGCAGCTGATCGACCGGTCGAAGCGGCCCTTCACGCTGACCCCCGAGGGCTCCAAGTACTACGAGGGCTGCACCAAGCTGGTCCGCCGCTACGACGACCTCGAGCACGAGGTCCGCAGCCTGCACGAGGACGTCGCGTCGCGGTTGTCGATCGCCTCGATCTACTCGGTCGGCCTGGCTCACATGAGCCAATTCCAGCGGGAGTTCCTGGCGAAGCACCCCAAGGCCCGCATCCGCCTGGACTACCTGCACCCGGACGACGTGTACGACGCGGTCGAATCGGAGCAGTCGGACCTTGGCATCGTGAGCTTCCCCGAGCGTTCGCGGCGGCTGGGGGTGATCCCCTGGCGGGACGAGTCGCTGGTGCTGGCGGTCGCGCCGACCCACCCGTTGGCCGGCCTGTCGTCGGCGCCGGCCGAGGCGCTCGCCGAGCACGACATGATCGCCTTCCAGCGGGGCCTCAAGATCCGCGACGCCATCGACCGCGAGCTCTCCCGTCAGCGGGTCGAGACCCGCGTCGCCTGCGAGTTCGACAACATCGAAACGATCAAGCTGGCCGTCACGATCGGCGACGGCTACGCCCTGCTCCCCGAGCCGACGCTCGCCCGCGAGACGGCGGCCGGGACCCTCATCAAGATACCGCTCGCCGGATTTGAACTCTCCCGCCCGCTGGGGATCCTCCACCGCCGCGACGAGGCGCTCAGCGACACGGCCGAGCGATTCATCGAGCTGCTGCACTCCCACGCCGCGGACGTCGACGACCCGTCGTCGGGCCCGGCGACCGGCGGAGCCAGCGGCCCGGCGAGCAAACGCGTGGTGACCGCCTAGGCCCCGCCCGGCGATCAGCCCGACGGGACCAGCCGGCCACGCAAGCAGCCATTATCCTTCTACCGCAACCGAACATGAACCAACGCCCGAACCACACTCTGCCAGCCGCCCAGGGACTCTACGACCCTCAGAATGAGCACGACGCGTGCGGCGTTGGTTTTATCGCGCACATCAAGGGCGAGCGGAGCCACCAGATCGTGGTCGACTCCGAGGACCTGCTGCGCCGCATGGACCACCGCGGCGCCTGCGGCTGCGAGCCGAACACGGGCGACGGGGCCGGCATCATGACCGCCCTGCCGCACGAGTTCCTGCAGAAGGTCGTGAAGGCGGACCTGGGGGTTGAGCTCCCCGAGCCCGGCAAGTTTTCGGTCGGCAACGTGTTCCTGCCGCAGCTCGAGGACGAGCGGGCCCGCTGCAAGCAAGCGGTTGAGAAGATCGTCGCCGACCAGGGCCAGACGCTGGTCGGCTGGCGCAACGTCCCGACCGAGTCGGCCACGGCCGACCTCGGCCCCACCGCCGCCGCGGCCGAACCGGTCGTAGAGCAGCTGGTCGTGGCCGCCGCCGAGGGGGTCGACAGCGCCGAGTTCGAGCGGCAGATCTACCTGATCCGCAAGCGGGCCAGCAACCAGCTCCGCGCGGACGACTCGCTGCAGCAGTCCAAGATGTTCTACATCTGCTCGCTCTCCAGCAAGCTGATCATCTACAAGGGCATGCTGACCACCGAGCAGCTCTTCCAGTACTACCCCGACCTGAAGGACCCGGACTACACCAGCCACCTGGCGATGGTGCACTCGCGGTTCGCAACCAACACGTTCCCCTCGTGGGACCGGGCGCAGCCGCTGCGGAGCATGAGCCACAACGGCGAGATCAATACCCTCCGCGGCAACAAGAACTGGATGTTCGCCCGCCAGGGCGTGGTCGAGAGCGGGGTCTTCGGCGACGACCTGCAGGACCTGTTCCCGGTCGTGGAGCCGGACTGCAGCGACTCCGGCACCTTCGACAACGTGCTCGAGTTCTTGCTAATGAACGGCCGCACCCTGCAGGAGGCCGTCATGATGATGGTCCCCGAGGCCTGGCAGAACCACGACACCATGTCCGAGGCCAAGCGGGCGTTCTACGAGTACCACTCGGCCCTGATGGAGCCGTGGGACGGCCCCGCGTGCATCGGCTTCACCGACGGCAAGTACATCGGCGCCACGCTCGACCGTAACGGCCTCCGCCCCAGCCGCTACTACGTCACGCACGACGACCGCGTCATCATGGCGAGCGAGGTGGGCGTCGTGGACATCGACCCCAAGAACGTCAAGGAGAAGGGCCGCCTGCAGCCGGGGCGCATGTTCCTGGTCGACTTCGAGCAGGGCCGCCTGATCCCCGACGCCGAGCTCAAGCAGGACCTGGCGACCCGCCGCCCGTACGGCGAGTGGCTCCGCAACCAGCGGATCGACCTCAACGACCTGCACCCGGAAAACGAGTCGCACGGCTTCAACGTCACCACGCTGCTGCAGCGGCTGCAGGCTTTCGGCTACACGGTCGAGACCCTGCGGTTCATGCTGCTGCCGCTAATCGCGGCCGGCAAGGACCCGATCGGCTCGATGGGCAACGACAGCTGCCTGGCGGTGCTCAGCGACAAGCCGCGGATGCTGTACGACTACTTCAAGCAGCTGTTCGCCCAGGTCACCAACCCCGCGATCGACTCGATCCGCGAGGAGGTGATCATGTCGCTGGAGTGCTACATCGGACCCGAGCAGAACCTGCTCGAGACCACCGAGGCCCACGCCAACCGACTGCGCGTGCCGCACCCGATCCTCAGCAACGAGCAGCTCGCCGCGATCAAGCACATGGGCTCCAAGGGCGCCGGCGTGACCGCGGGTTGGAAGACCAAGACCATCGACATCACCTGGGCCCGCTCCGAGGGCAAGCCCGGGCTGCGGGCCGCGATCGAGCGCGTCTGCCAGGAGGCCGAGCAGGCCATCGACGACGGCTTCTCGATCGTCGTGCTGTCGGACCGCGCGACCTCGCCCGACCGCGTGCCGCTCAGCGCCCTGCTGGCGATCGGGGCCGTGCACCACCACCTGGTGCGGGTGTCGAAGCGGACCCGCATCGGCCTGGTCCTCGAGACCGGCGAGGCCCGCGAGGTGCACCACCACTGCCTGCTGATCGGCTACGGCGCCGACGCCATCAACCCGTACCTCGCCTTCGAGGCGCTCTGGCGGGCCCGTCGCGACGGAGCCCTCGACACCGGCGAGGAGGCGATCGCCGGCGACGAGTCGGGCGAGGGGTCCTCGCACCCGGCCGCCGAGTCCGACGGCGAGGTGATCGACCCGGTCACCGCCGCCGACCACGAGCTGGTCGCCCAGTACCGCCGCGGCATCGCCAAGGGCATGCTGAAGGTGATGGCCAAGATGGGCATCTCGACCCTGCAGAGCTACAAGGGCGCGCAGATCTTCGAGGCCCTCGGCCTGCGGGACGAGGTGATCGACGTCTGCTTCGCCGGCACCGCCAGCCGCGTGCAGGGCGTCGGCTTCGACGAGCTGGCGGAGGAGGCCCTCCGCCGCCACGCCATCGGCTACCCGGCCAACAAGGCCAAGAACGTGCCGGTGCTGCCCAACCCGGGCGAGTACCACTGGCGCGCCGAGGGCGAACGCCACATGTGGGACCCGGCCTCGATTGCGGACATCCAGGTCGCGGCCCGCACCAACAGCCGCGAGTCCTACGCTCGCTTCGCCGACCACATCAACAACGACGCCCGCACCCGCTGCCAGCTCCGCGGCCTGATGGAGTTCAAGCAGCAGGCCAACGGCGGCCCGATCCCCGTCGAGGAGGTCATGCCGGTCGCCGAGATCGTCAAGCGGTTCTGCACCGGCGCGATGTCCTTCGGCTCGATCTCGGCCGAGGCCCACGAGTCGCTCGCGATCGCGATGAACCGCCTGGGGGGCAAGAGCAACACTGGCGAGGGGGGCGAGGACCCGGTCCGCTGGACCCCCGAGCCCAACGGCGACTCCCGCCGCTCCGCCATCAAGCAGGTCGCCTCGGGTCGGTTCGGCGTCACGATCAGCTACCTGACCAACGCCGACGAGATCCAGATCAAGATCAGCCAGGGCGCCAAGCCGGGCGAGGGGGGCGAGCTCCCCGGCCGCAAGGTCGACGACAACATCGCCCGCATCCGCTACTCGACGCCGGGCGTCGGCCTGATCAGCCCGCCGCCGCACCACGACATCTACTCCATCGAGGACCTCAAGCAGCTGATCCACGACCTGAAGAACGCCAACCGCGCGGCGCGCATCAGCGTCAAGCTGGTCAGCGAGGTCGGCGTGGGGACGGTCGCCAGCGGCGTGGCCAAGGGCTACGCGGACCACATCCTGATCTCCGGCGACGGTGGCGGCACGGGCGCCTCGCCGCTGACCAGCATCAAGCACGCCGGCCTGCCGTGGGAGCTCGGCATCGCCGAGACCCACCAGACCCTCGTGCTTAACGACCTGCGGAGCCGCGTCGTGCTGCAGACCGATGGCGGCCTCAAAACCGGCCGCGACGTCGTGATCGCCGCGTTCTTGGGCGCCGAGGAGTTCGGCTTCTCGACCGCCCCGCTGATCACGCTCGGCTGCATCATGATGCGGAAGTGCCACCTCAACACCTGCCCGGTGGGCATCGCCACCCAGGACCCGGACCTGCGGGCCAAGTTCCGCGGCAAGCCGGAGCACGTCGTGAACTACCTGTTCATGGTCGCCGAAGAGGCCCGCGAGCTGATGGCCGAGCTCGGCTTCCGCACCATCGAGGAGATGGTCGGCCGGGTCGACATGCTGGACGTCTCCAAGGCGATCCGCCACTGGAAGTCCGACGGCCTGGACCTGTCCAAGCTGCTCGCGCCCGCCAAGCCGGCGCGTCCCGACGCGCCGATGTACTGCACCATGGAGCAGGACCACGGGCTCGACCAGTCGCTCGACATCACCCGGCTGCTCGACCTCGCCAAGCCGGCGATCGAGGACGCCAAGCCGGTCCGCGAGACCGTTAAGATCGTCAACACCAACCGCACGGTCGGCACGATCCTGTCGAACGAGATCGCCAAGAAGTGGGGCGAGGAGGGCCTGCCGGACGACACCATCCACTTCAAGTTTGAGGGGCACGCCGGTCAGAGCCTCGGCGCGTTCCTCGCCCACGGTGTGACCCTCGAGCTCGAGGGCGACGCCAACGACTACGTCGGCAAGGGCCTGTCCGGCGGCCGGGTGATCGTCTACCCGCCGAAGCAATCCGGCTTCAAGGCCGAGGAGCAGATCATCGTCGGCAACGTCTGCCTGTACGGCGCCACCCGCGGCGAGGCGTTCCTCCGCGGCCGCGCCGCCGAGCGGTTCTGCGTGCGTAACTCCGGCGCCCGGGCGGTGATCGAGGGCGTGGGCGACCACGGCTGCGAGTACATGACCGGCGGCCGCGTCGTGATCCTGGGGGCCACCGGCCGAAACTTCGCGGCCGGCATGTCCGGCGGCGTCGCCTACGTCTGGGACCCCGAGAACGAGCTGCTCGGCAACTGCAACATGGGCATGGTCGAGCTCGAGAAGGTCGAGGCCGGCGAGGACATCCAGGAGCTCAAGGAGCTGGTCACCGCGCACCACAAGCACACCGACTCGGCCCGCGCGGCCGACCTGCTCGACCGCTGGGACGAGACCCTCCCGCAGTTCGTCAAGGTCATGCCAACCGACTACAAGCGGGTGCTAGAAGAGATGAAGGCCAAGCAGGAGGAAGAGGCGATCGCGTAGCCAGTTCAGCACCAATGGCGAAGCCGAAACGACCAAGAACGCGTCCGAGCGCGCGGCGACTGACCGATTCGAACTCGAACAACGCGCCGCGTTGATTTAGATCGCGAGACGGGTCACTCTGGACGCCGTAACCGATCCCTTTGGTTCGGCAAGCAAGGAATCCCAAGAGCTGAGTCGAATCTTCGGCACAATTAAGAGAACAAACCGACCAACTCCGAAGCAGCCCTCGGCGCCTGGTGTCTTCGGCTTGGATGTTGGTCATTAACTAGCAAACACACTTCCGCTCTTCATCTAACGCAGAAGATTATGGGCAAACCCACCGGTTTCAAAGAGTTCAAACGCCAGGCCGTCCCGTACCGCAACCCGGTAGAGCGGGCCAGCGACTACCTGGAGATCTACACCCACCCGCCGGAGGAGCACCTCACCACGCAGGGCGCGCGGTGCATGGACTGCGGCGTGCCGTTCTGCCAGTCGGACACCGGCTGCCCGGTCGACAACCTGATCCCCGAGTGGAACGACCTGGTCTACAACGGCCGCTGGGACGTTGCGCTCGAGCGATTGCACAAGACCAACAACTTCCCCGAGTTCACCGGCCGGGCCTGCCCCGCGCCGTGCGAGGGGGCTTGCGTGCTGGGCATTATCGAGCCGCCGGTCACGATCAAGAACATCGAGAACGCCATCATCGACCGCGGCTGGGAAGAGGGCCGCGTCGTCCCCCGCCCGCCGTCCGACGAGATGTTGACCGGCAAGAGCGTGGCGGTCGTCGGCTCCGGCCCGGCCGGCCTGTCCGCCGCGCAGCAGCTCCGCCGCGCCGGCCACGAAGTGACCGTCTACGAGCGGGCCGACCGCATCGGCGGGCTCTGCATGTACGGCATCCCCAATATGAAGCTCGACAAGGGCACAGTCGAGCGCCGCGTCCAGCAGCTGCGGGACGAGGGCGTCAAGTTCCTTACCGGCAAGCACATCGGCAAGCGGGAGGACTTCGAGCCCGGCCACATGACGCAGATCATGCAGGAGGGGGGCGTTGAGATCGAATTCGTCGACCCGCAGAAGCTGGTCGACGAGTTCGACGCGGTGCTGCTGGCGACCGGAGCCGCCAAGCCGTTCGACCCCACCGCCAGCTGCCCGGGCCGCGACCTGGACGGCGTCTACTACGCGATGGACTTCCTAACCCGCAACACCAAGAGCCTGCTCGACTCGAACCTGACGGACGGCCACGCGCTCTCGGCCAAGGACAAGCACGTCATCGTGGTTGGCGGCGGCGACACCGGCGCCGACTGCATCGGCACGTCGCTGCGCCACGGCGCGAAGAGCGTGGTCAACTTCGAGCTGATGTCCCAGCCCCCCGCCGAGCGGGCCGACAACAACCCCTGGCCCCAATGGCCGCGGGTCTACCGTCTGGACTACTCCCACGAGGAGATGAAGAGCCGCACCGGCGAGGACCCCCGCTGCTACGAGATCCTGACCAAGGAGTTCGTCGGCGTCGACGGCAAGCTGACCGGCGTCAAGACCGTGCAGCTCGACTGGACCCGCCCCACCCCGAACGGCCCCCCGTGGACCGAGGTCGAGGGCTCCGAGAAGGTGTGGCCCGCCGACCTGGTGTTCCTGGCGACCGGCTTCGTCGGCCCCGAACTGGCCGCCGGCGAGATGCTCGGCCTCGAGATGCAGGAACCCCGCCGCGGCTGGACCACCTTCAAGGCCGAGCACGGCGACTTCGCCACCAACGTCGAGGGGGTGTTCGCCGCCGGCGACTGCCGCCGCGGCCAGAGCCTGGTCGTGTGGGCGATCAACGAGGGCCGCGGCGCCGCCCGGGCGATCGACCAGTACCTGATGGGCTCGACCACACTTTCCGCCCCGGGGCTGAATCTGCCGCAGCAGGTGGTTTAGACTAGAGGCCTGGCCCCGACCCCCACCCCAGGCGAAACACCATGGCGACCAGTTACAACGCGGCTCAGCAACCCCGGCGGGCGTTCCTCCAGACCGCGGCCATTGGCGCCGTGGCGGCCGGCGCCGCTACGCACGCCTCCGCGGCCGCCGCCGCCAAGACCAGCATGATCCCCGACGGCGCCACGATCCTGTTTCAGGGCGACAGCATCACCGACGCCGGCCGCAACAAGGACGCGCCGGCGGCCAACGACCACGAGGCCCTCGGCAACGGCTACGCCTTCCTGACCGCGGCGTCGCTGCTGGTCGATCGGCCCGACGCCGGACTGAAGTGCTACAACCGCGGGATCAGCGGCAACAAGGTGCACCAGCTCGCCGAGCGCTGGCAGCAGGACTGCCTCGACCTGAAGCCGGACGTGCTCAGCATCCTGATCGGCGTCAACGACATATGGCACTGGCTCAACGGCAACTACGACGGCACCATCGACACCTACCGCGACGACTACCGCCAGCTGCTCGAGCGCACTAAGAGCGAGCTGCCCAGCACCCGCATCGTGATCTGCGAGCCGTTCGTGCTGAAGACCGGCGCCGTCGGCGACAAGTGGTTCCCCAAGTTCGACGAGTTCCGCACGGCCGCCAAGGAGCTGGCCGACGAGTTCGCCGACGTGTGGGTCCCGTTCCAGTCGATGTTCGACAAGGCGATCACGATCGCCGCCCCCAGCCACTGGGCCGGCGACGGCGTGCACCCCTCCGCGGCCGGGGCCGCGCTGATGGCCCACGCCTGGCGCCGGGCGGTCGACGCCGCATGACCGAACGCCAGACCAAACTCGAGGAGCTGCTGGCGCACCAGCAGCAGATGCTCGACGACCTCAACAGCGTCGTGACCGGCCTGCGTCGCGAACTCGACATGGCCAACCTCGAGCAGGTCAAGCTCAAGCGGACCGTCGCCCGGCTGGTCGAGTACTACGAGTCGGCCGAGGGCGCCGCCGACGAGAAGCCGCCGCACTACTAGGCGCTGGTTGGAGGGCGCTGGGCGCTGGAAACACGACCTCTGGAAACGGGGACTGGCTCGCGGCAGCGTGCCAGACCCCGTTTCCAGAGGACCACCCATCGCCTTCTTCCTAGCGCCCTCCAACCAGCGCCCAGCGCCTCCCCATGCCACGCACCCGCCTTGCCCCCTCGCCGACCGGCGCGCTGCACCTGGGCAACGTGCGGACCTTCCTGGTCAACTGGGCCATGGCGCGGCAGGGCGGCTGGGAGGTCGTGCTGCGGATCGAGGATCTCGACGGCCCCCGCATCAAGGAGCAGGCCGCCCGCGGCGTGATCGACACGCTCGCCTGGCTCGGCATCGACTGGGACGACGGGCCGCACTACCAGACCGCCGACCTGGCGCCGTACCACGCGGCGCTCGACCGGCTCGCCAAGCGGGGTGAGATCTACCCCTGCCGCTGCAGCCGCAGCCAGATCGCCGAGGACGCCGCATCCGCGCCGCACGGCGACCAGCACGAACTCCGCTACACCGGCCGCTGTCGACCGGCCAGCCCGGCGCCGCTCGACGGCTGGTCGCCCGCCGACGGCGCCGCCTGGCGGCTCCGCGTGCCAGAGGGCAAGCAGCACTTCGTCGACCAGTTCTGCGGGCCCCAGTCGCTGTCGACCGACCAGACCGTGGGCGACTTCCTCGTTTCCACCAAGGCCGGCACGCCGAGCTACCAGCTGGCCGTCGTGGTCGACGACGCGCGGCAGGGGGTCGACCAGATTGTGCGGGGCGATGATCTGTTGACCTCTACTCCGCGTCAGGAACTCTTGTACGAGCGGCTCGAACTCGGCCCGCCGCCGACCTGGACCCACCTGCCGCTGGTCGTGGGGCCCGACGGCCGCCGCCTCGCCAAACGCCACGGCGACACCCGCGTCGACAGCTACCGCCAAGAGGGCGTGCGGCCCGAACGCGTGGTCGGCCTGATCGCCTCGTGGAGCGGGCTCGCCATGCGAGAGGAACTCTCCGTCGCCGAGTTCGCCGCCGCCTTTGACCTCGCCCGCCTGCCGCGCGACCGGGTGACCTTCACGGCTGAAGACGACGCTTGGCTGCTGGAACAATCATCGTAGGTCGGGCTTTCACCCGAAGTTGGACAGGTCTTGCCCCATGGCCTTGATTTCCCTCGAGACCACCATCAACGCGCCGCGCGATCGGGTGTTCGACCTCGCGCGGAGCATCGACGCGCACCAAGACTCCGCGGGCAACACCAAGGAACGCGCCGTGGGCGGGGTGACGACCGGTCTTATCGGGCTCAATGAAGAGGTCACGTGGGAGGCGGTCCATTTCGGCCTGACCCAGCGGCTCCGCGGCAGGATCACCGCGTTCGACTACCCATCCCACTTCCGGGACGAAATGGTCGAGGGCGCGTTCCGCTCCCTGCGGCACGATCATAATTTCGAAGAGGCTGACGGGCAGACGGTAATGTCCGACCGGTTCGAGTTCTTTGCCCCGTTTGGCATGCTCGGGCGCATCGCCGAGAAGTTGCTTCTGGAGCGGTACCTGCGGCGTTTCCTTGTCGAACGCAACGCCGTGTTGAAGGAAATGGCCGAGACCGACCGATGGCGGAAGTACCTTTGCGGCGCCACCGGTTGAGAGCCGGGTGGCATGCCTACACGCGACAGCAGGCAGGCATGCGTAGAATGGCCCGAACCTTCAGCATGCTCACCCGCTATCGCGTGTGAGCATGGCACCCCCGAAGCTAGCACCGGGTTCTCCGTCTTTCGCAGCCCCACACAATCGGCTTCCAAACCCGCCCACCAACCTGCCGCAGACAATAGCCACAAAAAGGCACGAAACGGCACAAAAGAGAACGGGCGGCCCCACCCTCCTCTTGTGCCTTCTCGTGCCTTTTCGTGGCCATCAACCATTCAACCACCGCTAGGCGCCTCCCACCTACTGCTCTGCGACCTTCGGCTCGATGCCGAACAGGTCGGCTAGTTCTAGCAGCAGGCTTTCGGCCAGGCCGAGGTCGTCTCGCCGCTCGATGACCGCGCGGGCGAGGGACGGGTCGTCGGTGATCAGGCCGTCGACGCCGCGGCCGATCATCCGCGACATCGTCACCGGGTCGTTGACCGTCCAGACGTAGACCCCCAGGCCGCTGCGGTGGGCGGTGCGGACGACGCGGCGGGTGACGAAGCCCGCGTTCATTGCCCAGAAGTCGGCCGACGCGTTCTTCAGGTTCCCGGCCGAGACCGACAGCAGCACGCCCGCGGCAGCATCGGGGTCGAGCGACTTCAGTTTCTCGACCCCCGGCAGCTTCAGCGACATGTACTGCACCTGCGACTGCATGCCGCGCTCGGCTACCAGGTCGAGCACGCGCTGTTCGAGCTGCTGGTCGTGGCCGTAGTACTTGAGCTCGATCAGCACCTTCGCGCGGCCGTCGCACAGGTCGAGCACCTCGGCGAGCAGCGGCGTCCGCTCGGCGTGGAACTCCGGCGCGAACGAGCTGCCGATATCGATACCGGCCAGGTCGTCGAAGTTGGCGTCCCAGATTTTCAGCGGCTCGCCCGCGACCTTCATGAAGTCGCTGTCGTGCAGCACTACGATCTGGCCGTCGGCCGTCTCCTGCACGTCGATCTCGACGAAGTCGGCGCCCTCCTCGATCGCTAGCCCGATCGAGGCCAGGGTGTTCTCGGGCGCCCGGGCCGCCGCGCCGCGGTGGGCGATCACCACCACCTCGTCGTCAACGCGGATCGTCTGCACCAACCAGGCGCCCACCACGGCCGCAAGCAGCACGCCAATCACGCCCGCCGCGGCTACCCTGCCGCGAGTGAAGCGGTAGGCTAGCGACCGGCCGCCATCGCCCTTCGCGGCGTCCCACTGTGGTTCGGCGCCCAGTCCGGTGTAGGCGTCCAGCAGCACCACGGCGAACAGGATCGTGCTCACCAGGTTGGCGACCACGCCCGCCACGACCCAGGCGATCACCAGCCCGCCGAGCACGAATAGCAGCGCCGAGAGGTTGTGCTGGAACCACGGCGCCGCGGACCGCCCGACCGCGATCACCACGCCGGTGATGAGGGTCGAGAGCAGGCTCGAGACAACCAGCCACAACCCGACCCGCAGCAGCACCGCCCGCCGGTGGCCCCGCGTCCGCTCGGCGCTCGCCGGCAGGGCGGCCGCCGGCGGTGTCCCCTCAAACAGCACCAGCGGCAACGCCAGCAGCCAGTGCGAGACCAGCCGCAGCAGCACCGCGACGAGCGCCGCCATGACGACCGCCGCCAGGCCGACCGCCCAGAGGAACACCGGCGGCTTTTCCTTGAGGTAGAAGTTGATGTCGTGCTCGCCGAGCAGCGACACGTAGAGCAAACCGACCACCGCCACCAGCGGGGTCGCCTGCAGCAGCGTGACGCCGACAATCCTCATCGTGACCCGCAGCACGCTTACGGCGTGGCGGGCGGAGAAGACGATCGCCTCGACCGCGCCCATGGTGCGCCGCGTCTCTCCCGCGGCGCGGGACGACGCGAGCACCCCGAGCAGGGCCGCCTGCTCGAGCGCCAGGATCGCGAGCCACACGCCGCCGGCCAGGATCGCGCACGCCCAGCCGACAGGGCCAATCAAGAACTGGAGGATGTCGACGTCGGCCAGCACCGCCTGGCCCGACACGGCGAGCAGCAGCCGGAACAAGAGGGCGAGGGTCGGCGTCAGCAGCACAAACGCGACCGCCTTGTAGGCCAGGTCGGCGGCGACAAGCTGCTTCCAGCAGGCCAATAGATCGGCCAGCAGCGAGCGGTAACGCGGGTCCATGGGGGTTGGTCGTTCTCGGGTTCTTCGCAGAGGGGACGCCGGCAGTAGGATAGCAGGTTGCGGGAGCGGGCGCCGGCGCCGCAATGCCTCTAGGGCTGGCGCCCACCGACTGTCGTCTGATTGAACCACCCTGCTGGCGAGCCGTTGCGCGAACGAAGTTCGCTGCCACACGGGTGCGCAGGAGTTTCACGCTGAGGCAGGTTTGGTGACAACTCTTCGATGCACAGGACGACGCCTCCTCTGCACTTACCGACCCGAGCGAATCAGCGTCGAGGTCTCACGCCGACGCAGATCGCCTAGACCACCCTGCGCCAGGGGATTATCTTGAGTAACGCTGTGTAAGCAGGGCTTACACAGAATCTTTCTGTCTAATAACAAGTTAGCAAGTAAAGGATGGGGGCCTGTGCTGAGCTTTGTCCAAGGTGATCTGCTGCAGGCTACCGAGCCGTACATTGCTCAAGGAGTCGCTGAGGGCAATCAAGAAGGTATGGGTACCGGTCTAGCGCTCAAAATCTCGAGGCGCTGGCCGGAGATTCAGGCTGGTTTTAAGAAGTTCGCAAGGTCTGGGAATTTCAAGGGTGGTGGATTGTGGTCACACCCAGGAATTGATGGTGGCCCGGGTGTGTTTTACCTGGCAACTCAGCCCGATATGTACCACGCGACTATGCCCTATCTCCGTAAGTCTCTACGCCGCCTTAAGAAATGGTCTGCTGAAGGTGGGGTCTCTGCAGTAGCACTTCCAAAGATAGGGGCAGGTTTGGGGAAGCTTTCCTGGGAGGACCAAGTCAAGCCGTTGTTCGTCGAAATACTCTCAGAATCGGAGACTCACTTCGTAGTTTACGAGACTTTTATCAATGAGTTCGAGGCGAGCAGTAGCGAATGAGTCGTAAGGTGGCGGGCGAATTCGGAGAAGGGATTCGTCACGCTTCTGGGGATCTTGCTAACAAGCGCTTGCACCTGACAAAGCCGCTTGTCACGCCCCTGGCTGACGCCAGGGCCGCGCCAACCGACTTTGCAGGTGAAGCACAACGTTCTCCGACCAAAGATGAAGCATGAACTCGCACGCTGAATCCGAAGACGAATGGACTCTTTGGTGGGACGCTCGCCTCGCTGCGATGGAGTCCGTCCTAGGCAAGTCGCACGATACTGTTGGCCATGGGACGATACCATTTCACCTCGGCGCTGACCTCGGTGGTACCGCAGACATTGTCTATTTTCACAACCATGTTGACGGGATTGTTTCCGTCACCGCCGAATTGATCGGCAACGCCGACCAGGCTCCCAACTCCATGGGAAACTACGAACTGGCGATTTGCTCACGTGACGATGACGACTGGGGGGCAAACATCATTGGGCAACTTGCTCACTACACGCTCGAAACAGTACTGGAGCCCGGCCAAACGATGGACATTGGACCTGCGACTCCCGATGGATCGTCAATTACAGCGTTCTTGTTTTGCGACTACGGTCGATTCACTGTTCGTGACCAGAACGCTGGCTTGATCCTGTGCATTGGCATCACAGCCCCCGAACTCAATGCATGCCGGGACGGGAATCGAGACCGCGTAGAAGAACTGTTAACATTAAGCGGCGTTTTCCCTTTTACTGATTTGCATCGCCGGAGCGTAGTTTGAACCAGGATCGCGGAGAACCGGGTAAGGGCCACCGTTGCCGGTGACCCTCCCCACACCACCTAGCATGCGGGTCCGCACTAGGCGGTTCGACGAAG